>JBKJZJ010000035.1:0-5291 GCA_046715355.1 Allosphingosinicella sp. | reverse complement strand
GTCCTGCTCGGCGAGCTCGAGGGAGAGACCGTCGCGTGGCGCGCGGTTAATGCCTGCATCCTGTTCCTGCCGATGCTCGACGGCAAGGCGCTGAGGACCGTCGAAAGCCTGGGGGGCGCGCACCCGGTCCAGCGCGAACTGGTCGAGCGCCACGGCTCGCAATGCGGCTTCTGCACGCCCGGCTTCGTGATGTCGCTCTACGGCCGCAGCATCGGCGCGGCGGGGACCGTGGGCGTCCCGGTGGGCGACGTCATCGCCGGCAATCTGTGCCGCTGCACCGGCTACGGTCCCATCCTCGCGGCGGGCGAAGCGGTACCGGTGGCGGCAGAGGAGGACCGCGACATCGTCGACGCCTTGCGCGCCCTGCGGCCCGCTTACGGCCATCCCGACAGTGCCGACGAATTGGCCGATCTCCTCCTCGCCCACCCCGAAACCCGCATCGTCGCCGGGGCGACCGATGTCGGCCTGTGGGTCACCAAGCAGCTTCGCGACCTCGGGCCCACCGTCTTCATCGGCGACATCGCCGATCTGCAGCGGATCGAGGAGAGCCCGGGCGCGCTCACGCTCGGCGCCTGCGTCCGCTATACCGACGCCCGCGAGGCGCTGGCCCGCCTCCACCCCGATCTCGGCGAGCTTGTCCGCCGCATCGGCGGCGTCCAGGTCCGCAACATGGGCACGATCGGCGGCAATATCGCCAACGGCTCTCCGATCGGCGATATGCCGCCCGCCTTCATCGCGCTCGATGCCGAGCTCACGCTCCGCCGCGGCACGGCGCGCCGCACCATCGCGCTCGAGGATTTCTTCCTGGGCTACGGCAAGCAGGACCTCGCGCCCGGCGAGTTCGTCGAGAGCGTCCGCATCCCACGCCCCTCGCCCGACATGCTGGTCCGCGTCGTCAAGCTCTCCAAGCGCTTCGACAGCGACATTTCGGGCGTCTGCGGCGCCTTCGCGCTCCGCATCGAGGACGGCATCGTCACCGAGGCGCGCGTCGCCTTCGGCGGCATGGCAGCCATTCCCGCCCGCGCGCCCGGCTGCGAAGCCGCGCTTACCGGCCAGGCGTGGAACGAGGACACCGTCGAAGCCGGCGCACGAGCGCTCGCCAAGGATTACGACCCGCTCGACGACCTGCGCGGCTCCGCCGCCTATCGCCGCGCCGTCGCCGCCAACCTGCTGCGCCGCCTGTGGGCGGAGCAAAGCGAGCCCGTCAGCGTGCTGCATGGCTGAGCGCGCCGTCCACCAGCCGCTGCCGCACGACAGCGCCGACCTCCACGTCGCGGGCACCGCCGCCTATGTCGACGATCTCCCCGAGCCTCCGGGCGTGCTCCACTGCGCCTTCGGCCATGCCGACGAGGGTCATGCCGCTTTGCTGTCGCTGGACCTGGACGCGGTGCGGGCCGCGCCCGGGATCGTCGCCGTCTTCACCGCCGCCGACATCCCCGGCGAGAACAATGTCGGACCGGTCGTCCATGACGACAGGCTGCTCGCCGACGGAGAAATCCTCTATCCGGGCCAGCCGCTCTTCCTGGTCGCGGCGACCAGCACGCGCGCCGCCCGCCGCGCCGCCCGGCTCGGCGAGGCGGTGGTCGAGCCCCGGCCCGCTCTGGTCACGATCGCGGACGCGAAGACCGCCGGCTCCGAGATCGAGGACACGCAGGTCATGTCCCGCGGCGACGCAAGCGCCGGGCTTGCCGCCGCGCCCCACCGCCTGACCGGCACCCTCGAAATGGGCGGCCAGGAGCATTTCTACCTCGAAGGCCAGGCCGCGCTCGCCACGCCCGGCGAGCAGGGGCAGCTGCACATCCTCAGCTCCACCCAGCATCCGAGCGAGATCCAGCATCTCGTCGCCAAGCTGCTCGGGCGCAGCCATGCCCAGATCGTCGTCGAGGTCCGCCGCATGGGCGGCGCGTTCGGCGGCAAGGAGACCCAGGCCGCCGCCTTCGCGGTCGCCTGCGCGCTGGTCGCGGCGAAGACCGGCCGGCCCGCCAAATTCCGCGCCGACCGCGACGACGACATGGCCGCGACCGGCAAGCGCCACGATTTTGCCGTGGATTACGATGTGGGTTTCGACGGCAACGGCCGGATCGAGGCGATCCGCATCGTCCTCGCGTCACGCTGCGGCGCCACGGTGGACCTTTCGCCGGCGATCAACGACCGCGCCATGTTTCACGCCGACAATTGCTATTATCTGCCCGCGGTCGAGATCGTTTCGCACCGCCTGAAGACCCACACCGTCTCCAACACCGCCTTCCGCGGCTTCGGCGGGCCGCAGGGGATGATGGCGATCGAGCGGGTGATGGACGCCGTGGCCGCGCATCTCGGGCTCGATCCGCTCGCCGTCCGCCAGGCCAATTTCTACGGGCCCGGACGCGACGTCACGCCCTATCACATGAGAGTCGAGGACAATGTCGCGCCGGAGCTGATCGCCGAGCTGGCGACAAGCGCGGGCTATGCCGCGCGCCGCGAGGCGGTGGCGGCGTTCAACGCCAGCCACAATGTCCTCAAGAAGGGCCTCGCGCTGACGCCAGTCAAGTTCGGGATCAGCTTCACCACCACCCACCTCAACCAGGCCGGGGCGCTGGTGCTGGTCTATGCCGACGGATCGATCCACCTGAACCATGGCGGCACCGAGATGGGCCAGGGGCTGATGATCAAGGTCGCGCAAGCGGTGGCGGACGTGTTCGCGGTGCCGGTCGAGAGCGTCAAGATCAGCGCGACGCGGACCGACAAGGTGCCCAACACGTCGGCCACCGCCGCCTCCTCGGGCGCGGACTTGAACGGCATGGCCGCGAAATATGCCGCCGAGACGATCCGCGAGCGCCTCGACGATTTCGCCGCGACCCAGCCGGACGCCGCGGGCTGGAGCTTCGCCGAGCTCTGCCGTCGCGCCCATCTCGCGCGCATCTCGCTCGCCGCGACCGGCTTCTACGCCACCCCCAAGATCGCCTACGACCGCCCCAGCCATCGCGGCCGCCCGTTCCTCTATTTCGCTTATGGCGCCGCGCTCAGCGAGGTCGTGATCGACACGCTCACCGGCGAGCACAAGGTCGTCGCGGTCGACATCCTCCACGATGTCGGCCACTCGCTCAACCCGGCGATCGACCTGGGGCAGATCGAGGGCGGCTTCATCCAGGGCATGGGCTGGCTGACGACGGAGGAGCTGGTCTACGATAAGCGCGGCCGCCTGCTCACCCACGCCCCGTCCACCTACAAGATCCCGACCGCCAACGACCGCCCGGCGCGGATGGAGATCGCGATCTGGGAGCGCGGACGCAACCAAGAGCCCACCATCCACCGCTCCAAGGCAGTCGGCGAGCCGCCGCTGATGCTCGCCATCTCGGTCTTCTCGGCTCTGACCCAGGCCGTCGCCGCCGCCGCGCCCGGCAAGGGGCTGCCGAAGCTCGACGCGCCCGCCACGCCCGAGCGCATCCTCGCCGCGATCGACGAGCTCAGGGCCCGAGATGGCTGACTGGACCAGCCACGCCCGCGACGCGCTGCTTCGGGGTCCGGCGGCGCTCGTCACCATCCTCGCCACCGAGGGTTCCGCCCCCCGAGGCCCCGGCGCGCGCATGGTGGTGACGCAGGCCGGCCTCGCCGGCACGATCGGCGGCGGCGCGCTCGAGCACCAGGCGACGGCGCAGGCGCGGGCGATCCTGGCGCACCCGCCGGGAAGCTGGCGCGTGCAGGATTATCCGCTCGGGCCGCTGCTCGGCCAATGCTGCGGCGGGCGGGTCCGGCTCATGGTCGAGCGGCTTGACGAGATTCCCGAAAGCGGCGGCCCTTTCGCGGTGACGCTGCGCGACAAGGTCTGTCGGATGGCCGGGCAGGATGGCGAGAGGCTCGATGCCCGGGGCCCCCTCCCCGCTGCCGGCGCCCGCTTCGTCGAGCCCGCCGAGACCGACCTGCTGCCGGTCTATATGTTCGGTGCCGGTCATGTCGGCCGTGCGATCGCCGCGCGCGCGCAAGACCTGCCGCTCCATTTCGCCTGGCATGACAGCCGGCCGGAGGCGGCCGAAACCGCCGGCGTCGTCCTCGCCGACGAGGCCGCGATGGTCGCCTGCGCAGGCCAGGCGCCGGAGGGCGCGGCGGTGGTGATCCTCACCCACGATCACGCGCTCGATTACCGCCTCACCGCCGCCGCGCTCGGCGGCCGCGCGCGCTTCGTCGGGCTGATCGGCTCGCGGACCAAGCGCGCCCGCTTCCTCTCCCGCCTCGCGGCCGACGGCGTGGACGCGGCCCGGCTCACCTGTCCGATCGGCCTGCCCGGCATCCACGGCAAGGAGCCGGAGGTCATCGCAATCGCAACGCTCGCGCAGCTGCTGACTTTGAGGGCGCCGGCATGAAGGCCTTTCGCGGCGAGATCCTGAGCGTCCCCGACGACCCCGCCAGCGCGGGCCCGGATGCAATCCATTATCATGAGGACGGCCTGCTCCTGGTGGAGGACGGGCTGATCGTCTTCTGCGGGCCCTTCACCGAAGAGTTCGCCGAGGCCGAAACCGAGCGGCTCGACGGCCTAATCGTCCCCGGCTTCGTCGATGCGCATGTCCATTATCCGCAGATCGAGTGCATCGCCTCGCACGGCGAGCAGCTCATGCAATGGCTCGAACGCCATATCTTCCCGGCCGAAATGGCCTTCGCCGACCGCGGCCATGCCGACTCGGTGGCCGCCTTCTTCCTCGACCAGCTGCTCCGGCACGGCACCACCAGCGCGCTCGTCTTCGCCACCGTCCACGCCGGCTCGGGCGACGCGCTGTTCGAGGCCGCGCTCGAGCGCGACATGCGGATCGTCTCCGGCAAGGTGCTGATGGACCTGGGCCCCGACGGCCTGAGCGACACAATCGCCTCCGGCCGCGCCGACACCGAGGCGCTGATCGCGCGGTGGCGCGGCCGCGGCCGCCTCGGCTACGCCGTGACGCCGCGCTTCGTGCCCACGTCGAGCAGCGAGCAGCTCGCCGATGCCGGCGCCCTGGTCGCCGCCCACCCGGACGTGCTGATGCACACCCACCTCTCCGAGAATGTCGGCGAGATCGCGCATGTCGCCGAGCGCTTCCCCGACGCCGCCGACTATCTCGACGTCTACGACCGGTTCGGCCTGGTCGGGCCGCGCTCGGTCTTCGCCCATTGCGTCCACATGAGCGACCGGGCGCTGGCGCGCATGGCCGCGGCCGGCGCCGGCATCGCCTTCTGCCCGACCAGCAACATGTTCCTCGGCTCGGGCCTGTTCGACCTCGCGCAGGCCGACCGGCATGGCGTCAGGATCGGCATCGGCACCGATATCGGCGCCGGCACGACGC
>JBKJZJ010000034.1:0-16078 GCA_046715355.1 Allosphingosinicella sp. | reverse complement strand
CCGCGGCATCGGCGAAGCCGCGCGCCTGCGCCGCCTCGTCCGCGCCGAGCGAGCGGCCAGGCATCGGCGCCTTGACCGCCTTGCCGGTCACCGCCGGCGCGTCGCTGGTGAAGGAGAGCTCCACCTCCGCGTCGCCGGCAATCGCCCGCGTCGCCCCGGCCAGCGCGAGGCGGAAGGATTCGAGAGGGTTGTCGCTGGCCATCGGCTTGTCAGCCGGGGAATGGACGATGTCGCGGCCCGCATCAAGGCCGAGGGCGGCGCCCGCGGGCTGGCGCCCTACCCTCGGCGGCGCCCACGCGCGCGCACGTCGGGCACGTCGGGCACATTCGGCTGGCCGGGAACGCCGGGCACGTTCGGAACCCGCGGCGTGGAGGGTAGGGGCGGGACCGGCGGCACCGGAGGAACGGGAGGCACCGGAGGCACTGGCGGAACCGGAGGCACTGGCGGAACCGGAGGCACTGGCGGAACCGGACGCACTGGCGGAACCGGACGCACTGGCGGAACCGGACGCACGGGCGGAACCGGGGGCACCGGTGGAACGGGGGGCACTGGCGAAACCGACCGTATCGGAGGAACCGGGGGCACCGGTGGAACGGGGGGCACTGACGGAACCGGCCTTACCGGAGGAACCGACGGCATCGCGACAGCCGAAGGGTTCGCGCGCGGCCCGTTCGCCCGCCCGGCGGTCGCGACATTGCGGGAAATCATCATGGCCCACTCCTCATTGCGTCGCCGGCTCCCTCCCGGATCTCAGCCTGGCAGCGTCACGCCGCCGCGGCCGATCAGGGGCCTGGCTTTGGAATCACGCTGCCCGTCGACGCCGGCGTTCCGAAGCCTCTCAATTTATCGCGGAAGCCCTCCGCGAGATTGCGCGCGGCGAGGCCCGTCGAGAAGAAGGTGCCGAGGCTCGTGCTCACATTGGTCGCGTTCGCATTCACTTCGAACTGCCCGAGCACCGACAGGGAATCCTGAAATTGCGCACCCGGGACCGTCGGGTCGGGGGCGACCGAGCGGATGGGGTCGCCATTGGGCGCCGACGTCGGCACGATCGCTATGTTCCGGTCCGAGAAGCCGAGCGTGAGATGCGCGCCCTGGTCCGGCACCGAGCCGGCGACGGAGACCCCGACAGTTTGGGTCCTGCCGAAAACCAGCGGCATGCCCTGCTGACCCGTTGTGCATCCGCCAAGCGACAGGGCGGCGATCCCCCCCAATAAGATCATCTTCCTCATCTCGTTCCTCCCTCACGGTCACAGATTTCGGTTCCCGGCCCAAGCAACTCGCGCAGCGCGGCGACCTGCGCGCGCTCGATCCGCCAGGCGATCAGCTGGCACCGTCCCTGCGGCACCAGCGCGATCCGGCTGTGGCTCCAGCCCAGGTTGAGCTGGTTTCCGATCCCGGTTGCGCCGATCGATTCCACTTCTACGACCTGAACCGCCTCGGCGCGCGTGAGCTGGATCACGGCCACGCCCGGATAATAACGCGTGCGCACGCCGGTCTCCGAGTGGACGTTGACGACGGTGCAGCCGCCGAGGCCGCCGGCGATTGCGGCCAGGTAGGCCAGGCAAAGCAGCGTCGATCGTGGCTGTAACGCCGCTCCCATGAAACGATGCCCCCGGTTGGACTGTCCGCGACTCGTGTCGCGGGAAACATCCTGCGAAGCTGCTATGCCCCGGCGTGTCTCCAGTCAACACACCCGGCACCGTTGGAAGTCAAATCATAGTCGAATGCGGCATTGCACTTATCCGAACTGGACTATTAGTTTGGATCAGACTTCCCCACCACGCTCTCCGGCAGATCCTTGCCGAACACGCGCTGGTAATATTCCGCCACGGTCGCCCGCTCGGCTTCGTCGCATTTGTTGAGGAAGGTGAGCCGGAACGCGAAGCCGACATCGCCGAAGATCATCGCATTCTGCGCCCAGCTGATCACGGTGCGCGGGCTCATCACGGTCGAGATGTCGCCGTTGACGAAGCCGCGGCGGGTCAAATCGGCGACCTTGATCATCCGCTCGACCTCCTGGCGGCCGCCCTCATGGTCGTACTCGCCCGACTTGGCGAGGACGATGCGGGCTTCGGTCTCGGCGGGCAGATAGTTAAGGGTGACGACGATGTTCCAGCGGTCCATCTGGCCCTGGTTGATCTGCTGGGTGCCGTGATAGAGGCCGGTCGTGTCGCCGAGGCCGACCGTGTTGGTGGTCGCGAACAGCCGGAAATAGGGATGCGGGCGGATCACCCTGTTCTGGTCCAGCAGGGTCAATTTGCCCTCGGTCTCGAGCACGCGCTGGATGACGAACATGACGTCGGGCCGGCCGGCATCATATTCGTCGAACACAAGAGCGGTCGGCGTCTGCAGCGCCCAGGGCAGCAGACCCTCGCGGAATTCGGTGACCTGCTGGCCCTCGCGCAGCACGATGGCGTCGCGGCCGACCAGGTCGATGCGGCTGATATGGGCGTCGAGGTTGATCCTGATGGTCGGCCAGTTCAGCCGCGCCGCGACCTGCTCGATATGCGTCGACTTGCCGGTGCCGTGATAGCCCTGGATCATGACGCGGCGATTCTTGCCGAAGCCCGCGCAGATCGCGAGCGTGGTGTCGGGATCGAAGACGTAGGCCGGGTCGTGGTCGGGCACGCGCTCGTCGGCCTCGGAGAAGGCCGGCACCTCCATGTCGCTGTCGATCCCGAACAGCTCGCGCACCTTCACCATCCGGTCCGGCGCGTCCATCACGGTCGCCGAGCGGCTGTCGGGGTTGACGTTGGGAATGTCTGCCATGGTTTTTCTCTGGTTCAGGCGAACACCGGCCGCCCCTTCAGCGCCGTATAAGCCTCGATCACCGCCTGCAATGCTTTCTCGTGGCCGCGGTCGCCGCCATTATGGTCGGGATGGTAGCGGCGGACGAGCTCGGCATAGCGCATCCGGAGGCCGCGGCGGTCGGTATCCATGTCGAGCCCGAGCGTGCGCAAATTCTTGCGGTCGCCCTCGCTCAGCTCGCGCCCGTCCTGGCGCCGCCTGTGCTGCATATGCGCCTGGAAACGCGCGCCGATCGCGTCGAGCGGATCGACGAAATCGGCCCAGCGGGGCCCCGGCGAGGCCCCCGCCGTCCCGAAAGCGCGGGTCTCGCGGTCCCAGCCGCCATAGGGATTCTGCGCCGCGCTGATCTCGTCGGCGGTCATCCCCTCGAACCAATTATAGCCGGCGTTGAATTCGCGGACGTGATCGAGGCACAGCCAGCGCCACTCGCCCGGGCCGTCGAAGCCGGGGCGTTCGGAGCCGGGCGCGCGAAACTCGCCGGGCGCGTCGCAGCCGGGTTCGGCGCAATGCTTCGCCCGCCCCTCGACCCGTCCGTGGAACCGCGTCTCCTTGCCTCTCGCGCTCGCCAATCCTCGCTCCCTTTCAGGGGGACAGTTGCTCGCAACTGTCCCCATTTCCTCTATATAGACCCGGATGAGCCACGCTTTAACAGGCCCCGTCGCGGCCGAGATCGAAGAACGCCTGCGCGCGGCGCTCGCTCCAACGCACCTCGCCGTGATCAACGACTCAGCCAGGCATCACGGCCATGCCGGCGACGACGGCAGCGGCGAAAGCCATTTCACCGTGGAGATCGAGGCCGAGGCCTTTGCGGGAATGTCCCGCCTCGAACGCCAGCGCGCCGTCAACGCGGCATTGGGCGACCTGATGCGCGAGCGCATCCACGCGCTGGCGATCCGGGCGCGGGCGCCCGGCGAATAGCCCTGCCTGTCAGCCCGCGACGGTCAGGCTCGCGCGCAGACTGCGCTTCGGCTCCTCGGGTTCGGACTGCACCGCGGCACCGTCCCGAGCAATGCTTCGGGTGGCGGGGCGCGACGGCAGGCCGAGCAGGCTGATCAGGTAACCGAGGATCGCGCTGCCGCCATAGCCCACCAGCGGCGTCGGATAATTGCCGAGTGCGGCCGCAAGGATCACGGCCAGCCAGACCGCAGCGAACACGGCGTAGATCGGGCGATGATCGGAATCCCGGATGTACCCCGCAATCGCCGGGACGAGCATAAGGGCCGCGCCGGCGAGAACCGCGAGCCCGGCCAGCGGATGCACGCCGAAGGACGAGTAGAAGACCTGGGCCACGACGGGCATTGCAGCCGAGGCGTCGGCGCGCACCATGGTCGCCGCGAAAGCCGCCAGCGCCGCGCCGAGCGCGACCAGCACCCCTCGCTCGGGCCGCGCCAGCGCCAGCGCGGCCATGGCGAGCGCGAGCGCGCCCGCCATCGCCCGGTCCGGCTGCAGCGCCAGCGCCAGCGCCGCGATCAGGACGGCGAGCAGCGACGCCGCTCCGCGCGCGCGGGCGAAGCCGAGGGCGACGACCGGGACCAGGAAGAGACCGGGCTGGAGGAGGATGCCGCCGGCCGAGATCCAGCGCGTCGCGCCGTCCGCCGAAACGCCGAACAGAGCGGTGAGCAGGATCAGGCAGGCGAGCGCGACCCCGACCGCGCCGCCGGCGATTCGCCAAAGCCGCCCGGCATCGGTCAGCACGCCGACCGCGAGCAGGCCGATGGCGAGCGCCGCGGCGTTGATCGCGAGGTAGGAGAGCGGCGCACCCGCCGCATTCATATAGGCCAGGCCGAGGCCCGTTGCGACGATCGCGCACAATGCGGCGAGCCGGCGGGGATGGCGGAGGTGGGCGGACATGGTCTGCCGGAGCGCGCCGGCGAGGCAGCCGAGGGCGAAGGCGAGGGCCGCCCCCGGCCTCTCGATCGCGGCGAGCTCAACCACCATGGCGCGGCCCCAGTCCCGCAGGCGCGCCGGCAAAATGATCGCGGCGAGGCGGACGATCATTTCCGCGAGCACGCGCCTCATGCGGGCTTTCCCCGAGGGTCGCCGGCGACGGCGCCCCGCCCGAGCGGCGGGTTCGCGCGCGCCAGTGCCCGGCCCGTCGCGGTTAGCCGATAGGCGTGACGCGGCGGCCGCCCGGGCTCCGCGGGCGCCTGCCATTCGGCCTCCAGATAGCCTTGCTCTTCCAGGCGGATCAGCAATGGATAGAGCGTGCCGGATTTGACCGCGCCGCGACGGCACAGATCGTAGCCATGGAGCCAGCGGCTCCCGGCATCGGCCATGATCGCAAGGATCATGCGCGCCGCCCGCGACAAGGTGCGATTTCGAACCATGGGTGTTAAATCTACATATATAGAGTTGTCGTCAATACGGAAATACGCAAATCTGGAGAGGCTCAGAGGCACCGGCCGGCAGGCGGCTTCGCTTCGTGCGTCATCCCGCGTAGGATGGCGCCATGACCGACGATCCCTTCCTCCAGACCCTCACCCCCACCACCCACGATCTCGGCGGGTTCAAGGTCCACCGCACGCTCCCCCACCGCGAGCGCACCACGATCGGGCCGTTCATCTTCTTCGACCAGATGGGCCCCGCCCGACTCGCGCCGGGGACCGGCATCGACGTCAGGCCGCACCCGCATATCAACCTCGCCACCGTCACCTATCTGTTCGCCGGCGCGATCGACCATCGCGATTCGCTCGGCACCTACGCGACGATCGCGCCCGGCGCGGTCAATCTGATGACCGCCGGCAGGGGCATCACCCATAGCGAGCGCTCGCCCGCCGCGGTCCGCGCCGAAGGACCGGAGCTCAGCGGCATCCAGACCTGGATCGCGCTGCCCGCCGCCAAGGAGGAGATCGACCCGGCCTTCGAGCATGTGCCGAAGGACGCTTTGCCCTTGGTCGAAGGCGACAGCGTCGCGGCGCGCGTGGTGATGGGGACTTTGTGGGGCGAGACCGCGCCGGTCACCTGCCACAGCCACACCATCTACGCCGACATCCATCTGCGCGCCGGCGGCGCCATGCCGATCGATGCGGAGGCCGAGGAGCGCGGCCTCTATCTGGCCGAGGGCGAAGCGAGCCTCGACGGGATCGCGCTCGATCCGGGCACGCTCTACGTCCTGCGCCCCGGCATCCGCGCCACCCTGCGGTCGGCGCGGGGCGGCCGCGTCATGCTCTGCGGCGGCGCGCCATTGGACGGGCCGCGCCACGTCTTCTGGAACTTCGTCTCCTCGCGCCGCGACCGGATCGACCAGGCCAAGGAGGATTGGAAAGCCGGCCGCTTCGCGCTGCCGCCCGACGACCATGACGAGTTCATTCCCCTGCCCGACGTCCCCAAGACGGTGAGCTATCCATGACCACATTGACCACCGCCCGCATCGCCCTTCCCACCGGGGTCACGCTCAACGTCCAGCAGGGCGGGCCCACGGACGCCGAGGCGATCGTCTTCCTCCACGGCTTCCCCGAATCGCATCGGACCTGGCGCGCGGTCGCCCCCGCTATGGCCGGCGATTTTCGCGTCGTCGCGCCCGACCAGCGCGGCTTCGCCGGCTCGGACAAGCCCGAGGGCGTCGAGAATTATCGGACCGACCGGATCGTCGAGGATCTGATCGCGCTCGCCGACGCGCTGGGGCTCGGACGCTTCACCCTCGTCGGCCACGATTGGGGCGGCGCGGTCGCCTGGCTGGCGGCGCTGAAACATCCCGACCGCGTCAAGCGCCTCGTCATCGTCAACGCGCCGCATCCGCTCGTCTTCCAGAAGAGCCTGATCGAGGATTCGGCCCAGCGCGCCGCCTCGCAATATATGAACGCCTTCCGCAACCCCGCGATGGAGCAGGGCATCGCGGCGATGGGCTGGGAGAGCTTCTACGCCAAGACCTTCGGCAGCCACGCGGATCTCGGCCGCGTCCCGCCTGAGGAAAAGGCCGCCTATCTCGCCGGCTGGTCCGCGCCCGGCGCGCTCACCGCGATGCTGAACTGGTACCGGGCAAGCGAGATCGTCGTGCCGAAGGTCGGCGAGGAGGTGGCCGCACCCGCCTGGACTGCGGCCCCGTTCCCGCGCCTGAAGATGCCGGTGCTCGTCATCTGGGCGCTCGGCGACAAGGCGCTGCTGCCCGTGCAGATCGAGGGCCTCGACGCGCTGATCGACGATCTCACCCTCGTCACCATCCCCGACGCCGGTCATTTCGTCCCCTGGGAGAAGCCCGAACCGGTGATCGCCGCGATCCGGGATTTCATGGCGGCTCCGGTCTAGCTATGGGCCCCTCCATGGCCACCACCCCAAAGCGCTCGCTTTCCCGCTCCGCCGCGCGGCTCGCCGCCGTGCAGGCGCTCTACCAGCAGGAGATGGAAGGCACGCCGCTCGCGCGGCTGCTCCACGAATTCCACCACCATCGGCTCGGCGCGACCATCGACGGGGTGGAATATGCCGATGCCGAGGTCGATTTCTTCGACGATCTGGTGTCAGGCGCGGAGGCGCGGCGCGACGAGCTTGACGGCCTGATCGCCGGCAAGCTCGCCCCCGGCTGGTCGCTGGCCCGGCTCGACAAGCCGATGAAGGCGATCTTGCGCGCCGGCGCCTATGAGTTGGTCGCCCGCGCCGACGTGCCGACCGCGGCCGTGATCGGCGAATATGTCGACGTCGCCAAGGCCTTTTACGACGCCCGCGAGACCGGCTTCGTCAACGGCCTGCTCGATGCGATCGCCAAGGAGGTGCGCAAGTAAGCCGCGAATCCGCCTTCATCGAGTCCCTGCGGGCGCTGGCCACCGACCCGGCCGCGCGCGGCCTGCTCGACGATGCCGCGGTGCTGGAGGTGGACGGCGCGTTCCTGGTCCTCACCCACGACATGATCGTCGAGGGCGTCCATTATCTGCCTGGCGATCCGCCCGGCGACGTCGCCTGGAAGCTCGTCGCTGTGAACCTTTCGGACCTCGCCGCGAAGGGCGCGCGGCCGATCGGGGCGCTGCTCGGCTTCACGCTCGGCGACGAGGCCTGGGACCGCGCCTTCGCGGAGGGGCTGGGCGCGGCGCTCTCCGCCTTCGGCATTCCCCTGCTCGGCGGCGACACCGTCTCCGCGCCGGCGCGGGTGCTCGGCCTGACCGCGATCGGCCGGGCGGCGCGTCTCCCGCCCAGCCGCGACGGCGCGCGGGCCGGCGACCTGCTTTGGGTCTCGGGCACGATCGGCGACGCCGGCGCCGGCCTGCGCGTGCTGAAGGGCGAGCTTGGCGCCGCCGACCTGCTGGTCGAGCGCTATCGCAACCCCCGCCCGCGGCTCGAGGCCGGGGAGCGGCTGGCGCCCCTGGTCTCGGCGATGATGGACGTCTCCGACGGCCTGCTGCTCGACGCCGCGCGCATGGCCGCGGCGAGCGGCTGCGCGGTCCAGATCGAGCTCGATTCGGTGCCGCTTTCCGGGCCCTATCTGGCGCTGCTCGGCGAGGCGCGGCTCGATGCGGCCGGTGCCGGCGACGATTATGAGCTGCTGTTCGCGGCGGACGGGGGCCAGGCCGGCGTCATCCTCGCGCTCGCCGAGGAGATCGGCCTGCCCTTCTCGCGGATCGGGCGGTTCGCGGCGGGCTCCGGCCTTGTCCTCACCGAGCGCGGCGCGCCGGTCGCGCCGCCCGCGCGGCTCGGCTTCGAGCATGGTTGAAACATGCGCTTATCCTCTTTAAGGGGCGCGCCACATATGGGGCGCGCCGCTCTCCGGTGCCTGGCCCGTCAGCTTGACATTCAGGGGAATATTCTATGACCGTCGTCTACATCGCCATAGGCTGCGGCCTGCTCGCCGTGCTCTACGGCCTCGTTACCACCATGCAGGTGCTGAAAGCCCCCGCCGGCAACGAGCGGATGCAGGACATCGCGGCCGCCGTGCAGGAGGGCGCGCGCGCCTATCTCGCCCGCCAATATCGCACGATCGCGATCGTCGGAGTCGTGGTCGCCGGCCTGGTCTTCTATTTCCTCGGGCTTGTCTCGGCGATCGGCTTCCTGATCGGCGCGATCCTTTCGGGCGTGACCGGCTTCGTCGGCATGAACGTCTCGGTCAAGGCCAATGTCCGCACCGCCGAAGCGGCGCGCACCTCGCTCCAGGGCGGCCTCACCATCGCCTTCCGCTCGGGCGCGATCACCGGCATGCTGGTGGCGGGCCTGGGCCTGCTCGCGATCGCCGGCTTCTTCTGGTATTTGACCGGACCCGCGGCGCACGCCTCGGATTCGCGCGTCGTCATCGACGGCCTCGTCGCTTTGGCCTTCGGCGCCTCCCTGATTTCGATCTTCGCGCGTCTCGGCGGCGGCATCTTCACCAAGGCCGCCGACGTCGGCGCCGACCTGGTCGGCAAGGTCGAGGCCGGCATCCCGGAGGACGATCCCCGTAACCCCGCCACCATCGCGGACAACGTCGGCGACAATGTCGGCGATTGCGCCGGCATGGCCGCCGACCTGTTCGAAACCTATGTCGTGACGCTCGGCGTGACCATGGTCTCGGTCGCGCTCACGCTCGGCCAGATCGCGCCCGGCGCTGTGGTCACGCAGCTGATGACGCTGCCGCTGATCATCGGCGGCGCCTGCATCGTCACCTCGATCATCGGCACCTACATGGTCCGGCTCGGCAAGGGCCAGTCGATCATGGGCGCGCTCTACAAGGGCTTCTGGACGTCGGCCATATTGGGCGCCGTCGCGGTCTATTTCGCCACCCAATATGTGTTGGGCGA
The DNA here is from genome assembly GCA_046715355.1 of Allosphingosinicella sp. GTDB lineage: Bacteria > Pseudomonadota > Alphaproteobacteria > Sphingomonadales > Sphingomonadaceae > Allosphingosinicella. The sequence continues at coordinate 6,575 of JBKJZJ010000034.1, read as the reverse complement.
CATGAACGCGACTTTGGCCACGCTCGGCGGGGCCGGCGGCACCACGGTGACGCTGACCGGCATGAAGCTGTTCTACTGCATGCTGATCGGCCTCGGCCTCACCGGCGCCCTGGTCTGGATCACCGAATATTATACCGGCACCAACTACCGGCCGGTGCGCTCGATCGCCAAGGCGTCGGAGACCGGCCACGGCACGAACGTCATCCAGGGCCTGGCGATCAGCCTCGAATCGACGGCGCTGCCGACCCTGGTGATCGTGATCGCCGTGATCGGCGCCTATCAGCTCGCCGGCGTCATCGGCGTCGCCTTCGGCGCGACCGCGATGCTGGCGCTGGCCGGCATGGTCGTCGCCCTGGACGCCTATGGCCCGGTCACCGACAATGCCGGCGGCATCGCCGAAATGGCGGGCCTTCCCGACGACGTCCGCCAGCGCACCGACGCGCTCGACGCGGTCGGCAACACCACCAAGGCGGTGACCAAGGGCTATGCGATCGGCTCGGCCGCTTTGGCCGCGCTCGTCCTGTTCGGCGCCTATACCGCGGACTTGGGGCTGTTCTTCCCCGAGCTCCGCGTCGATTTCTCGCTGAGCAACCCCTATGTGATCGTCGGCCTGCTGCTCGGCGCCCTCCTGCCCTACACGTTCGGCGCCTTCGGCATGACCGCGGTCGGCCGCGCGGCGGGCGCGGTGGTCGAGGACGTCCGCGCCCAGTTACGCGACAAAACCGGGATCATGGAGGGGACGGTACGGCCCAATTAAGGCCGCACCGTCGATCTCGTCACCCGCGCCGCGATCCGCGAGATGATCATCCCCAGCCTGCTGCCGGTGCTCGCGCCGATCGCGGTCTATTTCATCATCAACGCGGTCGCCGGCCAGGCCTCGGCCTTCGCCGCTTTGGGCGCGCTCCTGCTCGGCGTCATCGTCTCGGGGCTGTTCGTGGCCATTTCGATGACCTCGGGCGGCGGCGCCTGGGACAACGCCAAGAAATATATCGAGGACGGCAATCACGGCGGCAAGGGCTCGGAAGCCCATAAGGCGGCGGTGACCGGCGACACTGTCGGCGATCCCTACAAGGACACGGCCGGCCCAGCGGTCAATCCGATGATCAAGATCACCAACATCGTCGCCCTGCTGCTGCTCGCGGCGCTGGCGGGCCACGGCGCCGGCTGACGCTTCCGCGGCGGTAAGGAAAAAGGCTCGCCTGACCCGGGGTCCGGCGGGCTTTTTTCTTGTCTTTACAGGGTTTGGCGGCGGCGCTTATTGTGATCCTCGGTTAGGGGCTCATGACGACCTTCAGGATGTTCGCGGCGGCATCGGGCGCGGCCGCCCTGCTCTTCTGCACGCCGCTCAGCGCGCAGGCGCCGGCGGCCGCGGCCGCGACGCTTCCGTCGGCGTCCGCTCCGGTGCCGATCGACGCGCTGGCGCGCCCGCCATACCTGTCCTCCCCGATTCTCTCGCCCGACGGCAACCGCATCGCCGCCGAGCTGACCCTCGACGACAGGAAATGGATCGGGATCTGGGACGTGAGCGCCGGCACCGGCACGCAGCCGCGGCTCTACGTCCAGGAGAATTACGACGTGCGCTGGCTGCGCTGGGCCGGGCCCCGCCGGCTGCTCGTCGGCATCCAGGTCGTCCAGCGTTATGCGGGGGTCGATATTCCCGTCACCCGCATCATCGCGCTCGACGTGACCAGCTGGCGCGGCCTCGCGCTGCAGACGGGCGAGGGCATTGTCGGCGACCAGGTGATCTTCGTCGATCCGGCCGGCGCCTACGCCCTCGTCACCACCCAGGCGACGGCGGACCAGTATCCGGAGGTGCGTCGGATCGACCTCGCCACCGGCGCATCGAGTGTCGTGCAGCGCTGGCGGACCGGGGTCTGGGACTGGTTCGCGGACGGCAACGGCGTGGTCCGCGCCGGCGTCGATTCGAGCAGCAGCCGGATCAGGCTCTTCTACCGGGCCGGGCCGGGCGAGGAGCTGCGCCGGATCGACTCGCGGCGCTACCCGCAGGACGGCAGCGTGATCGAGATGATCCGCTTCGTCCAGAATACCGACCGCGGCATCGTCGTGACCAACGCCGTCACCGGCCGCTTCGCCGTCTACAACTATGACTTCGCCACCGATACGCGCGGCGAGGCGGTCTTCGAGCATCCGCAGGTCGACGTCACCGCCTTCATCATGGGCCCGAACGGGACCGTCGACGGCGTCGCCTATGAGGACGACCGGCGCCGGTTCCACTGGATCAACCCGGAGCTCCAGCAGCTGCAGGCGACGGTGGACCGGGCGCTTCCCGGCAAGACAAACTGGCTGCTGGGCCGCTCGGACGACGGCATGCGCGTGCTGATCTGGTCGAGCGCGGCCGACGATTCCGGTACCTATTTTCTGTTCGACCGCCGGGCCCGCCGGATCGATCCCTTCGCCAACCCCTATGACCATGTCGCCGAGCATCGCCTGGCGCCGGTCCGCGCGGTCACCTACAAGAGCCGCGACGGCACCGACATCCCCGCCTACCTGACGCTCCCGCCGGGCCGTGCCGAGCGCGGGCTGCCGCTCATCCTGATGCCCCATGGCGGCCCGTTCGCGCGCGACAGCTGGGAGTTCGATCCCTGGGTCCAGTTCCTCGCCAGTCGCGGTTATGCGGTGCTGCAGGCGAATTTCCGCGGCTCCACCGGCTATGGCCGGGCCTATGTCGAGCGCGGCTTCGGCCAGTGGGGCGGCGGCATGATCGACGATCTCGAGGACGGCGTCGACTGGCTCGCCGGACAGGGAATAATCGACGCCCGCCGGGTCTGCGTGATGGGCGCCTCTTATGGCGGCTATGTCGCCATGTGGGCGCCGATCCGCAATCCCGAGCGCTATCGCTGCGCGATCAGCTTCGCCGGCATCTCCGATTTGCGCGCGATGCTCCGTTACGACAACCGACAGTTCGCCGCCCCGCGCTATTCGCGCGAATGGCGCCGCCGCGTGCAGGGCGAGGAGCGGACCGATCTCGACGCGATCTCGCCGCTGCGCCAGGCGGAACGGGCCAGGGTCCCCCTGCTCATCGCCCACGGCGCGCGCGACAGGAACGTTCCGGTCGCGCAGTCCCGCAACCTGGTGCGCGCGCTGACCCGCCACGGGACGCTTATGGAATCCGTCTTCTATCCCGAAGCGGGCCACGGCTTTACCCGGACGCAGGACGCGGCCGATTTCCTGCGCCGCGTCGAAGCCTTCCTCGCCCGCCACAATCCGGCCGAGGCGCCGCCCGCGCCGGCGCCGGCGGCCCCCTCCCAATAAGGCGCGGCAGTCTTTCCATTTCGGCGATGAGCGGCTAAGGCCTGCCGGCTTTTTTCTGACCTCCAGGGATGCGAATGGCCAAGGAAGAACTTCTCGAAATGCGCGGGCAGGTGGTCGAGCTGCTGCCCAACGCCATGTTCCGCGTGAAGCTCGAAAACGGCCACGAGATCCTCGGCCACACCGCCGGCAAGATGCGCAAGAACCGCATCCGCGTGCTGACCGGCGACGAGGTGCTGGTCGAGCTCACGCCCTACGACCTGACCAAGGGCCGCATTACCTACCGCTTCAAGTGAACCGCGCTGAAAGCGGTTCACCGGCCCCGACAGGCCGTCACCCTGAACTCGTTTCAGGGTCCATGAACACCGCCTTCGAAAAGCTGGTGCTTCCGTGTTCATGGATGCTGAAACAAGTTCAGCATGACGCTAGGGGTGTGGCATGCGGCTCATCCTTGCCTCCGCTTCGCCGAGACGGCTCGAGCTTCTCGGGCGGATCGGGGTCGTGCCCGAGGCGATCCTCCCCGCCGCCATCGACGAGACGCCGCTGAAGGGCGAGCTGCCCATCCCTTATGCGCGGCGGATGGCGGCGGCGAAGGCGGCGGCGGTGGCGCAGGACGGCGCGCTGGTCCTCGCAGCCGACACTGTGGTCGCCGCGGGCCGCCGCATCCTGCCCAAGGCCGAGAGCGAGGCGCAGGCGCGCGCCTGCTTGGCCCTGCTCTCCGGCCGCCGCCACCGCGTCCACAGCGCGCTCACCATGATCGACGGCGCGGGCAAGGCAAGGCACCGCCTGTCGAGCGCGATCGTCACCTTCAAGCGGCTGAGCGAGGAAGAGATCGCCGCCTATCTCGCGAGCGGCGAATGGCGCGGCAAGGCGGGCGGCTATGCCATCCAGGGCCGCGCCGAGGCTTTGGTCCGCGCGCTCGCCGGCTCCTTTTCGGGAGTGATGGGGCTGCCTTTGTACGAGACGCGCGCCTTGCTGCGCGCCGCCGGCTATCCGCTTGGCTGAGTGGCTCTACGAGGAGGGGATCGGCGAGAATCGCGCGATCCTGGTCGAGGACGGAATCATCCTCGAAGCCGCGATCGAGCGCCCAGAAGACCTCCGCTTCGGCAGCGTGCTGGCCGGCCGTCTCACCGACATCCTGATCCCCGGGCGGCGGGGCCTGGTGGCCACGACGAAGGACTGGATTTTCGTCGAGCCCCTGCCCCCGGCCTTGACGGAGGGCCAGGAGGTGCACGTCGAGATCATTCGGGAGCCGATCGAGGAGGAAGAAAATCACAAGTCCGCCAAGGGGAGGATCACCGATCTGGACGAGAGACTCGGCCCGAGCCTCCTCCAGCGCATCGGTGAGTGCACGCAGCTCCGGCCCGTGGATTCGGACCGCTTCGAGGAGGCGGGATGGTCAGAGCTTATCGAGGAGGCTTTGTCCGGCGAGATATCATTCGGCGGCGGCCGGCTCAGGATGAGCCTTACGCCGGCAATGACCCTGTTCGACGTCGACGGCGCGCTGCCGCCGGCGGAGCTGGCGATTGCCGGCGCGGCCGCGGCGGGGATGGCGATCCGGCGCCTGGGCATAAGCGGCTCGATCGGCATCGATCTGCCCACGGTCCCGTCCCGGGCGGAACGGCAGCGCGCCGCCGCCGCGCTGGATTCGGTCCTTCCTCAGCCCTTTGAGCGCACCTCGGTCAACGGGTTCGGCTTCCTTCAGGTCGTCCGCCGGCGGACACGGGCGTCGCTGCCCGAGCATTTGCGGTTCGATCCCGTGGGCGCCGCCGCTCGCGCCTTGCTGCGCCGCGCGGAACGTGTTCCAGGTGTCGGCGCGCGGCTGCTGACCGCCTCGCCACAAGTCATCGCGCTGATCGAGAGCCGCCCCGACTGGTTGGCCCGCCTGAGGCTGGCGACTGGCACCTTGATCCGCTTGAAGGCCAATCCGGCCTTCACCACATGGAATCTGAATGTCCAATCCGTCCAGACCCGCCAGGACTGAAAGCTGCCCCTTGTGCGGCAAGCCCGCGGGCATTGCGCACAAGCCCTTCTGCTCGCAGGGCTGCCGCGATCGCGACCTGTTGAACTGGCTCGGCGAGGGCTATCGCGTCGCCGGCCCGCCCGCCGATCCCGACCTGCCGTCGGAGCGCGACGACGGGCTGGACAGCGAGCATTAGCCCCCTCTATAGGCGCTGGCTTCCGCCTGTCCGCGGCAGGCCCAGGTAGCTCAGTTGGTAGAGCACGTGACTGAAAATCACGGTGTCGGTGGTTCGATTCCGCCCCTGGGCACCATTCCTTCGAAATCTTCGCTCCGTCAGCCCAGCTCGCCCCGCGCCGCCGGCGTGCCGCAATAGCGGAAGAAGTCCGTGACCGCCGCTCTTCCTGCCGGCTTGCCGTTCAACTGCATCACCCTGCCGTTGACGGAGAGGGTGAGATTGCCGCTGGCGTGCAGCGCCTGGAGGACGGGCCGCGTCAATGCCGCGGAAGCGCCGGCATCGAAGCGCTCGCTCTGCCCGCCCGCCGAGAGGGTCGCCGGGACCTGAGCGCTCCACGACAGTTCGACCCGGCCCGAATTGGGCAGGCAGGAGAGGTGGAATAGGCTCACGCCTTCGGCCTGATCACCGTCGCCGAAATCGAGGTCGCCCGAGCCGCCATGGGTGGCGTAGTGCCAGTCATAGGCGGCAGGCACCGGGGCCGGGGTGACGGCATTGGCCGCATTGCCTTCCGCCGAAACCGTGTTGGCGGCGGGCGCGATATCGTTGGCGGGGACGGCATTGTTGGTGGCGGCCGGCTGGCAGGCGGCGAGGCCGGCCAGCAAAGCGGCGGCCGGGAAGGCTTTGATCATCGCTGTTTCCCTATGATGTCCGACGCAGCCTAAGCCACATCTCCGCCATAAGCGAGCCCGGGACTTGGCGACGGTCTCCCAGATCGCTGCTCAATAGTCGCGGCTGCAGCGCAGGTTGACCTTGGTGCCGCTGTGCGGGCCGAATTGCGACAGCGGGCTCAGCGCCCGGGTAACTCAGTTGGTAGGGCATTTGACGACGAGCCCGCCGCATTTCCTTTCGAGCTCCGGCCCCTAGATCACCACGAAGTAGCTGGCGTCCAGACTGAACGGGCCGTTGATATAGGCGAAAAGCTGCGCCGCCGCGGCACCGTTTCCGTCGGAGTCGAAGAGCAGGGCGCCCGTCGCCTGATCGTAGATGATGCGATCGTCCGCATCCTGGGCGGCCGTGCCCATCACGAACGCGCCGGGCGGCAGGCCCCCCGGCGTCAGACCGAACCTTGCCGCGTCGAGCCCGATCTTGTCGTCGAAGGCGAAGCCG
>JBKJZJ010000033.1:0-10909 GCA_046715355.1 Allosphingosinicella sp. | reverse complement strand
CTCGCCCCTCCACAATCACGCCATCCCGCCAGCGCTGCGCGCCGCTTTGCCCGCCGCAGATTAAGAGTAAACCGCGGCTCTGGTCGCGATCGGGGAGGGCGCGCCCGGCCGCGCGATCGCCTGGCGCGGGCTCGACATCGGCGCGCTCGACCGCGAGCTGGACGCGCTCGTCCGCGAGGGCGATCCGGCCAACGGCCGCCGCTCGGCGCTCGCCCAGAGCCTGGCGCTCAAATCCGCCCAGCCGCGCTACGAGGCTTTCCTCGCTCGCGCCCCCTCGCGCATCGCCGACGCCGCCCGGACGCGTCGCGGCGGCGCCCGCGCGGCCGCGCTCAAGCTCTGGGAGCGCGCCACCTCGCTCGCCGGCAGCGCGCGGCGCCATTCGCTCGATCCGGCGAGCGTGGTCTTCGAGCTCGCCGGCATGCTCGCGGCGCTGGCTGCGGGAGAGGGCAGGGACGCGGCTTGAGCCGGTCCGCATACTCCTCTAGTTCGCCCGCCATGGCCGAGCCCTTCTATATCACCACCGCGATCAACTACCCCAACGGGCCGCCGCATATCGGCCACGCCTACGAGGCGGTGGCGACGGACGTCATCGCCCGCTTCCAGCGGCTGATGGGCCGCGACGTCTTCTTCCAGACCGGGACCGACGAACACGGCCTGAAGATGGCCCAGGCCGCGCGCGAGCAGGGCCTGGAGCCGGCGGAGTTGGCGCATGAGATGTCGTCCATTTTCATGAAGATGGACGAACAACTTGAAATTTCATACGATCGCTTCATCCGCACCACCGAGCCCGCCCATCACCAAGCCAGCCAGGCGATCTGGAAGGCGATGGCGGACGCAGGCTACCTCTATCTCGGCCGCTACGAAGGCTGGTACTCGGTCCGCGACGAGGCCTATTATGGCGAGGAGGAACTGGTCGAGGCCGACAGCGGCGAAAAGCTCTCGCCTCAGGGCACGCTCGTCGAATGGACGGTCGAGGAGAGCTGGTTCTTCCGCCTTTCCGCCTACCAGGACAGATTGCTCGCTTATTACGAGGCGCATCCCGACTTCATCCGCCCGGACAGCCGCCGCAACGAGGTGCTGCGCTTCGTCGAAGGCGGCCTCACCGACCTCTCCGTCTCGCGCACCAGCTTCGACTGGGGGGTGAAGGTCCCCGGCGACGAACGCCATGTCATGTACGTCTGGCTCGACGCGCTCACCAATTATCTGACCGGCGTCGGCTATCCCGATACAAACTCAGGGGCTTACAGGCGGTTCTGGCCAGCCGATCTCCATATCATCGGCAAGGACGTGGTCCGCTTCCACGCCGTCTACTGGCCCGCTTTCCTGATGTCGGCCGGGATTCCCCTGCCGAAGCGGATATTCGGCCACGGCCACGTCCTGCTGCGCGGCGAAAAGATGTCGAAGTCCGCCGGCAACGTCGTCGACCCCGCCGGCCTGATCGACGCGTTCGGGGCGGATTCGGTCCGCTATTTCCTGATGCGCGAGGTCACCTTCGGCCAGGACGGCAGCTATAGTCCGGAGGCGATCGTCGCCCGCGTCAACGCCGATCTCGCCAACAGCTTCGGCAATCTCGCCCAGCGCACGCTCTCCTTCATCGCCAAGAATTGCGACGGCGTGCTGCCGCGGGGAGGGAAGGGCGATCCGGCCGATGCGGCTTTGCTCGCTCTGGTCCGCGACGCCGTGCGCCGCGAGCTTCCCGGGAACTTCGAGGCGCTGGCGCTCTCGCACGGCATCGAGGCCTGGCTGCGCGCGGTCTTCGCCTGCAACCAATATATCGACGCGCAGGCGCCCTGGGCCCTGCGCAAGAGCGACCCCGAACGGATGACCGCCGTGCTCGCCACGCTCTACGAAGCGATCGCGGACCTCGCCATCGCGATCCAGCCGGTGATCCCCGGCTCGGCGGCGAAGCTGCTCGACGCGATGGGCGTGCCGGCGGGGGAGCGGACCTATGCGGCGCTCGAGGACGAGAGGCGCTACGAGCGGCTCGCCGCTTCGGGCTTCACCCTTGCCGCGCCGTCGCCGATCTTCCCGAGGCTGGAAGCGCCGGTGGAGGGGTGAGCCGCATGCCGGGCGTCCTGCACCTGATGTGCGGTAAGATCGCCGCCGGCAAATCCACCTTCGCGGCAAGTCTCGCCGAGGCGCCGGACACGATCCTGATCAGCGAGGACCGGCTGCTGGCGCGCCTCTATCCCGGGGAGATTACGACGCTCGCGGATTATGCCCGCTGCGCCGGGCGCCTGCGTGAGGCCATCGCCCCGCACATCCAGGCCTTGCTGCGCTCCGGCCTCTCGGTGGCGCTCGATTTCCAAATGAATACGCTGGCGACGCGCGCCTGGGCGCGCACCCTGTTCGAGGGCGCGGAGGCGGATCACGTGCTTCACTATCTGCGCGTGGACAACGAAACCTGCAAGGAGCGGCTGCGCGCGCGCAACGCCGCCGGCACCCATGACTACGCCGCCAGCGACGCCGAGTTCGACCAGTTCACCAGCTATTTCGTGGAACCCGCCGAGGCCGAGGGCTTCAGGGTCGTCGAGCATGATTAGCACCAACCGTTGGATGCCGGGATCTCACCTTGCAGGCGGCGTTGATGACGCATAGCCCTGACGCCGGTTGAAACCCTGCATCGACTCCCCGCTATTTGAATGGCGGAGACCGCCAAGTCTGGCGGCGGGAAGCGGCTTGTGGTTTACATTCATTTCTTCTATGCTGTAGAGGATATGGAGCAGCTTCTCGGGATGTTTGAACAGGCGGTGCTCCAAACCGTCTCGGCGCTTGGCTCCCAGGCCTATGGAACGCCGATCCGGCAAATGGCTGTCAAAATATTGCAGCGGCCTGTTTCCGTAGGAGCGTTGTATGCGACGCTGACTCGCTTGGAAAAAAAGGGCCTTATCTCCTCTACGTTGGGTGAGGCGACGGTTCAACGCGGCGGGCGGGCAAAGCGCTACTTTCGGCTGGAAGGTGACGGTGCACGGGCTCTCAGTCGAGCGCGACAGACTGCGGAACGATTGTGGCAGCATGGGGCGGTGACGCAATGATCCCTCAGGAGAGGACAGTCGCTGGCGTTATTCTCGAGCTGGATCGTCTCCTCGGCTTTCCTGACGAGGTTTCGCGGGCTCTTCAAACCAAGCTCTCGGCTAGCCAGGCGGCCCAGTTCATCTGGGCGGGCCAACATGTCGTGGACTACGCGCCGTGCATCGCTGCGTTCAGTAAACCAACGCGAATGGAGCGTCTGCGGGATTGGAAGCGCATCCACAAAATGATGAAATCAGGTCAGCACGACCAGGCAATAAAAGACCTATATTCGTTCGGCGAGGAAGTGCGGTGCTGCGCCCTTTATGACATGCCTCTGGAAGCTCTGCTTAGGCCGCTCGGGGCGGTGTGGCTCGTGGCAGCTATCCCACTGGCGCTTGCGACCGGAGCTTTCGCTCTCCTCGCGAGCATAGGTCGGCGTTTTCAGTCGGGGTTTTTCACCAGGTTGGGCTCGCCTCCGAGGGCCGGCGAGATGCTCCTGTTTCTTGTGTTGCCCGATCGCGAACGTAGGCATGCGCTGGGAGACCTCGAAGAGGAATTCAGGGAGTTCGTGGTCCCACGATTTGGTAAAGCCTATGCCACCGGGTGGTATTGGGGGCAGGTGGTCAGCAGCATCTTTGACCGCACGATTGCCAGATTGTTGCGCTGGATAGTCGCCAACTTCAGGACATTTCTCGCAGAACTGATCGCGGCGCTGATGAAAGGGCGTTGAGGGTCTAGCCGGTAAGCGGCAAATCCGAGCGCCCGACTCCTCGGCGGTCGCCTAATCCGCCCAGACACTGCTGCGCCGGGATGACGCGGGCGGCGGCAATCGCTACATGCCCGGCCATGTTCATCGATAGCCATTGCCATCTCAACTACAAAGGCCTGGTCGAGGATCAGGCCGGCGTGCTCGAGCGGGCGCGGGCGGCGGGCGTAACGCGGATGCTCAACATCTCGACCCGGGCGTCGGAATGGGATGCGGTGATCGCCACGGCGGAGCGGGAAAGTGACGTCATTGCGTCGGTCGGCGTGCATCCGCACGAGGCCGACATTCACCCCGACGTCGAGGCCGCGACCCTGGTCGAGAAGGCCGCGCACCCCAGGGTGGTCGGCATCGGCGAGAGCGGGCTCGATTATTATTACGACCATTCGGAGCGCGCCCGGCAGCGGCAGAGCTTCCGGTCGCACATCGCCGCCGCGCGCGCGACTCAGCTGCCGCTGATCGTCCACACCCGCGACGCCGAGGAGGATACCTATGCGATCCTCGCCGAGGAGATGGGGAAGGGGCGCTATCCGGCGCTGATCCACTGCTTCACCGCAGGCCAGGATTTCGCCGACAAGGTCCTGGCGCTCGGCCTTTACGTTTCGATCTCGGGGATCGTCACCTTCAAAAACGCCCGCGCGCTGCAGGCGGTGGCGAAGGCGATTCCGCTCGACCGCCTGCTGATCGAGACCGATTCGCCGTTCCTAGCGCCGGTGCCGCATCGCGGCCGGCCCTGCGAGCCCGCCTTCGTCGCCGACACCGCGCGCTTCCTGGCCGCGCTCAGGGATGAACCGCTCGAGACGCTGGCCGAGGCGACCAGCGCCAATTTCCACCGGTTGTTCGCCAAGGCGGGGGCATGAAGCTCCGCATATTGGGCTGCGGCACCTCCTCGGGCGTGCCGCGGGTGGGCAATGACTGGGGGCAGTGCGACCGCAACGAGCCGAGGAACCGCCGCCGTCGCGCCTCGATCCTGGCGAGCTACGGCGAGACGCGGATCCTGGTCGACACCAGCCCGGACCTGCGCGACCAATTGCTCGATGCCGACGTCTCCGACATCGAGGCGGTGATCTGGACGCACGACCATGCCGATCATTGCCACGGCATCGACGATTTGAGGCAGCTTTATCATGCGCGCGGGCGCCCGGTGGTCGGCTATGCGCGGCAGCAGACGCTCGATCTGCTCCACCACCGCTTCGGCTATGCATTCGCAGGGCAGGGCGGCTATCCCGCTCTGGTCGAGGCCAGGCTGCTTGCCGCCCATGTCAATCTGGGCGGCGTCTCGGTGCGCGCGGTCGACCAGCCGCATGGGCCGATCACCAGTGCCGGCCTGCGCTTCGACGCGGGCGGAGTTTCGATCGGCTATTCGACCGATTTCAATGAGATGACGGACGATATGGTGGCGATGTTCGAGGGAATCGACCTGTGGGTGGTCGATGCGCTGCGGCGCAAGCCGCATCCCACCCATCCGCATCTCGCCGCCACGCTCGAATGGATAAAGGCGCTGGCGCCGAAGCGCGCCGTGCTGACCCATATGGACAACAGCATGGATTATGCGACGTTGGCCGCCGAGCTCCCCGCCGGGGTCGAGCCCGGCTTTGACGGGATGGAGATTGAGCTGTGAGCGATGGTGTAAGCGGCGGCGATCAGGCCCTTGCTTTCATTTATCTTCTTGGCTGCCTGGTGCTGGTGATGAGCGGCTTTGCCGTGCGCCGGGCACCGATCGGCAAGACGCTCAAGATGGCGCTTGCCTGGGTGCTGATCTTCGCGGCCGGTTTCGCGATCTTCGCGCTCCGGGAGGATTTCAGCGCGCTCGGCCGGCGGATCGCGGCCGCGGCCTGGGGCGGCGGCACGCAGGAGACCACCCAGGCGGGCGAGCTGCGCATCGCCATGGCCGAGGACGGCCATTTCTGGGTGAACGCCGAGCTCAACGGGCAGGAGGTGCGCTTCCTGGTCGACAGCGGCGCCACGGTGACCACGATCGACCGCGACACCGCGGAGCGCGCGGGCATCGAGCCGAGCGGCCGCGCGTCGATGGTCGAGACCGCCAACGGCAATGTGCTGGTCGACCGCGGCCGCGCCGAACGCTTGACGCTCGGGCCGATCCAACGCAGCGATATCGCCGTGCAGATCGGGCGCGGGGAGACGATCAACGTCATCGGCATGAACGTGCTGTCCACCTTGTCGCGCTGGTCGGTCGAGAACCGGACTTTGGTGTTGCGGCCATGAGGGAGAGTGTAGCCCTCCCGCCTCTCTGCATTTTACATAATGTATATTATCGGACTTAGTGATGGCCGTTGAAGAAGCCCCCTCTCTCGCCGCCCTGGCCGAAATCATGACGCGGTTGCGCGATCGGGATCGGGGCTGCGAATGGGACAAGGCGCAGACCTTCGCGACGATCGCGCCTTATACGATCGAGGAAGCCTATGAGGTGGACGAGGCCATCCGCCGCGGCGACATGGCCGCGCTCAGGGACGAGCTCGGCGATCTCCAGCTCCAGGTTGTCTACCACGCGCATATGGCGCAGGAGATCGGCGCCTTCACCTTGGATGACGTCATGGCGTCGATTTGCGACAAGATGGTCCGCCGCCATCCGCACATCTTCGGCGACGCCGAGGCCAGCCCCGGCTGGGAAGTGCTCAAGGCCGCCGAGCGCGGCGCGGATCCCGACGAAAGCGCGATCGCCGGCATCGCCCTCGCCCTCCCCGCCCTCAAGCGCGCGGAGAAGGTCCAGCGCCGCGCCGCCCGCGTCGGCTTCGACTGGCCGGACGCGGAGGGCCCCAGGCTCAAGATCGACGAGGAGCTCGGCGAAATCGAGCAGGCCGGGTCCGACGAAGAGCGCGCCGGCGAGATCGGCGACCTCCTGTTCGCGGTCGTCAATTACGCCCGCCACCTTGGGGTGAACCCTGAAACTGCCTTGCGCGAAGCGACCGCACGCTTCGAAAAGCGCTTCCGCAAGGTGGAAGAACTGGCGGACAAGCCTTTGAAAGACATGATTATCGACGAGCTCGAAGCGCTCTGGCAGCGCGCGAAGAAGCAGGTCTGACGGCTATTTTCGGTCCTTGCGCCAGGCCTGGAAGCGGCCCCAGTCGAGGTCCGACAGGCGCACTGCGAAGCGGGTCTCCAGTCCCTCATGGTCGTGGCTCAGCACCTCGCCATTGGCGTGGAGCCAGGCGATCAGCTCGCCGTCCGACGCCGATAAGGTGACGGTGCGGAGCTTGTTCTCCTTGCGCAGCCGCGTGGAGACATCGCCGAGCAGGGCTCCCGCCCCTTCCCCGGTCAGCGCGGACAGAACGGCCACATCCTCGCGCCGCGCCGCTTCGGCCCGCACCCGCGCCGCCTCTTCGCTTCCGAGCAAGTCGATCTTGTTCCACGCTTCGATCCGCGCTCCCTCGTGCGCGCCGATCTCCTTCAGCACCTGCTCGACATCCTGGCGCTGGGCGTCGCTGTCGGGGTGGGAAATGTCGCGGACATGGACGATGAGGTCGGCCGAGACGACTTCCTCCAGCGTCGCCCGGAAGGCGGCGACGAGCTGGGTCGGCAGGTCCGAGATGAAGCCGACCGTGTCCGACAGGATCGCCTTGTCGAAGCCCGGCAGCTGGATTTCGCGCATCGTCGGATCGAGCGTCGCGAACAAGAGATCCTCGGCCACGACGTCGGCGCGGGCCAGCCGGTTGAACAGAGTCGACTTGCCGGCATCGGTATAGCCGACCAAAGCGATTACCGGCCACGGCGCGCGCTGGCGGCGCGAGCGGTGCAGGGTGCGGGTGCGCGCGACCTGGCCGAGCTCCTTCTTCAACCTGGCCATGCGGTCGCGGATCAGCCGGCGGTCGGCCTCGATCTGGGTTTCGCCGGGGCCGCCGAGAAAGCCGAAGCCGCCGCGCTGGCGTTCGAGGTGGGTCCAGGAGCGGACCAGCCGCCCCGCCTGATAGTCGAGATGGGCGAGCTCGACCTGCAGCCGCCCCTCCGCGGTCGCCGCGCGCTCGCCGAAGATTTCGAGGATCAGGCCGGTGCGGTCGATCACCTTGGCCTTGGTGCCGTCCTCCAGATTCTTCTGCTGGACCGGAGTGATCGCGGCGTCGACGATGACCAGCTCGGCCTCGGCCAGTCGCACCGCGTCGGCGATCTTCTCGACCTGGCCGGGCCCGAACAGGGTGGCGGGGCGCGGGCTGCGGATCCTGAAATGGAGCCTGTCCTCGACCACGACTCCGATCGCGCCGGCGAGGCCCGCCGCCTCGTCGAGCCGCGCCTCGGGGTCGCGCCTCGCCTCGCGCCCCAGATCGGGCAGCGCGATCACGGCGCGGGCGCCGCGGGTCACCTCATTGTCGGCATCCCGGTTGAAGACGCTCAGCCGTTCACTCCTCGGCCTGGGCTTCCTGGAAGTTGACCGGATTTTCGGGCTGCACGGTCGAGATTGCGTGCTTGTAGACCAGCTGCGAGAGGCCCTCGCGCTCGAGCAGCATGCAGAACAGGTCGAACGCGCCGATCTCGCCCTGGAGCATGACTCCGTTCACCAGGAACATGGTGACATGCTCGCCCGATTTCTTGACCGCGGTCAGGAAGACCTCCTGCAGCAGCGTCGGCTTTTTCTTCTCGAGCTGCTCAGCGAAGGCCGCCTGCAGGCCGCCGAGATCGATCGGTTGGGCGGGCATGATCGTCGAGATGGCGTGCTTGTAGATGAGCTGCGCCTGGCCGTCGCGGCGGAGCAGGACCGAGAAATTGTCGAACCAGGTGATGATCCCCTGGAGCTTGACGCCCTTCACCAGGAACATGGTGACGGGGGTCTTGGTGCGCCTGAGGCTGTTCAGAAACATGTCCTGGAGGTTGTTGACCTTGTCGGGCATTTTCGCTCTCTCTTCTGGTCATTTGGCGGCGGACCGCCCGGCCCCATTATCACGCGGCGGGCGCCCGCGCCAATAAAGCTATTCGCTCCCGCTCCCCTCCCCGCGCGTGTCGGCGAGGCCGAGCGCCTTCAGCTTGCGGTGCAGCGCCGAGCGTTCCATGCCGATGAAATTGGCGGTGCGCGAGATATTCCCCGAGAAACGGCGGATTTGGACGCGCAGATATTCGCGCTCGAAGGTCTCGCGCGCCTCGCGCAAGGGCGTGCCCATGATCGCCTTCACCGCTTCGCTGGGGCTCAGCTGCGCCTGGTCGTTGAGGATTTCGGGCGGCAGCATGTCGATCTCGATGCAGCCGATCCGCTCGCCCGGCGCCATGATCACGGTACGTTCGATGACGTTCCTCAGCTGGCGGACGTTGCCGGGCCAGTCATAGGCCTGCAGCGCCGCCATGGCGTCATCGGAGACGCGCGGCGTCGGCACGCGCTGGTCGGCGGCGTAGCGGGCGGCGAAATGGTCGACGATGGCGGGAATGTCCTCGCGCCGGTCGGCCAGCGCGGGCAAGTGCACCGGAACGACGTTGAGCCGGTAATAGAGATCCTCGCGGAAGCGGCCGGCGGCGATCTCGTCGGGAAGGATGCGCGCGGTCGAGGAGACCACCCGCATGTCGACCTTGACGGTGCGCTGGCCGCCGACGCGCACGAAGCTCTGGTCGGTCAGCACGCGCAATATCTTGCCCTGGGTCGAAAGCGGCATGTCGGCGATCTCGTCGAGGAAGAGCGTGCCGCCATGCGCCTGCTCGAGCAGGCCCGGGCGCGCCAGCTCGCCCCCCTCCTCGCTGCCGAACAATTCCTCCTCGACCCGCTCGGGCGTCATCCGCGCCGCGGTGACGACGATGAAGGGGCCGTCGGCGCGTCCGCTCCAATTGTGCAGCAGCCGCGCCGCGACCTCCTTGCCGACACCGGCGGGCCCGGCGATGAGCACGCGGCTGCCGGTCGCGGCCACCCGCTTCAGCGTCGCGCGGACATTGTTGATCGCGGCGCTGGAGCCGGTCAGCTCCATCTCGTTGCCGATCTGCTGCCTCAGCGCCTCGTTCTCGCGCCGCAGCCGCTCGGTCTCGGTGGCGCGGGACACGAGGTGGACGAGCCGGCCGGCCTCGAACGGCTTTTCGATGAAGTCGATCGCGCCCTGCCGGATCGCGGCGACCGCGGTGTCGAGATTGCCGTGGCCGGAGATCATCAGCACCGGCAAGGTCGGATCGCGCTTCTTCACCTCTTCGAGCAGTTGCAGCCCGTCGAGCTTCGAGCCCTGCAGCCAGACGTCGAGCAGCAGCAAGGACGGCCGCCGGTCGACGAGCGCGCGCAACGCCTCGTCGCTGTCACCGGCGGTGCGGGTTTCGTAACCCTCGTCCTCCAGCACGCCCGCCACCAGCTCGCGGATATCGCGCTCGTCATCGACAATCAGGATGTCCAAAGCCATAGCGTTCTCAATTACCTGGAGGATTTTCTTCAGAGATGGTCGGGGCCGATCGATCGAGCTGGGCGAGCGTCTCCGTGTCGAAGATCAGCCGCACCAGCGAGCCGCCGCCGGGCGCGTCCTCGAATTCGATCTGGCCGAAATGCTCCTCGACGATCTTCTTGACGATGGCGAGGCCGAGCCCCGTGCCCTTGGCGCGCGTGGTCATATAGGGCTCGGTGAGCCGTCCCCGCTCGGCCGGCAGGCCGATGCCGGTATCGGCGACCTCGATCACCACTTTCTTACCTTCCCGCCGGATCGTCATCGCGACCGTGTCGCCGGGCGCGTTCTTCCTCGGCTTGCGCTCGGCGCGCTTCTGCTCGATCGCCTCCACGCCGTTCTTGACGATGTTGGTCAGCGCCTGACCGAGCAGCCGCCGGTCGCAGACCAGGCGCGGCGAGGGATCGGGCACGGCGAGCGTGAACGCGATCTCGGGGTGCGCGACCTCGTGGAGGAACAGGGCCTGGCGGGCGACCTCGGCCAGCGGCTCCTCGCTGAACGCGGGCTTGGGCATGCGCGCGAAGTCGGAGAATTCGTCGACCATCCGCCTGAGGTCGCCGACCTGGCGGACGATCGTCCCGGTCAGCCGCTCGAAGGTCGCCGGGTCGTTGTCGATCTCCTTGCCGTAGCGGCGCTGCAGCCGCTCGGCGGCGAGCTGGATCGGGGTGAGCGGGTTCTTGATCTCGTGCGCGATCCGCTGCGCCACGTCCGACCAGGCGGCGCGGCGCTGGTCGAGCAATTGCTCGGTAATGTCGTCGAAGGTGAGGACATGGCCGCCCTTCAC
>JBKJZJ010000032.1:0-5970 GCA_046715355.1 Allosphingosinicella sp. | reverse complement strand
GCAAGGCGCAGGCGCTCGATCTGGCCACCGAGGCGGCGCGGATCGACGTGGGCGGGCTGCTGGCGGACCTGCCCAAGGCCGAGGCGCAGGCCCGCGCCGCCGCCGAGGCGATGAAGCAGGCGGGCCTCGCCGCGCACGAGCAGGCCGGCGCGCTCGAAGGCCAGCTCGCCGCTCTGGCCGCCAAGGGCCGCGAGGCCGACGAAGTCGCGGGCGGCGCGGCGCAACGGCTCGGCGCCCATGTCGCGCGGATTGAAAGCGGCGCCGGCGCCGCCGCCGAGCGGATGGCCGAAGCGGCGCAGCAGATGGAAGCCGCGGTCGACGGCTCGATGGCCAAGGCCGCCGAATCGGTCGACATGGCGCGCGCCGGCCTGGAGGCGCAGGGCCAGGCGATGCTGGCGATGATCGAGCAGAGCAAGGCCGCCTTCGAGGAAGCCGGCGCGGAGGCGACCAAGTCGCTCGCCGAGCGGCTCGACATGGCCGGGCGCAAGATCGAGATGCTCGCCGGCCGTCTCGCCAGCCAGGACGCGGCCAGCCGCACCCTGCTCGGCGGAATGGCGCGCCAGCTCGACGAGATCGGCGCCCAGATCGCCCATCTCGGCGACAGCGGCGACCAGCAAAATGCCCGGCTCGCTTCGTCGATGGGCGCGCTGCGCGAGACCGCCGCGGGCCTGCAGGGCGAGATCGAGCGGGGCCAGGCCCAGTCGGACGCGCTGACCGCGCGCGCCGAGGCGATGAGCGCGGTCCTCGCTCAGGTAACGGCGCAATTGCGCGACGAAATGCCGCCGGCCATGGCGGGGATCGAGATCCAGTCGGAGCGCACGGCCGCGTCCGCCGAAGCGGTGGTCGCGAAGATGGAGCGGATGGAGGCGGCCGCCGCCAATGCCGCCACGCACGTCGCCGGCAGCGAGGCGGGCATCGAGCGCCAGCGCGAGGCGCTCGATACGCTCCTCGCCACCCTGAACGAAGGCGCCGGCGAGGCCGAAGAGAAGATGCGAGCGCTGGGCGCGGCGGTCGGCGAGGCCGACGGCGCGGCGTCCCAGCTGGTCCGGGACACGGGGCCAGAGCTGGTCGACGCTTTGGTCCGGGTGCGCGACGCCGCGGCGCAGGCGGCGGCCCATGCCCGCGAGGCGATCGCCGCGGTGATCCCGGAAAGCGTCGCCGCTTTGGTCGAGGCGAGCAGGGAGGCGCTGGGCGAGGCGCTCGACGCGCCGGTCGCCGAGAAGGTCGCCGAGATCGGCAATGCCTCGCATCTCGCTCTGGCCACCGCCAAGGCGGCGAGCGAGCGGCTGACCCGGCAATTGCTGACCATCGGCGAGACCGCCGCCGCCATCGAGGAGAGGATCGCGGAGGACCGGGCCGAACGCGAGCAGCGGGGCGCGGCGGACCTCTCGCGGCGGGTGACGCTGATCATCGACGCGCTCAATTCGACCGCGATCGACGTCAGCAAGATCCTTTCCAACGAGCCCGGCGACGCGGCCTGGGCGGCCTATCTCAAGGGCGACCGCGGCGCCTTCACCCGGCGCGCGGTGCGGCTGCTCGAATCGGGCGAGGCGCGCGAGATCTTCCGCCATTATGAGGAGGAGCCCGATTTCCGCGACCAGGTGAACCGCTACATCGCCGATTTCGAGATGATGCTGCGCGGCATCCTCGCCGGCGAGGGCGGCAGCGCGCTCGGCATCACCCTGCTCTCCTCCGACATGGGCAAGCTCTACGTGGCCTTGGCCCAGGCGATCGACCGGCTGCGGAAGTAGCGCATTCGGAACATAGGAGTCATCCCGGCGAAGGCCGGGACCCATGAACACGGAGTTGACGGTCGGACGACCACGTCGGTGATAGCCATCATTTGGCGGAGTTCATGGGTCCCGGCCTTCGCCGGGATGACTCAGAAGCTTCCCTCGCGCTCCGCGGGGTCCTCAATGCACCCAGTCGAGATGCTCGACCCGGATCCAGCCGTAAATGTAATTCGCCACGTAGAGCGCCGTCAGCACCGCGCTCAGGATCGTCGCGCGCAGCGCCGCCCGGCCCAAGTTGAATCGGTGGGGGGCGCTTTCGGCCGTACCCGGCTGGGGCTTGACGCCTTCCTCCTCGGCGGTGCGGACGCCGAAGGGCAGGACGAGGAAGAGCGAAAGCGTCCAGAACAGGATGTAGATGGCGAGGATCGAGGTCCAGCGCATCGCCTCAGATCCTGACCAGCAGCACGCTGACCACCGGCTTCTTGCCGGTCCAGTCGGTGGCGCAGCGGCGCACGGCGAGGCGGACCGCCTCGCGTAATTTGTCCTCGCTGCCGGCGCCCTTGGCGACCGCCGCGGCGGCGGCGCCGCGCGCTTCCTCGAGGAAGGCCTCGCGATCCTCCTCGACCGGGATGCCCTGCATGTCGACGGCGACCTCGCCGCGCACGCGATCCTCGCCGTCGAGCGTGACCGCGACCGAGATCAGCCCGGCGAGTGCGAGCCGGCGGCGCTCGTTCATCGTGCCGCCGTCGGCATTGAGGATGACGTCGCCGTCGAGGACGAGCCGCCCGACCTTTTCCTCGCCGATCTTCTCGGGGCCGCCCGGCGCGAGGCGGACGAGGTCGCCATTCTTCTGGACGATGCCGTGCGGGATGCCGCGCGCCTTGGCGAAGCGGGCCTGCTCCATCATGTGGCGCATCTCGCCATGGACGGGGACGATGATCCGGGGCCGGATCCAGTCGTACATGGCGGCGAGCTCGGGGCGGCCGGGATGGCCGGAGACGTGGACCGGCGCCTGGCGGTCGGTGATCATCTCGATGCCTTTTGCGGCGAGCTCGTTCTGGATGCGGCCGATGGCGATCTCGTTGCCCGGGATCTGCTTGGAGGAGAAGATGACGAGGTCGCCCGCATCGAGCGCGAGCTTGTGCTGGCCAAAGGCGATGCGGGCGAGCGCCGCCCGGCTCTCCCCCTGCCCGCCCGTGGCGATGATCATGACCTCGCGGCGGGGCAGATTCATCGCCGTTTCGAAGTCGATGACGGGAGGAAAATCAGTGAGATAGCCGACGCTCTTCGAAACCTGCAAAATGCGGTCGAGCGAGCGGCCGGCGACGCAGACCTGGCGCCCGGTATCTTGCGCGACATGGCCCAATGTCTTGAGCCGGGCGGCGTTGGAGGCGAAGGTGGTGACGAGGACGCGGCAGTCGGCGTCGCCGATCACGTCGTCGAGGCCCTTGCGGACGCCGAGCTCCGAGCCGGATGAGGCTTCCTGGAAGACGTTGGTCGAATCGCAGACCAGAGCGAGCACCCCCGCATCGCCGATCGCGCGCAGCTCCGCCTCCGTGCTCGGATCGCCGAGCTGGGGGCTGTCGTCCAGCTTCCAGTCGCCGGTGTGGAAGATCCTGCCGTAGGGCGTGTCGATCAGCAGCGCATTGCCCTCGGGAATCGAATGAGCAAGCGGGAGATAGCGGAAGCCGAACGGCCCGAGCCGGAAATCGCCCTCCATTTCGACCGTGTTGAGTTTGACCTGGCCGGTCAGCCCCTCCTCCTCGAGCTTGCCGGCGATCAGGCCGGCGGTGAACGGCGTCGCATAGAGCGGCACGCCGAGATCGTGGGCGAGATAGGGGATGGCGCCGATATGGTCCTCATGGCCGTGGGTGAGCACGATGCCGAGCAGATCGGCGCGGTTTTTCTCGATGAAGGCGAGATCGGGGAGGATCAGCTCGACGCCCGGATAATTGGGGTCGGCGAAGGTCAGGCCGAGATCGACCATCACCCATTTGCCCTCGCAGCCGTAGAGATTGACGTTCATGCCGATCTCGCCCGAGCCGCCGAGCGCGAGGAAGAGCAGTTCCTTGCCGGGTTTCATTGGGTCACACAGGTCCCGTCATTGCGAGCGCAGCGAAGCAATCCAGTGCCGCGCTGGATTGCCGCGTCGCTTCGCTCCTCGCAATGACGGTTAAGCAGCGCCTTTGCTCCGCTCGTAAAGCATCGCCAGCCCCTGAATGGTCAGGTCGCCCTCGATCGCGTCGAAAATCTCGGTGTGGGTGTCGAACAGGGTGGCGAGGCCGCCGGTGGCGATGACGGTCGCCGGGCGGCCGATCTCGGCCTTGAGGCGCTCGACCAGCCCCTCCATCATCGCGACATAGCCCCAATAGATGCCGATATGCATCTGCTCCTCGGTGGTGCGGCCGATCACGGAGGTGCTGTCCGGCGCCTCGATGGCGACGCGGGGCAGCTTGGCGGCGGCGTTGACCAGGGCGTCGAGCGACAGGTTGATGCCGGGCGCGATGATGCCGCCTTTATAGGCGCCCGAATAATCGACCACGTCGAAGGTGGTCGCGGTGCCGAAATCGACAAGGATGAGGTCGCCCCGGTGAAGCGCGTGCGCGGCGATCACGTTGAGCACGCGGTCGGCGCCGACCGACCTGGGCTCGGCGACGTCGAGCTCGATCTCCCATGCCGCCGCCCCCTGCCCCGCGACCAGCGGCTCCTTGCCGAAATATTTGGACGCGAGCACTTCCAGATTGTGGAGGGCGCGCGGCACCACCGTGCCGATGATCACCGCCGAGACGTCGGCCCTGGTAAAGCCCTCGAGCGCCAGCAATTGGTGCAGCCAGACCGCATATTGATCGGCCGTGCGCCGGGGATCGGTGGCGATCCGCCAGCGCGCGCGGATCACGCCATCCTCGACCAAAGCGAAGACGAGGTTGGTATTGCCGGCGTCGATGGCGAGCAGCATGGCGCCTTCCTAGCGGGGCCGCGAGGGGTTGGCGAGAGGCCGGTCTAGTCGCTCACCAGCCCGGTGGGCTGGGGCAGCAGGCCGCCGACCAGGATCGGCAGGATCGCAACGGTCCCGGCCGCGGCGGGCGGGAAGCGCGCGAGGGCGAGGTGCCCGACGAGGGCGTCGACCAGCTCGTCGGCGCTGCCGCCGTCGCTGCGGGCGACGCGGTGGAGCAGCACCCGGCTGTCGCTCACCCGCCCGTGCGGCGCAATCTCGAGCCGGACGGTGAGCGGGCCGTGGTGGAGGGAAAAACTATCGGGGAAGGCGTCGACCGCCGCCTCGAGCGCCGTCTCGCGCGCGGCCTCGACGATGCGCGCGGGCAAAGGTCCCTCCATGACCGGCCCCGCCTCGCGGATATGGCCGTGCAGGACGATGCGCGAATCGGCCGGATCCATCGATCCTTCGATCCGCTGCACGCCGTGCGGGATGCGGTCGTCGAACAGGACCAGGCGATTGAAGCGCGGCGCCACCAGATCGTAGAGGCCAGTGCCGGCATCGGCCTTGCGCAGCCGGCTGCGATAGGGATCGGCTTCCTTGAAGATGATCGTCTCGCCGCCAAAGCCGCGCCGGTCGTCGCGGGTCAGCGAATAGACGTAGCCGAAGCGGCCGTTGTGACTGTCGTTGTGGATGCCCTGGCCGCAGCCCGGCACGTAGAGGCTGAGCATCGGCCAGCCGACGCCGGCGAGGCCGAGCCTCCCGCTCGCCCAGCGCGTCATGGCGTCGTGGAAGCCGGTGACCAGATCGAGCGGGATCACCATTTGCGGGTCGGCCCGCAAATAGGTGTAGAGGCCGGGCACATACCAGTAATTCCAGACGAAGGTGTCGACGCGCGGCTTGTGCGGCTCGCTGAAATGCGCGTCGAAGGCCGCGCGCATCGCCTCGGCCTCGTCCCGGGCCAGGAAATCGTCGAAAACGTCGAAGTGCGCGGTCAGGGCGCCGGGATAGCGATCCGCGGCGAGCAGCTCCTCCTCCTCTTCCGTCGGCCTGTCGGGCGGGCGCGTTCCTGCTCCGGTCTCCATCGCGGCCACCTTTCGGCGCGTCGGCACAGAAGTCAACGCGCCGCTAGATCAGGAAGACGTCACCGGCATGGACGACGCGCAGGCTCCCGTCGGCGAGGCGCAGGCGTAGCGCGCCGTTCTCGTCGAGGCCGTCGAACGCGCCCCGCGCGTCGCCGGCGGCCAGCGGGGTGCCGACCGGGTGGGCGGCGGCGAGCCAGGCGGCGCGGACCGGGGCCAGCCC
>JBKJZJ010000031.1:0-11238 GCA_046715355.1 Allosphingosinicella sp. | reverse complement strand
CCCCGCTCATCCTGAGCCTGTCGAAGGGCGGCCGCGCGGCGGGCGGCGTGAAGCACGGTCGGCCGCGGCCAGGGCATGCCCTCCATCACCACCAGCCTCAGCGAATGGCCGGGCACGTCGACGCCGTCCCTGAGCGCATCGGTGCCGAGCAGGCTGGCATGGGGATCGTCGCGGAAGATGTCGATCAAGGTGCCGGTGTCGATCGGATCGACATGCTGGGCGTAGAGCGGCAAACCCGCCCGGGCGAGGCGGTCGGCGATGCGGGCATGCACCGCCCTGAGCCGTTGGATGGCGGTGAACAGGCCCAATGTCCCGCCCGAAGCGGCCTCGATCAGCCGCGCATAGCCGCCGGCGAGCGCGGCGAGATCTCCCTTCCTGACGTCGGTGACGACCAGGACCTCGCTGTGCGCGGCATAATCGAACGGGCTCGCCGCCTCGAAGCGCGCCGCGATGCTTGCGAGGTGGAGCGCGCCGGTGCGCGCCTCGGCCGCCTGCCAGTCGGCGCCGCCGCGCAGAGTGGCCGAGGTGACGAGCACGCCGTGGGCGGGCTTGAGCACGACTTCCGCGAACGGCCGGGTCGGATCGAGCCAGTGCCGGTGCAGGCCCGCATCATATTCGCGGCCCTCGACCCGCTCGACCGCGAGCCAGTCGACGAAATCCGGGTCGGCCGGCCCGCCGATCCGCGCCGCCAGCGCGATCCATGCGGACAAGGTCTGCACCCGCCAGGAAAGGCCGCCGATCGCGCCCTCGACCCGGGCCCGCGCCTGCGCGTCGAGCCAGTCCGGCGCGTCCTCGAGCACCGCCTCGAGCCGCTTGCCCAGCGCCACCAGCGGGCGGAGCAATTGCTCCAGCGCCTCCACCGCGGGCGCCGCCGCCTCGACCAGCACCGGGTCGGGTTCGGCCAGCTCGGTCTCGAGGCCGTAGCCCGCATCCTGAGCAGTGGCGCGGGCATAGACGGTGCCGCGCACCGCGGCGAGCAGGGCTTCGACCGGGCCGAAGGGCTGGCCCTCGGCGATGCGCTGCAGCCAGCCGTCGCCGGGCAGCGCGCCCGCCATCTGGACCGCCGTTTCGAGGGCCAGCGCGCCGGCCTCGTCATAGGAGGCCACGTCCATCAGCCGCGCGGCAAGGCCCCGCCGCCGGCCCCGCGCCTTGCCTTCCGGGCCGACGATCCAGCGGCGCAGCTCGATCGCCTCCTGGCCGGTGAAGGCGGCGGCGAAGGTCGAATCGGCGGCGTCGAAAATGTGGTGGCCCTCGTCGAACACGATCCGGGTCGGCGCCTTGCCCTCCTCGCGGCCGCGGGCGGCGTTGACCATGACCAGCGCGTGGTTGGCGATGACCAGATCGGCGTTGTCGCTCGCGCGTGATGCCCGCTCGATGAAGCAGCGCCGGTAATGCGGGCAGCCGGCATAGACGCATTCGCCGCGCCGGTCGGTCAGCGCCGCCGCTCCGGCGCGACGGAAGAGGCTGGTCAGCCAGCCCGGCAGGTCGCCGCCGACCATGTCGCCATCGCGCGTATAGGCCGCCCAGCGCGCCGCGAGTTGCGCCAGGATCGCGGCGCGCCCCGCGAACCCGCCCTGCAGCGCGTCCTCCAGATTGAGCAGGCAGAGATAATTTTCCCGGCCCTTGCGGATCACGATCCTGGCCTTGCGCTCGGCGGCGTCGGGGAAGAGCCGCTCGCTTTCCCTGTCGAGCTGGCGCTGCAGCGCCTTGGTGTAGGTCGAGATCCAGACCGCGCCGTCGGCCTTCTCCGCCCAGAGCGAGGCGGGGGCGAGATAGCCCAATGTCTTGCCGATGCCGGTGCCCGCCTCAGCGAGCAGCACGTTGGGCTGATCCTCGACGCGGCGCGGATCGAAAACGGAAGCCGCGGCGGCGGCATAATCGCGCTGGCCGTCGCGGACCTCGGCGCCCTCGCCGACCAGATGTTCGAGCCGAACCGCCGTATCGGCGAGGTCGAGCCGGATCGGGCGCGGCTGCGGCCGGCCGCCCGTCTCCTCCCATTCGGGCAGGCGGGCGAACAGCCAGCGCTCCTCGCGCTCGGGCTTCGCCAGCCGCTCGGCGACCGCGCCTGCCCAGGTCCAGCGCAGGCGGTAAAGCGCCTGCGCCGAAGCCCAGGCGCCCTCACGCTCGGGCCAGCCGGCGCCGAGCGTGTCGAGCAGCTTCGCCGCGGCCTCGCGCAGGAACAATGCGGCCGCCTCCTCGTCCTCAGGCGCTTCCAGATCGAGCGCGTGAGCGAGGCCCTTGGGCGTCGGCACGGCGAATCGCGCGGGATGGACGAAAGCGAACAGCTCCAGGAGATCGAGGCCGTTCAGGTCGGGATAGCCGAGCCGGTTGCCGACCAGAGGCGCGTTCAGCATGATCATCGGCGTTTCCGCCGCCCGCGCGATCGCCGCCCCGCGCCCGACCGCCTCGACCCGGCCGTCGCCATGCGCGATCCAGATGCCGCCATGGGTTGCGTGCAGCGCGGGATAGGGCAAAGAGGCCGCCATTCGCCTCCACATGGATCAGGCGGAACGAAAGGGCAACTGTTGGGCGTCGATCCCGAACTGCGCGAAGCCGCGAAGGTCAGCAAGGCCTGGCCCTATGAGGAAGCGCGCAAATTGCTGAAGCGCTATCCGGACGGGCCGGGCGAGAAGGCGATCCTGTTCGAGACCGGCTACGGACCGAGCGGGCTGCCGCATCTCGGCACCTTCCAGGAAGTGGCGCGGACCCTGATGGTCCGCCACGCGCTGGCCGAGATGGCCGACTGGCCGAGCCGGCTGATCTCCTTTTCCGACGACATGGACGGGATGCGCAAGGTCCCGCCCGGCGTGCCGCACCAGGATATGATGCATCAGCATCTGAACCAGCCGCTCTCCCGCATCCCCGACCCGTTCGGCTGCGGGCACCAAAGCTATGCCGATCACAATAACGGGCTGCTGCGCCAGTTCCTCGACCGGTTCGGCTTCGATTATGAGTTCCTGGCCTCGTCCGACTGCTACTTCTCCGGCCGCTTCGACGAGACGCTGCGGGCGGTGCTTCGCCATTACGACGCGATCATGGGGGTGATGCTGCCGACGCTCGGCGAGGAGCGGCGCAAGACCTATTCGCCTGTGCTGCCGATCAGCCCGAAGAATGGCGCCGTCCTCCAGGTGCCGGTCGAGATACTGGACGCGGAGGCCGGGCTTGTCGCGTTCGAGGATGACGGCAAGCGGATCGAGCAGTCGATCCTCTCGGGCGGCGCCAAGCTGCAGTGGAAGGTGGATTGGGCGCTGCGCTGGGTCGCGCTCGGCGTCGATTACGAAATGTCCGGCAAGGATCTGATCGACAGCGTTACCCAGAGCTCGAAGATCGCCCGCATTCTTGGGAGCAGGCCGCCCGAGGGCTTCAATTACGAGCTCTTCCTCGACGAGAATGGCGAACGCATCTCCAAGACCAAAGGCAATGGCGTCACGCTCGACGAGTGGCTGAGCTATGCCCCGGAGGAGAGCCTCGAATTCTATCTCTATCGGGAGCCACGCAGGGCCAAGCAGCTGAGCGTCTCGGTCATCCCCAAGGCGGTCGATGAATATGACCAGTTCCTGGCGGCCTATCCAGACCAGGCATGGGACAAGCGCCTCGGCAATCCGGTGCACCACGTCCATGCCGGCGACGTTCCGCAGGCGCGGATGCCGATCAGCTTCGCTTTGCTCCTGAACCTGGTCGCGGTCGCCTCGACCGACGACAAGGGCCTGCTCTGGGGCTTCGTGAAGCGCTATGCGCCGGACGCCTCGCCGGAGACGCACCCGGAGCTCGACAGGCGGCTCGATTTCGCGCTCGCTTATTTCCGCGACTTCATCGCCGATTCGCTGCACCACCGCGCGCCGACGGCGATGGAGGCGGAGGCGCTGCGCGATCTCGATGCGCGGCTGGCGGCCCTGCCCGAGGGTGCGGACGCCGAGACCATCCAGACGGAAGTCTACGAGGTCGGCAAGGCGCATCCATTCGAGTCCTTGCGCGACTGGTTCAGGGCGCAATACGAAACCCTGCTCGGCACCAGTCAGGGCCCCCGCATGGGCAGCTTCATCGCGCTCTACGGGATCGCCAACAGCCGCAGGCTGATCGCCGAGGCGCTGGCGCGGCAGGCCTAGCGGCGCGGCAGCAGGCCCTCGCGGCGGAGCAGCGCGACATGGGCGGTGGAGATGAAGCCCTGAAACGTAGGAGGGGCGTCAAGCCGGTGGATCATAATGATTCCGCGAGCACCGGCCGGGAAATCACCATGGCCGCACATCGACCCGGGCACGCTCCGCACGGTTAGCCGGGTTCCGGGCCGGACATTCCCTTTATAGATCCGAAGCACCCGCATCCGGCCGGGCCTTTCAAAGGTGGACGCCGTGTCCGCGACCACCTCGACGACTGCCGCCGCGCGACGAAAACGTTCAATCGTCGACCTGTTCAGCTCCGCCTGACTCGGCGGGCGGTAGTTCGGAAGTGGCGAGCAGGCTTGGGCTGCATCCGGCAAGGTGACGAAGGCTGCCGCGAAGCCGGCGAGGACGACGAGCGATCTCATGCTTCCATGATACGCTGTATCGCGGCCGACGCCAATCCGCGTCGCGGCTCTGCGGAGGAGTCGATTCTCCTCAGCTCGCCCGCCGGCTGGCGATCCAGTCGTCGATCTTGCGCTCGAGCACGGTCAAGGGCAGCGAGCCCGTCATCAGCACCTGGGCGTGGAACTCCCTTATGTCGAAGCGCGCACCCAGAGCGGCCTCGGCGCGGGCGCGCAATTCGAGGATCTTGAGCTGGCCGAGCTTGTAGGCGAGCGCCTGGCCCGGAATGGCGATGTAGCGCTCGACCTCGGCGACCACTTCGGTGCGGCTCATCCCGCTATTGTCGAGCATGTACTGGATCGCCCGGTCGCGGCCCCAGCCCTTGGCGTGGATGCCGGTGTCGACGACCAGCCGCATCGCGCGCAGCATTTCGTCGTTCAAACCGCCGAAGCGCTGATAGGGGTCGGTCTCCAGGCCGAGCTCGTCCCAGAGCGTCTCGGCGTAGAGCGCCCAGCCCTCGACGAAGGCGGTGTTGCCGCCGAAGCGCATGAAGGCGGGCAGCGCCTCGTTCTCGGCGGCGAGCATGATCTGGAAATGATGGCCGGGCGAGCCTTCGTGGAGGTAGAGCGTCTCCATGCCCGAGGTCCGCCGCGAGGGCAGGTCGTAGGCGTTGTAATAGAAGGTGCCGGGCCGGCTGCCGTCGGGCGTGCCGTCCTGATAGGAGCCGCCCGCCTCGTTGCGCTCGCGGAAGGCCTCGACCTCGCGGATCTCGAGGCGCGAGCGCGGGATGGTCGAGAAATATTCGCGGATGCGCGCATCAACGCGGCGGCCGATCTCGTAATAGCGCTCGCGCAGCCATTCGCGGCTCTGCGGCTCGAAGCGGCGGTCGGTGCGGATGAACTCGAAGAACTGGGCGAGCGTGCCGGCGAAGTTGGTCTGCCGGCGGATCGCGTCCATCTCGCCGCGGATGCGGGCGACTTCGCGAAGGCCGAGATTGTGGACCTCGTCGGCGCTGAGCGGGAGCGTCGTATTCTTCTCGATCAGGCGCGCATAGAGCCGCTCGCCGCCCCGCATCGAGCCGAGGCCGACGCCGTCGCGGGCATGGGACAGATAGTCGTCCCTGAGGAAATCGCGCAGGCGGCGATAGGCCGGGAAGATTTCGTCGCGGATCACCGCGAGCAGCTCGGCGCGCAGCCGCGCCCGCTCGGCCTCGGGAACGCCTTCCGGGAAATTCTGCGCCGGGCCGAAATAAGGCGAGGCCTCCGGCGCGTCGCGCAGCTGGGTGTCGAGCTGCTCGATGACGTTGCGGATGGTGAGCTTGGTCTCGACCACGCCCGAGGCGAGGCCCTGGCGGAAGCGGCCGATCGCGCGGTCGATCAGCCCTGCGAACTCGCGGTGCCGGCGGACATTGTTCTCGTAATCCTGGACGTTGCGGAACGGCGCCGCGCTGCGCCCCGAGGCGAGCACCGGATAGAAAGTGTGAAAGCCGGCGAAATGGTTGAGCGGGCGGACCGCGGTCAGCGCCAGCATGTCGGGCTGGACATCGGCGAGGTCGACCTCGCGCTGATATTTGAAGACGTCGTAGGCGAGCCGGTCGGTGGCATTGAGGGCGTCGCGGTCGATCGCCCGCAGCGCCGCCAGATCCGCTTCGGCCGCGGCCCGCTCGCCGGCATAATATTCGTCGCTGACATAATCGCCGAGGCGGTCGGCATAACGGAAGTCGCCGCGGAACAGAGCGGTGACGGGGTTGCGGCGCAGATTCGCTTCGTCGCTCTCGTGGAACAGGCGCCTGAGGCGCGCGCCGGCTTCATTGCCGGCCGGCTGGGCCGCGGCTGCCGCGGGAACCGGCGCGGGCGGCGCGGTGGTCGCGGCGCAGGCGGCGGTGGCGAGCAACGTGGCGGCGAGGAGCGGGATTCTGAGGATCATCTGGGTCCGTTTCGATAAGGCCGAGCTGTATTGCCGCTCTATGACGCTCCGGCGCCATCGGCAAGGGGTACGCACCCTAATAAGCGGGGACGTCGGTCCACACCCAGGGCCGCTCGCGATACCATTTGGTGATGATATATTTGGTGCCGGCGGTGACCGGCAGGCCCTGGTGGATCGCATAGGCGTTGGGCTGGCCGTCGGCGTCCATATTGTTCCAGGTGAGCAGATTGCCGCGGCGCGGCGTGATCTTGACCGCGGCCCGCTCGAAGAAGGTCTCGCCGCCGCCCTCGACGTCGTTGAGAAAGACCATCGCCGTCCAGGTCCGCTGGCCGCCGCTCGTCGCCATGTCCTCCCAATAAGGCTCGCCCTCGTGGAAGAAATCGAAATGCGGCTTGAACTGCTGGCCGATCGAATAGCGCTGGCCCTGGATGGTCTCGCCCTGGGCCGGATCGATGCCCATCAAATCGGTGATCTTGCCCTCGACGCGGCTGACGGTGTCGTCATAGGGATTGAAATTGGAGCTTTCGCTGGTGCGGAATTCGGGATCCTCGTGCGGCGAGAGCAGCTTGGAAGGCTCGCGTTCCGCGTCGATCAGCGCGATCAGCTCGGCGCAGTCGCGCTCGTCGAGCAGGTCGCGGACGATGAAGATGTCGAGATAGCTGCTCGGGATGCGCAGCGCCTTGGGGTTGCGCTCCAGCCGGCCGCTGATCCAGGCGCGCAGCGTGATCCGATAGTCGACCTCGTTCATCGCGCTCAATCCGCGATCCGGCCGCGGACCATGACGAACGCGACCTGCTCGAGCGCGCCTATGTCGGCGAGCGGGTCGCCCGCGACCGCGATCAGATCGGCGGAATAGCCCGGCGCGATCCGGCCGATCTCATTCTCCAGGCCGAGCAGGCGGGCGGCGCCGGTCGTCGCCGAAGCGAGCGCCTCGGCCGGGCTCATCCCGGCATGTTGGACGAGCTGCGCGAATTCCTCGGCGTTGCGGCCGTGCGGATAGACGGCGGCATCGGTGCCGAAGATGACCGGCACGCCCGCCGCGCGGGCCGCCCGCGCCGCCTCGCCGAGATGGGTGAGCGCCTCGCGCGCCTTGGCGGCGACGGCCGGGGTGAAGACGTTGCGGGCGAGGCCCTCGCGGACTCCGGTGAAGGCCATCAGGGTCGGCACCAGCGCGGTGCCCGAGCGGCGCATGGCGGCGATGGCGGCGGCGTCGGCGAAGGTGCCGTGCTCGATCGAATCGACCCCGGCCCGCGCCGCCGCCTCGATGCCGCGCGCGCCATGGGCGTGGGCGGCGACCTTGAGGCCGAGCGAATGGGCGGTGACGACGATCGCGCGCATCTCCTCGTCGGTGAAATGCGCCTCCAGGCCGCGGGCCTGCTGCGAGAGGACGCCGCCGGTGGCGGTGAACTTGATCACCTGCGCGCCGGCGCGGGCCGCCTCGCGCACCCGCTCGGCGCATTGCACCGCGCCGGTGCAGGTGTTGCCGCCGGAGAGCGCCCGGATCACATCGGGGCGGAAGCCGGTGACGTCGCCATGGCCGCCGACGATCGATATGGCGGGGCCCGAGGCGATGATGCGGGGGCCGGGAAACAGCCCCTCGCTGGTGCCGCGCGCCAGGGCGAAGCCGACCTGCGGGCCCGAGCCCAGGTCGCGCACCGTGGTGAAGCCGGCGCGCAGGGTCCTCGCCGCGTTGCGCACGCCGGTCAGGGCCGCATATTCGTCGGTGTCGACCGCTTCCTCGCGATAGTCGCCGCCGGGATTGCCGGAGAGGTGGACATGCATATCGATGAGGCCGGGCAGCACCGTCCTGTCGGTGAGGTCGATCAGCCGCGCGCCCGGAGGAGGAGGCGTCAGGCCGGGGGCGACGCTCTGGATGCGTCCGCCGGCGATGGTGATGGTCGAGGGGCCCTGCGCAGGACGCGACGCGTCGGCGATCAGCCGGCCGGCATGAACGACGATGACCGCCTCGCCCTCGCGCGGCGCGGGAGCTTGCGCGAAGGCAGGCGCGGCGGCGAGCGACAGAAACAAAACAAGCAGGCGAACGATCATCGGCGCGACTCCCGGTCGGAGGCGCGCTTCATGCGATAGCGGCGGCGGCCCTGACAAGCGAAAAGCCCGGAGCGGCTGGCGCTGCTCCGGGCTTCCGGTTTCCCCTCGCCGGGAAAGCGCTCTTCCTGGCCGGCCTACCAGAAGAAGTCGTAGATCACGTCCAGGACCTCGCCGGTGTAGATGTCGACCAGGAGGACGTCGTTATAATAGCGCACCCACTGGGTCCCGTAGGCGGCCGGCGGCAGCCGGTATTGCCAGGGGTCGCCGATCCAGTAGCGATTGCTGTAGAAGAGCGGCTCTAGGAACAGGCCGATCGAGAAGCGCGAATAGCCCCAGTTCCGGTAGGGCGAATAATAACGCGACACGCGGAAGCGGTCGCGGTTGAAGCGCCGCCAGCTGCTCCAGTCGTAGCGGCGGTCGTTGCGCCAGCCGCGATTCCAGTTGCCCCGCCGGCCGTCGCCGCGGCGCGCGTCATTGTCGCCCCGGTTGCCGCGCCAATTCCGGCCGTCATCGCGGCGATTATCGCCCCGGCGATAGCCTTCCTGCTGGTTGCGGCGCTCGAGCCGCTGATAGTTGCGCAGGCGCGGGTCGTTGGGATCGCCCTGCCAGGCCTCCGGATAGATGCTGGGCTGAGTGCCGCGGCGGCCGCGATAGCCGTCGCCGCCGCCCCGATTGCCGCGATAGGAGTCGGCCTGATTGTTGTCGTTGCCGCGCCAGCTGCCGCGGTCAGCGCGATCGCCGCCATCGCCGCCGCGTCTGCCGCGATTGGAGTCGGCCTGATTGTCGTCGTTGCCGCGCCAGCCGCCGCGGCCACCGCGGTCACCGCGGTTGCCGTCATCGCCACCGCGTCTGCCGCGATTGGTGTCTGCCTGATTGTTGTCGTTGCCCCGCCAGCCGCCGCGGTTGCCGCGATCGCCGCCGTCGCCGCCGCGCTGGCGCTGAACGACCTGCTGCTGCTGTTGCGCCGGCTGCTGCTGCGCCTCTTGCGGCGCCGGGTCGTTGCGGGCCGCGCGGGCTTCGTTGCGCGCCTGCATCCGCTCGGCGCGGCTTTCGCCGGTCGAGCCGTGATCGCCACGATCGCCGCCACGGTGGCCGCGCTGCGCTTCGGCCGCGATCGGCGTGATCGCCGTCGCCGCCAAGATCAATCCGATCAATGCCTTGCGCATCGAAATACTCCTTTGTCCCCGGCAGGTTCGGCCCGCCACGTGATAAGACGGCTTGTGCCGATTCGCGGATGAGCGGTTGCTGAACCGGCCGGTAAGCAAGCGGACAGGAAATCAGGGCCTTGGCCTCCGCGACCCGCGCGGCGGCGCCCGCAGCGCCGGCACCGTCCGCGCCGCTTCCTCGGGCGCGATCCCGGGCGCCGGCGCGCCGGGCACCTGCTCGCGCCCAGTCTTGATCCGGATCGCCCGGCGGATCGCCTCGCGCAGCCGGGGATAGATGCCGCAGCGGCAGATGTTGGTGATCGCCGCGTCGATCTCTCCGTCCGTCGGGCTGTCGTTGCGGTCGATCAGGGCGGCGGCGGCCATGATCACGCCCGGTATGCAATAGCCGCACTGGACCACCATGTCGGCGATGAAGGCCTGCTGGACGGGATGCGAGCGGTCGCGCGACAGGCCCTCGATGGTGGTGACGAAGCTGCCCTCGAGCGCCGAGATCGGCACCCGGCAGGAGCGGACCGCATTGCCGTCGACATGGACCATGCAGGCGCCGCAATGGCCGGTGCCGCAGCCGAACTTGGCGCCGGTCAGATTCTGCGCGTCCCTGAGCGCCCACAGCAAGGGGGTCGCGGGGTCCATCCGATAGTGGACGGGCTGGCCGTTCACGGTAAAGCTGCTCATCCACCATCTCTAATCGCGGAAGGGCCGCCATGGGAAGCGACCGGATCATCGTCGGGATCGAAGGCGGCGTCGCCCATGTCGAGCTGGCGCGACCCGACAAGTTCAACGCGATGGACAGGGACATGTTCGCCGCGATCGGCGACACCTTCCGCACGCTTGGCCGCGACCCCAAGGTGCGGGCGATCCTGCTCTCCGGCCGCGGCAAGCATTTCACCGCCGGTCTCGACCTCGAATATGCCGCGAGCCAGTTCGCGCCGGCTGCAGATGCCGGGCGCGCGGTCGAGGCCAAGCTTCGCCATATCGAATGGCTGCAGGACGCGTTCAGCGCCGTCGAGCAGGCGCGCGCGCCGGTGATCGCGGCTGTCCACGGCGGCTGCATCGGCGCCGGAGTCGACCTCGCCAGCGCCTGCGATTTGCGCGTCGCCGCCGCCGGCGCCTTCTTCCAGATCGCGGAGGTCGACGTCGCGATCACCGCGGATCTCGGCACGCTGCAGCGGCTCGGCTACCTCATCCCGCAGGGCGTGCTGCGCGAACTGACCTATACCGGGCGGCGGATGGCGGCCGACGAGGCGGCGCGCTACGGCCTCGTCAACCGGCTCGAGACGGATCGCGAGGCGGCGATCGCCGCGGGTCTCGAAATCGCCGCGACCATCGCCGCCAAGTCGCCGCTGGCGGTCGCCGGCGCCAAGAAGAGCCTCAACCACAGCCGCGGCCGGCCGGTCGAGGAGGGCCTGCGCGACGTCGCCTTGTGGAATGCCGGAACGCTGGCCAGCCAGGACATCGGCGAGGCCGTGCGGGCGCGGCTCGGCAAGACCGAGCCCAGCTTCGCGCCGCTCGACGATTAGACCGGGAGCGGGGGAACAAAGGAATGAGTCATCCCGGCGAAGGCCGGGACCCATGCACACCGGGATATGCAGAGA
>JBKJZJ010000030.1:0-2966 GCA_046715355.1 Allosphingosinicella sp. | reverse complement strand
CGACCGCCCAGGCCTCCCCGACCGCCGCGCCTGGCGGGATCATTGCGGGCAAGCGCGGGCTGATCATGGGTCTCGCCAACGACCGCTCCCTCGCCTGGGGCATCTCGAAGGCGCTGGCCGAGCACGGCGCGGAGCTCGCTTTCGCCTATCAGGGCGAGGCGCTCGAAAAGCGCGTGCGCCCGCTCGCCGGACAGCGCGGCGCCGACTTCCTGATCGAATGCGACGTCGCCGACATGGCCGACGTCGACCGCGCCTTCGAGGCGCTCAAGGCGCGCTGGGAGACGATCGATTTCCTCGTCCATGCGATCGGCTCTTCCGACAAGAACGAGCTTAGGGGAAAGTTCGTCGACACGAGCCTCGACAATTTCCTGCTGACGATGAACATTTCGGCCTACAGCTTCGTCGCGGTCACCAAGCGGGCGCGGGCGATGATGCCGCAAGGCGGCTCGATCCTGACGCTGAGCTATTACGGCGCCGAGAAGGTGATCCCGCATTACAATGTGATGGGCGTCGCCAAGGCGGCGCTGGAGGCCAGCGTCAAGTATCTCGCCATGGACCTGGGCCGCGAGAAGATCAGGGTCAACGCCATCTCCGCCGGCCCAATCAAGACGCTGGCGGCGAGCGGCATCGGCGACTTCCGCTACATCATGAAATGGAACGAATATAACAGCCCCTTGCGGCGCAACGTCACCATCGAGGATGTCGGGGGGGCCGCCCTCTATCTGCTTTCCGACCTCGCCTCGGGCGTCACCGGCGAGATCCACCATGTCGATTCCGGCTACAACGTGATCGGCATGAAAGCCGAGGACGCGCCGGACATCTCGACGACTTGAGGCCGATCGTGCGGCACGTCCTCGCCCTCGCCCTCCTGCTGACCGGCGCGCCGGCGCCGGCGCAAGCGCAACCGGTTCCCGAAGGGATTCACTCGCTGGAGGAAGGGCCGCCCAATCTTTGCGGCACGACCGCCCCCGACGTCCCGACGCTGCAAGCCGCGCTCGCCGCCCGGCTGCCGCCGCTGCCGGGAAACGAGCGCTATCTCGCCTATGAGGATGCGCCGAACATGCGCGTCTGGACCTTCACCACCGCCGCCCATCCGGCTCATCCGGCGGTCGCCTGCCGAAGCGTGGGGGAGGAGAACGGCAGGGTCGGCATGCGCACGGAGATCTCCTGCCACTCGACCCGCGCCAATTGCGACGCTCTCTATCGCGAGTTCGAGGAGCTCAACGCGCGAACGTTGCGCGAAATCGGCCAGACGCCTTCGCGATGAACGTCCGGCCGGCCGCCCCGGGGGAGGCCGCTTATGCCCCCACTTTCTCCGAACTGCCCGAAGGTTAGCGCCCGGCGGCGAGCATCGGCGCATAAGGCAGGCGGCGGACCCGGCGGACGTGGCGGGCGATCGCCTCCATCGCGGGATCGCGGCCGGCGCGGAAATCGGCATAGCGCAGCGGCGCCGCGATGTCTGGCTGGAGGCCGGTGACCCGGATCGGGTGCTCGCGGACCGAGGCGTGGCAATCGGCTTCCGGGCAGCCGGTCATGTAATTGTGCCGCTCGGTGGCATAGAGCATCAGCCCGTCCAGGCCGGGCAGCCGCATGATGTCCCCTTCCGCCCAGAATTCGAGCCGGTCGCCGATCGGCTCGCCGACGATGACCAGCCGGTCGCCCGCCGCCTGGCGCAGATAGCCGAGGCTGGAGATGGCGGCGGAAAATGTGCGCCCCGAGGTGATCGCGTAGACGCGCCCGCCTTGGGCCAGATCCGGCAGCGCCCGCATGAAATCGCGGGTGATGTTGAGGTTGCCGCCCATGTTGAACCTGAGGTCGAGGACGATGTTGCGCGGCCGCCGCGCCCGCAATTCGGCGAGCACGGTGTCGAGGAAGGCGGTGATATGCAGGCCGCCCGTGGTATTGAGCTGAACATAGGCGACGTCGATCTCCGGAACGAAGGCGAGCCGGAAGCGCTGCCCGGGCTCGCGCAAATAGAGCGGCCGGGCCGCCGGCGGCAGCATCGCCGCGGCGTCGAGCAGCATCGGCGCGCCGGTGAAGGCGGTGTCACCGCGATAGGGGGAGAGCTCGGCGGCGACCTGCACCTGCTCGGACCGCCCGCGGCGCGGCGGCGCCAGGCCATATTCGACGAGGTCGGGATCGGTCCCGAAGCCGGCCGCGGCGAGCAGGGCCGGCAGCTCCATGAACAGGGAGACGAACTGGTCGCGGAAGCCCGGCTCGCCGCCCTGGTAGCGCGCATAGGCCGCGCGGATTTCCCGCCAGTCGTGGCCGTTGATCCTGAGCACGCGGCGGCCGACCAGCCGGCGCCGGTCGGGCGGCGCCGCGACCACGTAGAGGCCGTCGGCGAACAGCCCCAGGCGCACCGGGCTGCGCTTGTAGCGCGACGCCCATTGCGGCGGCAGCAGCGCGCTGTGGCCGTTGTCGGCCAGGGCCGCGATATGGGCGACCTCGAGCTCGAAGCGCGCGGGATCCGAGGTAAAGCGGGGCAGCAGCTCGAGCCGGCGCAGCGCCTCCGCCCGGGTCGCCGGCGTGTAGGCGCGGTTGCGCGCGACGTAATTGCGGACGGCGGCCACGTCCTCCGGCCCGGGCGCGGCCGGCGACGGCGCCGCCCACGGGATGCTGGCTAAAAGGACCAGGATTTGCTTCAACGGCCGCATGCGCCTTCCCCTGCCCCCGTGCTATCCGCCCAAGACAGGCACGCCAAGAGGATGAGTATAAACACGTTCGGCCGCCTGTTCCGTTTCTCGACGTGGGGCGAGAGCCACGGCCCGGCGATCGGCGCGCTGGTCGATGGCTGTCCGCCCGGGCTGGCGCTGGCAGAGGAAGATATCCAGCATTGGCTCGACGCGCGGCGGCCCGGCGCGAGCGCGCTCACCTCGGCGCGCGCCGAGCCGGACCGGGTGCGGATCCTCTCGGGGGTCTATGAGGGCCGGACGACGGGGACCCCGATCAGCCTGATCATCGAC
>JBKJZJ010000029.1:0-3859 GCA_046715355.1 Allosphingosinicella sp. | reverse complement strand
AACCCTACCCCGCCCTCCTCCGAAGGTTTAGGTTTAGAGCCGGCACTAATTTGGGAAGGGGGCGGGCAACGCAGTGAGTCATCCCGGCGAAGGCGGGGACCCATGAACACCAGCGATTCCGAAAAGGTGCCGACTTCAGCGCTGTTCTTCCAGCTCCGAGTTCATGGGTCCCGGCCTTCGCCGGGATGACTCTCATATTACATAAATCAACGAGCGCTAATTGAGTCCGGACCCTAGAGAATCCCCGGAAAGGCGCCGCCGTCGATCAGCAGGCTCTGGCC
Organism: Allosphingosinicella sp.; assembly: GCA_046715355.1. Lineage (GTDB taxonomy): Bacteria > Pseudomonadota > Alphaproteobacteria > Sphingomonadales > Sphingomonadaceae > Allosphingosinicella. The sequence goes on along the minus strand of JBKJZJ010000029.1, from coordinate 3,578 downwards.
GGTGATATAGCCGGCCCGGGCCGAGCAGAGGAAGGCGCAGGCCGCGCCGAACTCGGCCGGATCGCCGAGCCGCTTGGCGGGGATGCCGCGCTCGCGTTCGGCGCGAATTTCCGCGGGGTCGCGCCCGCTCCGCTCCGCCTGCGCCGCGACGAAGGAGGCGATGCGGTCCGTATCGAAGGCGCCGGGCAGCAGATTGTTGATCGTGACGTTGGCGTGGACCACCTGCCTTGCGACGCCGGCGAGAAAGCCGGTCAGCCCCGCCCGCGCCCCGCTCGACAAATCGAGCCCGGCCATCGGCATCTTCACCGAGCCCGAGGTGATGTTGACGATCCGCCCGAAGCGCCGCTCCACCATCGCGTCGATCACCGCCTGGATAAGCGCGATCGGCGCGATCATGTTCGCCTCCAGCCCGGCGAGCATCGCGTCATGATCCACCGCTCGGAAATCGCGCGGCGGCGGCCCGCCATTGTTGTTGACGAGGATGTCGACCGCCGGAAAGGCGCTGAGCAAAGCGGCGCGCCCTTCTTCCGTCGAGACGTCGCCGGCGATCGCGACCACCTCCGCCCCCGTCTCGGCGGCGATCTCGCCGCGCACCCGTTCGAGCAGCTCCGGATCGCGCCCGTTGATCGCCACCCGCGCCCCGGCCCGCGCCAGCTCGGTCGCGCAGGCCCGCCCGAGCCCCTTGCTCGACGCGCAGACGAGCGCGCTCCTGCCCTGGATACCGAGATCCATCAGCCACCCACCCTTTCCAGCACGCCGAGCCGCGCCAGCACGTCGAGATATTCCGCCACCTCGTCCGCCGGCACGGCGCCGAGCGTGGCGGCAAGATCATCGCTGATTTCGCCGACGCTACGACGGCCATCGACCAGGTTCAAAGCCTCATAGGCATAGCTTGGTCCGGCCCAGACCGGCTCGCGCGCGAGCAGGCGCGGCCGTGCCAGCCCGGCGCGGGCCAGCCGGTCGTCAAACCAGCTGTAGCCGAAGCCGTTCATCGGGCCTTGATTGCTGATTCGACGATAGACGGGGCCGCTCTGCGTGCGCGGCTCTGACAGATCAGGGTTGGGTGTCAGGCCGAATCGCGCAACGGAGAGGTGTTGCCGCATCTCCAATGCGACTTGGTGACGCAGGACGTTGTCGAATGCTTCGACGCTGCCGCCAGCCTGTCTGATTGCTTCAGCACGAATTCCCGCCTCCCAAGCGCGCAATTGTCCCTGCCGGAATAACATTCTGCCGATCGCCAACTCATCACGTTGCCCCAGATTTGCCAGAAAATAGCCCGAGGCCGCTGCAATGAAGATCGCGCGCCGCAGCTTTGTCGGATCGAGATTGGAGGGCAGATCGCGCTGGGTGTGGATGTAGCGGTCGGGCCAGTCGGCGATGTAGATGACCGGGATCCGCCAGCTCCCCTCCGACCACACCTCATGGTCGCTGCCCTGCTCGAAGCCGCCGATCACCGCCTGCAGGGCGCGCCGGTCGCCGTCCGGCTCGACCAACGGCCAAGGGGCTGCGCCGGTGTCGGCGAAGAGCAGCGACTGGTCGTTGACCCAGTGGGCGAAGGTAAAGCCGACGTCGGAGACGAAGCTCGGCAAGCTCGGTGGCGAGCCGCGCACGCGCAGCACCGATTTGGTGATCTCGCTATTGCCGCCGATCATGTCGAGATGGATCGTCGCCAGCGTCCGCCGCGCATATTCGGGCCGCGCGTTGAGCAAAGCGGTCGTGGCTTCGATCTCCGCGGGCCAGAGAAAGCGGATCGTCCGCTCCGGCCGCGGCAGCGCGCCGCTGCGGATCAATTGGCTCAGGGTTCGCGCGACCTCGAGCGTGCCCGCGCAGCCGGAGGCATTGTCGTTGGCGCCGGGATTGGGATGGTCGAGGTGGCAGGAGAAGACGATCTCCCGGTCGCGCCGCCGGCCGGGGATGACCGCGGTCGGGATGAGGTAGGCGCTCGGGCTCCTGCCCGCCTCGACCTCGGCGCGCAGCCGCACGCTCTCGCCGCGCCGCAGCCGCTCCTGCCAGCCCCGCGCCCGCGCCGGGGAGACCATGAAGGCGAAGGTCGGGTGCTGCGAGAAGGTTTCGAGGTGGCCCCAGCGGATCAGGCTCTCGTCGTCGCCATACCAGGCGGTGCGCTGGTTCTGCGCCCAGGAGATGATGCCCGCCGCGCCGAAGCGGCCGATCGCGAGGTCCTGGACCGCGCCCGGCTGCGAGGAGGTCAGCACGAGGCGGCCGCGCACCTCCTTGCCCTGATAATCGGCCTCGCTCGTCCCCGCGCCGATATCGACCAGTTCGGCCTCGGCGCGCCCGGAGACGCTGTCCTGCGCCAGGCTGATCGGCTGCTCGGCCCAAGACGCGATCCGCTGCCGCCCCTCCCACAATTCGGCGGCGCGCGCGTTCCAGCCGGGCCGCGAGCGCTGGGTGCCGTAGAAAATCGTGCCGTCGGCGGGCAGCGAGATGATCTCGACGCCTTCCAGGCCGTAGCCTTGCAACCGGTCGCTTATCGCCTCGGCGGCGGCGCGATAGCCCTCCGAGCCGCGCATCCGGTGATGGTTGGAAAGGACGCGTACCGTCGCCAGCGCCCGCGCCCCCGAAACCTCCGCCGCGATCGCCTCCCCCTGCGCCGGCGGCAGCAAGGGCGGCGCCGCGCCGGGCTGGGCGACGGCCGCGCCCGCGGTGAGCAACGGCAGCAGGATCAGGGCGTGGACCCGCATCTTATTCTCCTCAATCCCGCGCGAAACGGCGGAAGAAGCTGTCGGCATTCCAGCGCGGCCGCGCGTCCGCATCGGCGATCCTCAGCGCCAGCGCCGCGATGAAATCGTGCAGGCGGATCTCGTCCTCGCGAAACACATTCTGGGCGGCATCGTCGCTGGGGCTGTGATAGCGGTCGCGGCGCCAGGCGCGCTCGGTCTCGGCCTGCGGCGTACCGGCCGCGAAGCCGAACTTGAAGGCGACCGCCGGTATCCCCTGCTCGATGAACGCATATTGGTCCGAGCGGACGAAGGAGTTGCGGTCCGGGAAGGGATCCGGCGCCAGCGGCAGGCCCATCGCGGCGCTCACCGCCCGCGCGTCGCCGCCGATGCCGCTTTCCTCCGCGCCGAGCAGGGTGATGCTGGTCAGCGGGAAGAGCGGCAGCGCCATGTCGTAATTGAGATTGGCGACGATCGAGGCGCGCGGCACGGTCGGCGCCCGCGCGAACCAGCGCGAGCCGAGCAGGCCCTTCTCCTCCCCGGTCAGCGCGACGAACAGGATCGAGCGGCGGGGCCGGGCGCGCTGGCGGCGATAATAAGCAGCAATGTCGATCAAAGCCGCGACGCCCGCCGCATTGTCGAGCGCGCCGTTGTAAACGCTGTCGCCCGCGACCGGCGCGCCGACGCCGAGCCCGTCGAGATGCGCGCTGAGCACGACATGCTCGGCCCTGAGCCGCGCGTCGCGCCCGGGCAGCCGCGCCACCACGTTGCGGCTCACCACCCGCCGGCTTTTGGTGGCGACCCGCGCGCGGAGCCGCGGCGTCAGCGCGAAGCCGGGAACGGGCCGCGAGGCGTCGGCCAGAGCGGCGACCTCGGCGGCGTCGAGGAAGCGCATGGTGG
>JBKJZJ010000028.1:0-16529 GCA_046715355.1 Allosphingosinicella sp. | reverse complement strand
GGCGTGGGTGCCGATGACGATATCGACCTTGCCCGCTCTGACCCCCTCCTTGGTCTCCTTCGCCTCCCTGGCGGGCACGAGGCGGGAGAGGCGGCCGATCTCGACCGGGAAGCCCTGGAAGCGGTCGCGGAAATTCTCGTAATGCTGGCGGGCGAGCAGCGTGGTGGGGACGATCATCGCCACCTGCAGCCCGGCCATGGCGGCGATGAAGGCGGCGCGCAGCGCGACCTCGGTCTTGCCGAAGCCGACGTCGCCGCAGACCAGCCGGTCCATCGGCTTGCCCGCCGCCAGGTCGTGGATCACGTCGGCGATGGCGCGGTCCTGGTCCTCGGTCTCCTCATAGGGGAAGCGGTCGGCGAAGGCGGCATAGCCGGTATCGGGCTCGGCGATCGCACCGGGGCGGAGCGCGCGTTCGGCGGCGACCTTGATCAGATCGCCGGCGATCGCCCGGATCCGCTCCTTCATCCGCGACTTGCGCCGCTGCCAGGCCTCGCCGCCCAGCCGGTCGAGCGTCACCCCCTCGCTGTCCGAGCCGTAGCGCGAGAGAATGTCGATATTCTCGACCGGTACGTAGAGCTTGTCGCCGCCCGCATAGGACAAAGCGACGCAATCGTGCGGCGCTCGCTGCACCGGGATCTGGGTCAGCCCCTCGTAGCGGCCGATGCCGTGATCGGCGTGGACGACGAAGTCGCCCGGGGTCAGAGTCGCGAGCTCGGAGAGGAAGGCGTCGGCGCTCTTGCGGCGCTTCCGGCGGCGGACCAGGCGGTCGCCGAGCATGTCCTGCTCGGTGAGCAAGGCGATGCCGGCGCCGGTGAAGCCGTGGTCCAGCTGGATGACCGCGAGCGCCACGGAGGAAGCGCCCAAGGCCTCCTGCCAAGTCTCCGCCTCGACCGCCCTTTCCAGCCCATGCTCCGCGAGCAGCCCCTTGAGCCGCTCGCGCGCGCCGATCGAATAGCTCGCCAGCACCACTTTCCTGCCGGCGCGGCGCAGGTCCGCGATGTGGGCGACGACCGCTTCGTAGACGTTGGCGCCCTGCGCCCGCTCCGGCGCGAAATCGCGCGGGCCCGACATCGCGAAGTCGATCACCGAGGCGCTTTGCGGCTCGTGGAACGGGGTCAGCTGGTGGAGCGGCCGCGCCGCCACCATCGCGTCCCATTCGCCCCGCGTCAGATAGAGCGTCTCCGGCGCCAGCGGCCGGTAGGAGCCGGGCTCCTTGCTCTGCGCGCGCTCGCGATTCTGGTAATAGTCCGCGACCGCTTCGAAGCGCGCCTCGAGCGCGCCCGCATCGCCGCTGTCGCAGACCGTGATGTCGTCGTCCGCGAGATGGTCGAACAGGGTCGCCAGCCGCTCCTCGAACAACGGCAGCCAATGGTCGACGCCGGCGATGCGGCGGCCGTCCGACACCGCCTGGTAGACCGGGTCGCCGGTCGCCGCGGCGCCGAACAATTCGCGATAGGCCGAACGGAAGCGCTTGACGCTATCCTCGTCGAGCAGGGTTTCCGAGGCGGGCAGCAGCGTGAAGCCATCTATCCGATCGATGCTGCGCTGCGTGGCGGGATCGAAGCGGCGCACGCTCTCGATCTCGTCGCCGAAGAAATCGAGGCGGAGCGCTTGCTCCTCCCCCGCCGGGAACAGGTCGACCAGGCCCCCGCGCACCGCGAACTCGCCCGGATCGCGCACCGTCTCGGTGCGGCCATAGCCATTGGCCTGGAGCAAAGCCGCGAGCCGCTCGATGCCGATCCGCTCGCCGGGGGCCAGGCGGGCGACGAGCTGGCGGACGCGGAAGGGGGTCAACGTGCGCTGCGTCGCGGCGTTGACCGTGGTGACGAGAAGCTGCGGTTTCGTCGTCCTTCGCTGGAGCGCGTGCAATGTGGCGAGGCGCTCGGAGGTCGCGCGCAAGGAGGGCGAGCTGCGGTCGTAGGGCAGGCAGTCCCAGGCCGGGAAGGCCAGCACCTCAAGCTCCGGCGCGAAGTAACTGGCCGCATCCGCCAGCGCCCGCATCGCCCCTTCGTCGGGCGCGATGAAGACGGCGCGTCCCGTCGCGGCGCGGGCCAGATCGGCCGCGAGCCAGGGCATGAAACCACCCGGCACGCCCGCCAGCGTGATCGGCCCGGTCGCCGTCAGGATTTTCTGAAGGTCACTCATTCGTTCAGGGAAGCTGGATGTAATCGAGGGCCTGAAGGCGGGTCATCATCTCGCCCCGCCAGCGCGCAGGGACGGCGGCGGTTCCGATCGCCCAGGCGAGGATATCCACGTCCTGCTCCTCGAGAAACGCCTCGAACCAGGCCATATCTGCATCGGACCACGCACCGTGCCATCGGTCGAAATAGCCGCCCACCAGCATGTCCGCCTCCCGCACGCCCCTGTGCCGGGCGCGGAACTTCAGGCGTTTCAGGCGGGCATCGCGGTCCATTGCGTCCATGCGTGATTGGCCGACGGGCCTTTCAGGGCCAGTCGGCTGGTGGGTTGGAGAGGCCTGTAATGCCCTTCTCCCTCGTCGTCACCCCGGACTTGATCGGGGTCCGGCTTTTCTTCAGCCTGTGACAGACTATGGAGCCGCCGCCTCGAGTGCCCGGCTTTTCAGGCGATTGGCGGCCGCCGCCGCGTCGGTGCGCAGGATCGGCGGCATCGTCTCAAGAATGAGCTTGAGGCCCCTCGGAATCGCGAGAAGACCGAATTTTCCCTTCGCCATCAGCGTTCCGAGCGTCTTCTTCGCGCCCGGATGACCCTGATTGGCGGCATAGTCCAGCAGGGGCCTGATCGCGCGGCAGGTCGCACGGGTCGGGGTGCGCTCATAGCGAAGCCACGCCAACCAGAAATAAGCGGGGACGAAATCCAGCTCCACGCCGTCGCGCAGCATAGCTTCACATTCATCGCCATCGCCATGCGCAGCGAGCAGCCGGGCATAGGCGATCGTCGCCATCCATGAGCCGGCGCAGATCGCCCGGTAATAATGGTCCGCGGCCTGGTCGAAGTCCGCCGTCACGACGGTCCCTGTCTCGTAATAGGATCCGACCGTTTCCATCGCGCGGGGCGAGCCTGCCTCCGCCGCCTCCACGAACATTCTGAAAGCACCCTCCGGGTCGGCGTCCTGGCGGTCATAGGCTTCTTCGATCAGCGCGCGATTCCGGTCGGAATCCTTCCACCAGAGCTCGTCATCGTTCGAATGCGTCCGCTCCCAGTCGTCGGACTCGTTCCAGTGCGACCGCAGGATCGCCTCACAACTGAGCCCCGGTTCCATGCCGAGCCAGCGAAGCACCTTCGCGCAGAACCTGCACTTGGACACGCCCGCGCCTCCTCAAAGCCGGCACCAATTTGAATGTAGGCAGTCTTTGTCCGTCATTCCAGCGCAAGCAGATTCCAGCTTTCGCTGGAATGACGATCTGGGGCAGACCATGTGCAGTCATGCGCCCCGACGTCCTCAACCCGCTGTTCGCCGAAGTGGAGGTGCTGAAGGGCATCGGGCCGGCGCTCGCCAAGCCGCTGCACCGGCTGAAGCTCGACCGGGTGGTGGATATCCTGTTTCACCTGCCGGTGAGCTGGATCGACCGCAAGCCGGTCGCGGCGCTCGACGAGGGCGACGTCGGGCGGACGATCACCGTCGCGCTGACCGCCCGCGACTATCGCCAGGGGGGCAGGGGGCCCTTGCGCATCTTCGCCGAGGACGGCCGGGGCAATTACGTCACGCTCGCTTATTTCAATAATCCGGGCTGGGGGAAGAAGCAGCTGCCGCTCGGCGAGGCGCGGATCGTCTCGGGAAGGCTCGACCGCTACGGCCAGGAGCTGCAGATCGTCCACCCGGATTATGTGCTGCTCCCGGCGGAGGCGGCCGCGATCCCGGCGCGCGAGCCGGTCTATCCGCTCTCCGAAGGGCTCACCAACCACCGGCTCGGCGACCTTGCCGGCCAGGCGCTGGCACGGCGGCCCGGTCTTGCCGAGTGGATCGAGCCGAGCCTCAAGGCGCGGCAAGGTTGGCCGGACTGGGCAGAGGCGCTGGAGACCGCCCATCGCGACCCCGCCGCGGCGCACGCCCGCGAGCGGCTCGCTTATGACGAGGTCTTCGCCAACCAGCTGGCGCTGATGCTGGTCCGCGCCTCCTCGCGCCGGCGCAAGGGCCTGCCGCTCAAGGGCGACGGCCGCCTGCGCGACGCGCTCAAGCTGCCTTACGCCCCCACCAATGCCCAGCGCCGGGCGGGCGCCGAGATCGAGGGCGACCTCCAGCAGGAGGTGCCGATGCTGCGCCTGCTCCAGGGCGACGTCGGCTCGGGCAAGACCCTGGTGGCGCTGATGGCGATGCTGGCCGCGGTCGAGGCGGGCGCGCAGGCGGCACTGCTCGCGCCGACCGAGATCCTCGCCCGCCAGCATTACGACACGCTCCTCCGCCTGCTCGCGGGCCTGCCTGTCAACGTCGCTATCCTCACCGGGCGGGAGAAGGGGCGGGCGCGCGAATCCTGCCTGATGGGGCTGGCCGACGGCTCGATCCATATCCTGGTCGGCACCCACGCCATCTTCCAGCAGGCGGTCGGCTACAGGAAGCTCGGCCTGGCGGTGGTGGACGAGCAGCACCGTTTCGGCGTCGCGCAAAGGATGATGCTCTCGCAAAAGGCCGAGCGGCCCCCGCATCTGCTGGTGATGACCGCGACCCCGATCCCACGCACGCTCACCCTGACCCATTATGGCGAGATGGACGTCAGCCGCCTGGACGAAATGCCGCCGGGGCGGATGCCGGTCGAGACGCGGGTGCTGAGCGCCGAGCGGCTGGGCGAGGTGGCGGACGCGCTCGGGCGCCATATCGCGGCCGGCAAGCAGGCTTATTGGGTCTGCCCTTTGGTCGAGGAGAGCGAGGCCGTGGACCTCGCCGCGGCCGAGGAGCGCGCGCGCGTCCTGCGGCTCAGGTTCGGCGACAAGATCGGCCTCGTCCACGGCCGGATGAAGGGACCGGAAAAGGACGCGGTGATGGACGCGTTCCAGCGTGGCGAGGTCGCGGTGCTGGTCGCGACAACGGTGATCGAGGTCGGCGTCGACGTGGCCAATGCGACCTTGATGATCGTCGAGCATGCCGACCGCTTCGGCCTCGCCCAATTGCATCAGCTGAGGGGCCGCGTCGGCCGCGGCGACCAGCACAGCATCTGCCTGCTGCTGCGCGGCAACGCCTTGAGCGAAACGGCCCGAGCCCGCCTCACCCTGATGCGCGAAACCAATGACGGCTTCCGCATCGCCGAGGAGGATCTGCGGCTGCGCGGCGCCGGCGAGATCCTGGGCACGCGGCAATCGGGCGAGGCCCAGTTCCGGCTAGCCTCGCCCGAGCAGATCGCCGCGCTCGCCCCGATGGCGATGGACGACGCCCGCCTGCTGGTCGACCGCGACGGCGGGCTGGAGGGCGAGCGGGGTCGGGCGGCGCGGGTGCTGCTCTACCTCATGGAGCGCGACGCGGCGGTGGGATTGCTCAGGGGCGGATGATCGAATCGCCTGCTTATATCCGCTCCGCCACCAGCAGCAGGCGGGCTGATCCTGGGACGAAGCGCGCATCCCCGGTATCGCCATAGAGCGCCTGCGTCCGGAAGCCCGCCGCTGCCAGCGCGCCGACGAGCGCGCCGCTGGTCACCACATGGTGGGAATAACGCAGCTCGTGCTCTTTGCCATCGATGGACAGTAAGGCCTCGGTCTTAAGCACCGACCGCATCGCATCATAAGCGAAGCGCGAAGAGTAGGTGCCGCCGTCGAAGGCGATCTCGCCGCCGTCGCGCAGCGGGAAAAGCGATTCGGCGCAGGTGCCGCTGTCGAGGATAAGGCGGCCGCCCGCGCGAACGCAGGCGGCAAGGCAGGCGAACAGGGCCGCCATGCCGACCGGGCCGAAATAGCCGATGCTGTTGCCAAGGCAGATGGCCGCGTCGAACGGCGCGTCCGGAAGGAATGCGCGCATATCGGCGCGGAGGAAGCGCGCCGGCAGGCCCTTCGCGGCCAGGGAGGCGCGGGCGATGGCATCCTCCGAAAGGTCGACCCCGGTCAACTCGTAGCCCCGCGCCGCGAGGGCGAGCGCGTGCCGTCCGGCGCCGCACGGCATATCGAGCAGACGCGCCGGGGGCGGGACGGCGATATGCCGCTCGACGAAGGCGAGATCGGCCGCCGTCGCTTCGGGCGGCACCACGGCTTCCCAGAAGGCGTTGACGGGCGCGGTGAAGAATTGCTCGTGCCAGTTCGGCGGCACGTCGATATCTGAACACATTGGACGTTCCTTGAAAGTCGCGGACGATCGGCGGCGCGGCGCTTTCGCGCCCGCCATTCGGCATCGCAAGCCGGGCTCTCAGGCCGCGGCGACTTCAGCAACGACAGGCAGAGGCCTCTCCAACAAGGCGGCCAGGATATACCGATCCCCGATCCGGAGGAAACCGAAATCTCGACGCTGTTTCTCAGGGGGCGAGCAGGCCGTGCTTCTTCTTGCCGGCCGAGATGCGAACCTCGCCGGTAACGAAAATCGGCTCGTCCCGCGTCACCGCCCCGCCATCGACACGGGCGCCGCCCTGGGCGATCAGGCGGCGCGCTTCGTTCTTCGAGGCGACGAGGCCGAGGCCGATCAAAGCCTCGACCAGGCCGATTGAACCCGACACTTTGAGCGTCGGCAGGGCTTCCCCGCCCGCGCCCTCCTCAAAGGTCTTGCGCGCCGTGTCGGCCGCTGCCGCCGTCGCCACGTCGCCGTGCAGCATCGCCGTCGCCGCGTCGGCGAGCGCCTTCTTGGCCTCGTTGATCTCCGCGCCTTCGAGCGCCTCGAGCCGCGCGATCTCGTCGAGCGGCAGATCGGTGAACAGGCGCAGGAAGCGGCCGACGTCGTCGTCCTGGGTGTTCCGCCAGAACTGCCAATAATCGTAAGGGCCGAGCTGGTCCGCGTTGAGCCAGACCGCGCCCCGCTCGGTCTTGCCCATCTTGCCGCCGTCGGCGGTGGTGATCAGCGGGGTGGTCACGCCGAAGACTTCGACGCCGTCCATCCGGCGGGTCAACTCGATGCCGTTGACGATATTCCCCCACTGGTCCGATCCGCCCATTTGCAGCCGGCAGCCCGCGCGCAGCGAGAGCTCGCGGAAGTCGTAGGCCTGCAGGATCATATAGTTGAATTCGAGGAAGCTGAGCGACTGCTCGCGCTCGAGCCTCAGCTTGACGCTGTCGAAGCCGAGCATGCGGTTGACCGAGAAATGCTGGCCGATCTGACGCAGGAACGGGATATATTCGAGCGCGTCGAGCCAATCGGCATTGTTGACGATGATCGCGTCCGCGGGACCGTCGCCGAAGGTCAGAAAGCGTTCGAACACCCGTTTGATCGAGGCGATATTGGCGTCGATCACTTCCGCGGAAATGAGCTTACGCGCCTCGTCCTTGAAGCTCGGATCGCCGATCTTGGAGGTGCCGCCGCCCACCAGCACGATCGGCTTGTGCCCGGCCTGCTGGAGCCGGCGCAGCAGCATGATCTGGACGAGGCTGCCGACATGGAGCGAAGGGGCGGTGGCGTCGAAGCCGATATAGCCGGGGACGACCTGCTTTTGCGCCAGCGCGTCGAGCGCCCCGGCGTCGGTGACTTGGTGGACATAGCCGCGCTTGTCGAGCAGGCGTAGAAGATCGGATTTGAACTCGGTCATCGTTGTGCGCGTAGCGAAAAGGTCATGATTTGCAATCGCTGGTCAGCCTCGTCCCCCATCCGGCTTCGCCACCTCGCCTGGTTGAGGGGCTTTCCGTCCGTCTCTCTGTCCAAGAGCGGTTTCTATGGTTGAACTACGAAGTCGACCACCGAACGGGATTGCAGCTCCGGGAAAAGCAGGGACGGCAGGATGGATTGTGGAACGGCACCTGTTTTGAGCTCTTTGCGCGAGAGCCCGGCGCAGCGGGCTATATTGAGTTCAACTTCGCTCCCCTGGCTGCTTGGGCCGCATATCGCTTCTCGGGACGGCGAACCGGCATGACACCCCTGACAGGGATCGGCTCCCCCCATCTGGTCGATGGCCGCCTCGAGGATCGAGCCGACGAGATTGACAGCTATTACGAGCTTGCGGCCACGATCGCGCGTGAAGGCATATTGGCGGGAAGGATTCAGATCGGTCTGTCGGCTGTGCTCGAGGAAACCGACGGCACCAAATCCTATTGGGCGCTGGCCCACCCGCCCGGGAAGCCCGACTTCCACCATCCGGATTGCTTTGCGCTCGATATCGCGGCACCTGACGCGGCATGAAATTCGGCATCGATCGCCTGCTCGCCGACCCCACATTGCGCGCGCCGCTGCAGGGCAAGCGCATTGCCCTGCTCGCCCATCCCGCCTCGGTCACCGAGGACCTCACCCATAGCCTCGACGCGCTAGTCGCGGCCGGGCTCAATGTGACGGCGATATTCGGCCCGCAGCATGGCGTTCGCGGCGACCTGCAGGACAATATGGTGGAATCGCCCGATTTCACCGATCCTGCCCACGGCATGCCGGTGTTCAGCCTCTACGGCGAGGTGCGGCGGCCGAGCGGTCAGGCGATGGGCACGTTCGACGTCATGCTGGTCGACCTGCAGGACGTCGGCTGCCGCATCTACACCTTCGTCACCACCCTGCTCTACGTGCTCGAAGCCGCGGCCGCGCACGGCAAGGCGGTGTGGGTGCTCGACCGGCCCAATCCGGCGGGGCGGCCTGTCGAGGGGCTGACGCTGCGGCCGGGCTGGGAAAGCTTCGTCGGCGCCGGGCCGATGCCGATGCGGCACGGCATGACTTTGGGCGAGATCGGGCATTGGTTTGTCGGCCATTTCGGGCTCGACGTCGATTATCGCGTGATCGCGATGGAGGGCTGGCAGCCGGACGAAGGCCCGGGCTTCGGCTGGCCATGGGGCGAACGGCCCTGGATCAACCCGAGCCCCAATGCCGCCAGCCTAAACATGGCGCGGGCCTATGCCGGCACGGTCCTGCTCGAAGGCACGACCTTGTCCGAGGGGCGCGGCACGACGCGGCCGCTGGAGCTGTTCGGCGCGCCGGACATCGACGCGCGCGCCGTGATCGCGGAGATGCGCGGCCTCGCGCCTGACTGGCTGGCGGGGTGCACTTTGCGCGACATGTGGTTCCAGCCGACCTTCCACAAGCATGTCGGCCAGCTCTGCTCGGGCGTATTCGTCCATGCCGACGGGCCGGCTTACGACCACGAAGCCTTCAGGCCCTGGCGGCTCCAGGCTTTGGGCTTCAAGGCGATCCGCTCGCTCCATCCGGGCTATGATCTGTGGCGCGATTTCGCTTACGAATATGAGTTCGGCAAATTGGCGATCGACGTCATCAACGGCGGACCGGCGCTGAGGTTATGGGTCGATGACGCGGCGGCGGCGCCCGCCGACCTCGACGCATCGGCCATGCCCGACGAGAAAGCCTGGCGCGAGGCGCGCCGGCCCTTTCTGCTCTACTGAAAAGTGGACGCGCAATTCACCGCGCTCGACTGGTCGATCGTCGGCGCCTATGTCGCGTTGCTCGCGCTCGCCGGCATCTTGTCGACCCGCCGGCAGCGGGACGCGTCCGATTATTTCCTCGCCGGGCACCGCGTCCCGATCTGGCTGGTGGCGGTCTCCGTGCTTTCGACCACCCAGTCGGCGGCGACCTTCCTCGGCGCGCCCGATTACGGCTATCGCGGCGACTATACCTATCTGACGTCCTATCTGGGGCCGCTGATCGCCGCCTTCCTGGTTTCGAAATTCCTCATTCCCCGTTTCTACGCCGAGCGGGTGACGACGGTCTACGAGCTGCTCGGCAACCGCTTCGACGCTCGCGCGATGCGCGCCGCCGGCGGCATGTATCTGATCGGCCGGATCTTCGCGAGCGGGGCGCGGCTCTACCTCGCCGCCATCGCCGTCTCGATGATCGTCTTCGCCGACATCCAGGCTTCGAACGTGCTGCTCGCCTCGGTCGCTTTGGTCGTCCTGGGGCTCGCTTTCACCTTCATCGGCGGATTGAGATCGGTGATCTGGAGCGATCTCGTCCAGGTCGTTCTCTACGTCGGCGCGGCGCTGGTCGTGCTCTGGTTCCTGTGGAGCAGCATTCCCGCCTCGACGGGTGAGATCGTCTCGGCCCTCTCGGCCGAGAACAAGCTGCGCCTCGTCGACCTTTCCTTCGACCTGACCGCGCCCTTCTCGCTGCTCGCGACGGTCACCGGCATCACCCTTTTGTTCTTCGCCAGCATGGGGCTCGACCAGGACATCACCCAGCGCTTCCTCGCCTGCCGCGATTCCCGCGACGGCTGCCGCGCGCTCTACGCCTCGGTGCTGGCCTCGATCCCGGTCGTCCTGCTGTTCCTGGCGATCGGCTCGCTGCTCTACGTCTTCTACGACCGGCCCGATCTGATGGGCGGCGCTGGCGGCGGCGCGGGCGGCGAGTTCAATGGCGAGAAGATCACCATCTTCATGCATTATATCCTGACCCAGATCCCGCCCGGCGTGCGCGGCTTCGTCGCGGTCGGGGTGCTCGCGGCGGCGGCGGTCAATTCGGGGCTGATCTCGATGAGCTCGGTGCTGATCCAGGATTTCTACCGGCCCTGGGTGGCGCGCCGCCGCGAGATGCCCGAGGCGCATTTCGTCCGCGCCGGCCGCATCGGCATGGTGCTGCTCGCATTGGCCTTGCTGGCGATGTCGGTGCTCTGCTTCTACTGGCAGCGCTATACCGAAGCGCCTTTGCTCAATTTCGCTTTGTCGGTGATGACCTTCGCTTATTCCGGCCTGCTCGGCGTCTATTTCACCATCCTGTTCACCCGCCGCGGCTCCACCGCGTCCGTCATCTGGGCGCTTGCGACGGGCTTTATCGCCATCGCGCTTCAGCAAGCCTATGTCGTCGACATGCTCGGCCTGCCGGCGTCGTGGAAGTCGCTGGCCTTCCCCTACCAACTGTGCATCGGCACGGCGGTCGCCTTCGCCACCTGCCTGCTCGGCAACCAGCGCAAGGCAGCTATCGACCCATTGCAGTCAGCCTGCCGCTGAGTTATGTGTATAGTCTAAGGAGGCGATACACATGCGGACCAATATCGTTATCGACGACGCGCTGATGGCGGACGCTCTCAAGGCCACCGGGCTCACCACTAAGCGCGAAGCGGTTGAGCTCGGCCTGCGCACGCTCGTACGCCTGAACCGGCAGGCCGGCATCCGCCGCTTTCGCGGCCGCCTCAAATGGGAAGGCGATCTCGACGCTATGCGAACCGATAGGGCGCGGCCTTGATCCTCGTCGATTCCAGCGTCTGGATCGATTATTTCCGGAACGCGCCCAGTCCGGAAACGGATCGCCTCGACGGGCTGCTTGGCAATGAGGCGCTGATCATCGGTGACATCATCCTCGCTGAAGTGCTTCAGGGTTTTCAGAGCGACGCGGACTTCAATATCGCCCTCGACCTCATGGGAACGCTGCCGACCGTCGAAATTGGCGGTCGCGAGGTCGCGATCGAAGCGGCGCGCAATTTCCGCCGCCTGCGGGCCCGAGGAATCACGGTGCGCAAGACAATCGACACGATGATCGCCACCTGGTGCATCCTGAACGAGACGCGCCTGCTCCACAGCGACCGCGATTTCGATCCCTTCGTCGAGCATCTGGGGCTACGAAACGTGATGGAGACAGGCAAGGAATGAGGATGGAAGCTCAGCTCTTCCGGCTCAGCGTCCGCATCGCGTCGTCCAACCCCTCCAGCGTCAGCGGATACATCCGGTCCCGCATCAACGTGCGCATCACCTGGATCGAGCTGGTGTAGTTCCAATATTGCTCGGGCACGGGGTTGAGCCAGACCGCCGCCGGGTAGGTCGCCGTCATCCGCTGCAGCCAGGTGGCGCCGGCCTCCTCGTTATAATGCTCCACCGAGCCGCCGGCGTGGGTGATCTCATAGGGGCTCATCGAGGCGTCGCCAACGAAGACCGCCTTGTAGTCGTGGCCATATTTGTGGAGCAGATCCCAGGTCGGGATGCGCTCGCTGGTGCGGCGGCGATTGTCCTTCCACACCGTCTCATAGGGACAATTGTGGAAGTAGAAGAATTCGAGATTCTTGAACTCGGACGTCGCCGCGCTGAACAGCTCCTCGCAAAGCTTGATATGCGGGTCCATCGAGCCGCCGACGTCGAGGAAGAGCAGCAGCTTGACCGCATTGTGCCGCTCGGGCCGCATGCGGATGTCGAGCCAGCCCTTGCGCGCCGTCCCGTCGATCGTCTCGTCGAGGTCGAGCTCCTCGGCGGCGCCTTCGCGGGCGAAGCGCCTGAGCCGGCGCAGCGCGACCTTGATGTTGCGCGTGCCCAGTTCGACCTTGTTGTCGAGGTTCCTGAACGCGCGCTGGTCCCAGACCTTGAGCGCGCGGCCCTGTTTGCCTTCCCCGCCGATGCGCACTCCTTCCGGATTGTAGCCGGAATTGCCGAAGGGGGAGGTGCCGCCGGTGCCGATCCATTTGCTGCCGCCCTGGTGGCGGCCCTGCTGCTCGGCGAGCCGCTGCTTGAGCGCCGCCATGATCTCGTCCCAGGAGCCCAACGACTTGATCTCGGCCATCTGCTCCGGGGTGAGATAGAGCTCGGCGACCTTGCGCAGCCATTCCTCCGGGATCGGCACGGCGTCGGTGCCGTAGCTGGTTTCGAGCCCCTTGAAGCCCTTGCCGAAGACCTGGTCGAAGCGGTCGAGCAGCCCCTCGTCCTTCACGAACGTAGTGCGGGCGAGATAATAGAAGTCCTCCGGGCTGGCGCCGATGATGTCGGCGTCGAGCGCCTCCAGGAGAGTCAGATGCTCCTTCATCGAGGCCGGGATCCCGGCGGCGCGCAGCTCGTCGACGAAGGAGAAGAACATGCCGATGAAGGCTGTACCCCGTTCAGCCTTCATCGTCACCCCGGCGCAGGCCGGGGCCCAGAACCTAGACAAACAAGAAGCTGGATCCCGGCCTCCGCCGGGATGACGGGGGAGAGGCGACGATGCCGGACCCCTTGTCCTGGGCCCCGGCCTTCGCCGGGGTATGCCGGTGCGGACCGCACCGACATAGTTAACGACCTTTAAACCTATTCCCCTTAGCCCCTCGGTCAGAACCACAAACAGGGGTATAAGGTGGCGAGCAGCGCGGGCGAGAGGACGGACGGCGAGGCGATCAACCAGGTGGCGCGCAATTGCGGGTCGCTGGCGATCGAGTGCAGCGACGTCGCCGGCTATGTCGCGGGCGTCAACGAGCGCATCTCCGCCAATCTTCGCATGCTCGACAGCCTCGAGGATGTGACCACCCGTCTCATGGCCGACCAAGCCCGCGTCTCCGATTCGACCGACGAGGCGCGCGTGCTCGCCGAGCAGGCGCGCGGCAAGCTGGAGCAGGGCAGGGCGGCGATCGAGGACACGATCCGCATCTTCTCGGGTCTCACCGACCTCGTCGTCCAGCTGGGCGACCGCATGGCCGGCTTCACCGAGGCGATGAGCCGCGTCCAGCGCGTCTCCTCTTCGATCGAGACCATCGCCAGCAAGACCAACATGCTCGCCCTGAACGCCACCATCGAGGCGGCGCGGGCGGGAGAAGCCGGCCGCTCCTTCGCGGTCGTCGCCGCCGAAGTGAAGAAGCTCGCCCACGACACCCGCGCCGCCACCGGCGAGATCGCCGGCACCATCGCCTCGCTGACCCGCGAGGCGGAGGCGGTGACCAGCGAGATCAAGGCCGGCGTCGACAAGAGCCGGGTCGCGCAAGGCAGCTTCACCCGGATCAACGAGACCGTCCGCGACGTCGCCGACATCGTCGCCCTGGTCGACCGCCAGACCGACGGCATCGCCCAGTCGACCAGCCATATCCAGGCCAGCGTCGACAGCGTGAAGAGCGGCCTTTCCAGCTTCGCCGCCGACGCCCGCGACAATGGCGGGCAATTGAAGGTGACGCACGACCGACTCACCAAGCTGGAGCTGCTCTCCAACGAGATGCTCGACCGGCTCGCTTCTTCGGGCGTGCGCATCGACGACACGCCCTTCATCGAATTCGCGCAAGCAGCCGCGCGCGAGCTGCACGCTCTGATCGAGGCCGGCATCGCCCGCGGCGAGGTCGAGGAGGAGGCGGTGTTCGACACCAATTACGTGGTCATGCCGGGCACCAACCCGGTCCAGTACGAGACCCGTTTCTGCGAATTCGCCGACGCCCATGTCCGCCCCGTGCTCGACCGGCTGATGGCGGCCGAGCCCCGGCTGATCGCGACCGCGCTCACCGACATCAACGGCTATCTGCCGACCCACATCTCCGCCCGCTCGCTGCCGCAAAGCGACGATCCCCAGTGGAACGCCGAACATTGCCGCAACCGCCGCAACTTCATCGACGACATCACCCGGCGCGCCATCGCCTCGGACAAGGAGGCGATGCTCGCCACCTACGGCATGGAGATGGGCGGCGGGCGCTATCTGCCGGTCAAGAACGTGTTCGTGCCGATGTACGTGCGCGGCCGCCGCTGGGGCAATTTCGAGCTCGCCTACCGCGACGAGGCGGTGCGCTGAGGCTCAGGTCGTCGGCCGGTCGGTCAGCCCGGGAATCGCCCGAAGCTCGATCTCGGTATTCCCATCAATGCCCAGCCCGACCCGCGCGCGAATCCGGCCCGCCTCCCGGTCGGCGCCAGTGAGCATGGCGATGATCTGCTCGTCGGTGGGGGGCGCGGCATAGGCGCCCAGGACCACGGTCTCGCCGATCTGGTGATGATAGACGGTGAAGCGGTTCTCGTCGCCGTGCACCACCTCCACCAGCCTGCCGGAATCGCTGATCACGGCGACCGCGACGGTCCGCGCATTGACGCGCCCGCTCCCGCTGGGCGCGGGTCCGGTGGCGCGCAGGATCGGGATCGTCTGGTTGGCGATCCGTGCCCGCGTCGACAGGCACCAGCTATGGCCGAAACGGGCGAGAATGGGGGCCGGATTGCTCGTCCCTGGTCGCTGCGTCATCTCTCCTGTGGGATCGAATGCGGCGAGCAGGGAATCGGCGAACGTGTCCTGATTGTCGGCCAGCGCGCGGGCGGGATTCGTCGGAGCGGAGGCGCAGCCCGCCACGTCGAGCAGGACGGCGGGCCGGGGCCTGGCCTCCCCCTCGAACCGGAAGGACGCGATCAAGGCGGTCATTGCTGCCTCGACGTCGGCGCGCCGGTTTTCCGGGCCGGAGACGCGCAGCTTCACCATCCAGCGGCCGGCCTTGAAAAAGGCGGCGCTGCTCGCCATCGTTTCGCGGTAGCCGCGATAGTCGATCCGGACCGCGCCGTCGGCGACGCCGCCCAGCGGGGCGGTGCCCGCCGAGACCCGCCGCAGGCTGTTCGCGGAGAGCAGCTCCAGGCCCTGCTCGGTGGCGAAGGCGGACAGGCCCGCATGGGCGAGCGGCGGAAGATAGAAATAGACGCTCGCAAAGACCTGCGCGTCGTCCGAACGATATTGCATCGTATTGTCGAGCCCGCGCCCGGGCGCGCCGATCTCCCCCGTTTCCCGGAAGGAGACGGGGCCGGCCCGCAAGGCGAGGCTGATCCTGGCTGGCGTGAAGGAGATCCGGCCGTCGCTCCGGCTCCACAATTGATCCTGCGTGTAGGTCCGGGGTGGTGGCGGCTGCGGCGCCTGCGCGATCGCCTGGCTCGCGCCCGCGGCCAATGCCAGGGCGGTCAGAAAGGCCCGGATCATCCTCGTTGCTCCCCTTCCGATGGTGACGCGAGCCTAAGTCATTGGCGGGCCGTCGTCCATCGCCCGCGGGCGGTTGACCAAAGCGACCAGGACGAAGGAGATGATCATCAGCAGGTACCAGGCGACGAGCTTGGCGGCCGGGACCGGCGCCCAGCCGTGGCGCTGGTTGGGATAGATCCAGGCCTGCGACAGGGTGCCGATATTCTCGGCGATCCAGATGAACAAAGCGACGAGCAGGAAGCCCAGCAGCAGCGGCATGGCGCGGTAGCGGCGGAACGGCCGGAACCACACCCGGCAGCGCCAGAACAGCAGGAAGGTCGCGGCGAGCAGCGGCACGCGCAGGTCCCAGAGCCAGTGATGGGCGAAGAAATTGACGTAGATGGCGGCGGCGAGCGCGGCCGCGGCCCACAAAGGCGGATGGCGGCTGAAGCGGAAGTCGAAAATCCGCCAGACGCGGGCGATGTAGGAGCCGACCGAGGCGTACATGAAGCCCGAAAAGAGCGGCACGCCGCCGATCCTCAGCAGGGCCGCCTCGGGATAGATCCAGGAGCCGTGCGCGGTCTTGAACAATTCCATCGCCGTTCCGGCGACGTGGAAGGCAAGGATCACCTTCGCCTCGTCCCAGGTTTCGAGCCGGAAGGCGAGCAGGGCGAGCTGGATCGCGACCGCCGCCAGGGTCAGGAAATCGTAGCGCGAGAGCCAGGCCTCGCGCGGGTAGAAGAGGTGGGTGCCGATCAGCAAAGCGAGCAGCAGCGCGCCGAACAAACAGGCCCAGGCCTGCTTGAACCCGAACAGCAGGAATTCGTGGAGGTGGCTGCGCCAGCCGCCGGCCACCGTCGCCTGCTCGAGCGCCAGGCGGACGCGCTCGAAGCGGGTGTGCAAAGCCTCCCTCTCCCCTCTGGGGAGAGGGTTGGGG
>JBKJZJ010000027.1:0-3096 GCA_046715355.1 Allosphingosinicella sp. | reverse complement strand
ATCGGCCGGGTGCGCGAGCTCGCCAAGGGCGCCTGCCAGGCCTGGATGGAGAAGAACGGGTGGGCGGCGTGACTTCCCGCGCCGCCAGGCGCAATCCTTCCTTCCTTCCCCGCGTCTCTGCGCCTCTGCGCGCAAAAAATACGGAATTCGCGCAGAGACGCAGAGACGCAGAGAGGCCGTGCGCATGAGCGACTTCCTGCTCGAACTATTGTCAGAAGAGATTCCGGCAAGGATGCAGGCCAAGGCCTGCAAGGACTTGCAAAGTCTGTTCGAGGCGGAGCTGGGGAAGGCGGGCCTGAATGCGGACGCCGTCGAGACCTACGCCACCCCGCGGCGGCTCGCCCTCATCGCCCGCGGCCTGCCCGAGCGGACCGATGCCGTCTCCGAGGAGATCAAGGGCCCGCGCGTTTCCGCGCCGCCGCAGGCGCTCGAGGGGTTCCTGCGCAAGACCGGGCTTACCCAGGACCGGCTCGTCGAGCGCGACGGCGTCTGGTTCGCGACCGTCGAGCGCCCGGGCCGGGCCACCGCCGAAATCCTCGCCGAGGCGATCCCGGCGATCGTCCGCGCTTTCCCCTGGCCCAAGTCGATGCGCTGGGGCGAGGCCTCCATCTCGACCGAAAGCCCCCGCTGGGTTCGGCCCTTGCAGGGTATTGTCGCGCTGCTTGGCGACAAGGTCGTGGCGTGCGAGATTGCCGGCATAAGCGCCGGCGCGGCGACGGTCGGCCACCGCTTCCATCATCCCGGCACGATCACCATCGGGGGCGCGGGCGACTATGCCGAGAAATTGCGCGCCTGCCACGTCGTCGTCGACCAGGAAGAGCGCAAGGAACTGATCCGGAAGGGCGCCGAAAAGCTGGCCCGCAAGACGATTCTGGTTCCTGACGAGGGCCTGGTGACGGAAAATGCCGGCCTTTGCGAATGGCCGGTCCCGTTGAAGGGCAGTTTCGATTCCGCCTTTCTGGAGCTACCCCCCGAGCTCATCCAGCTGACCATGCGGGTCAACCAGAAATATTTCGCCTGCCAAAGCGAGGACGGCCGGCTCAGTTCGCGCTTCCTGTTCGTCGCGAACATCGATTCGAGCGATCCCGATGCGATCGTGGCCGGCAATGAAAAGGTGCTCGCGGCCCGCCTCTCCGACGCCAAATTCTTCTGGGACCAGGATTTGAAGATCCCGCTCGCCGAGCAGGCGAAGAAGCTCGATCAGATCGTCTTCCACGAGAAGCTCGGCACCATCGCGGACAAGGTCGAGCGCGTCGCCAAGCTCGCGCAATGGCTGGTCCAGGAGCGGCTGATCAAGGGCGCGGACATCGCCGAAGTCCAGATCGCCGCCCGCCTCGCCAAGGCCGATCTCGTCACCGAGATGGTCGGCGAATTTCCCGAGCTGCAGGGCGTGATCGGCGGCTATTATGCCCGCGCGCAAGGGGAGAGCGACGCGGTCGCCGACGCGATAGGCGATCATTACAAGCCGGCGGGACAAGGTGACGACGTGCCGACCGCGCCGGTGACGGTCGCGGTCAACATCGCCGACAAGCTCGACACATTGGTCGCCTTCTTCTCGATCGGCGAGAAGCCGACCGGCTCGCGCGACCCGTTCGCGCTGCGCCGCGCGGCTTTGGGCTTCCTCCAGATTCTGACCAAGACGGGCCTGCGCCTGCCGCTCTCCGACGTGCTCGTCCAGGCCGCGGTGCTCAACGTCGTCTCGCGGCTCGGCGCGCTTTCCTCGGTGACTTTCCCGGATCTGCTCGATTCCGACCAGCACGAGCATGAGATCACCGCCGAGGTCGGCACCTTCACCTACCGCCATGGCGACCGCGTCGTGGTCCGCTGGAAGGCGGCGCTGACTCCCAATATCGAGCGCGGCAAGATCATCGAGGAGGTCGAGGATCTGGCCGAAGCGATTCTCGATTTCCTCGAGGACCGGCTCAAGGTCCAGCAGAGAGAGGCGGGTGCGCGCCACGATCTGATCGACGCGGTCTTCGCTCTCGGCGGCGAGGACGATCTCGTCCGGCTGCTGGCGCGGGTGAAGGCGCTGCAATCCTTCGTCGAATCGCCGCAAGGGGCCGATCTCCTCGCCGGCTACAAGCGCGCCGCCAACATCCTCAAGAAGGAGGAATGGACGGGCGAGGCGGGCGTGAAAGCGCCGGCCTCCTACACGCCGCAGCTCGAGGAATCGGACCTGGACGACGCGCTCGACGCGGCCGTGCCCAAGGTCAAAGCGGCGCTCGAGGACGAGGAATATGAGCGGGCGATGGCGGCGCTCGCCAGCTTGCGCGGGCCCGTCGACGCTTTCTTCGACAAGGTCATCGTCAACGATCCCGACCCGGCCAGGCGCGAGATCAGGCTCAACCTGCTCGCCCGGATGCGCGACGCGGTCCACCGGGTCGCCGATTTCTCGCGGATCGAAGGCTGAGATGAGCCGGTTCGTCTACCGCTTCGGCGGCGGCATCACCGACGGCGAGGCGGGCAACAAGGAATTGCTCGGGGGCAAGGGCGCCAATCTCGCCGAAATGGCGGCGATCGGCCTGCCGGTGCCGCCGGGCTTCACCATCGCGACACCGGCCTGCGCGCTCCATGACGAGCATAAAGCCGGTTTCCGCGACCCGCTCGCCGCCGAGGTCGCGCAAGGGATCGCCCATCTCGAGCGGGTGACCGGCAAGAGCTTCGGCGACGCCGCCGATCCGCTGCTGGTTTCGGTCCGTTCGGGCGCGCGGGTGTCGATGCCGGGGATGATGGACACGGTCCTCAACCTGGGCCTCAACGACGCGACGGTGCGCGGCCTCGCCGCCGCCTCGGGCGACGCGCGCTTCGCCTGGGACAGCTACCGCCGCTTCATCCAGATGTATGCCGACGTCGTCCTCGGGCTCGATCATGGCGCCTTCGAGGAAGCGCTGGAGATCGCCAAGGAGGATAAGGGCGTCCATCTCGACACCGATCTCGCCGCCGAGGAGTGGGAGCGGCTCGTCGGCCGCTATAAGGAGATCGTCGAGGAGGAGCTGGGCCGCGCCTTCCCGGCCGATCCGCGCGAGCAATTATGGGGCGCGATCGGCGCGGTGTTCGGCTCCTGGCAATCGGAGCGGGCCAAGACCTATCGCCGCC
>JBKJZJ010000026.1:0-4290 GCA_046715355.1 Allosphingosinicella sp. | reverse complement strand
CTCCTTAGCTACGCGCCGCGAGAAACGGAAGGCCCGCATTTCGCATTCGCACCCTGCAGGAGTCATCCCGGCGAAGGCCGGGACCCATGAACACCGCCGCTACCGGATAGGGGACGGCGCCTTCTTCATTCTCGCAGAACCGAGGTCATGGGTCCCGGCCTTCGCCGGGATGACTCACTTTTTCCCCCGGTAGATCTGTTCCTCGGTCGGGAATGCGCGGCTCTTGACGTCCTGCGCATAGGCCGCCGCGGCGGCGCTGATCTCCGAGGCGAGGTCGCCGAAGCGCTTGACGAAGCGCGGGGTGCGCTCGAACATTCCCATCATGTCCTCGGTGACGAGGATCTGGCCGTCGCACGAGGCCGAGGCGCCGATGCCGATGGTGGGGCAGGCGACCGCCTTCGTGGCCTCGGCCGCGATTTCCTCCATCACGCCTTCGATGACCAGCGCGAAGCAGCCCGCCCCGGCGACCGCCTTGGCGTCGGCGATCACCTTCTTCGCTTCGGCGTCATCGCGGCCGCGCGCGCGATAGCCGCCGAGCGCGTTCACCGCCTGCGGGGTCAGCCCGACATGGCCGATCACCGGAATGCCGCGCCCGGCGAGGAAGGCCACCGTCTCGGCCATCGCCTCGCCGCCCTCCAGCTTGACCGCCGCCGCTCCGGTCTCCTTCAGCACCCGCGCGGCGCTGCGGAAGGCCTGTTCCGGGCTTTCCTCATAGGAGCCGAACGGCATGTCGACGCAGACCAAAGCGTGCCAGGAGCCGCGCACCACCGCGGCGCCGTGCGCGCACATCATCTCGAGGCTGACCGGGATCGTCGAAGGCAGGCCGTAAATCACCTGCCCGAGGCTGTCGCCGACCAGCAGCAGGTCGCAATGCGGATCGAGCAATTGCGCCATCCGCATCGTGTAGGCGGTCAAGGCGACGATCGGCTCCTTGCCCTTGCGGGCGAGGATGGCGGGCGCGGTGAGGCGCTTGCCCGGCGCCGGCGTCGGCGTGGCGCGGCTGGTCGCGGTGTCGATCGTGTAGGTGGACATGGGGCCGGTCTAGCGGATTGTTGCGGCGCGGCAAAGCGTCGCCGCCTTCATCTCCCTGACGAAGGCCTCGACCGGCTCCTCGGCGGCGATCCGCGCGACGATCGCCGAGCCCGAGATCACGCCGGCCGCGCCCGCCTCCAGCGATGCGCGGACATGGGCCGGCTGCGAGATGCCGAAGCCGAAAATGGGCGGGGGCGCCCCGGCCTCGCGCAATACGGCGAGCATCTCCTCATGGTCGAAGCGCACGGCCTCGTCGACCCCGGTCACGCCCGCCCGCGTCACGCAATAGGTGTAGCCGCCGCCCAGCCGGGCGATGCCGGCCAGGCGTTCGCGCGGCGTGTTGGCGGCGGCCACCAGCACCGGCTCGACGCCGTGCGTCCGTGCCGAGGCGGCGAAGGGCGCGGCCTCGAGCAGCGGCACGTCGGCGATCAGCACGCTGTCCACGCCCGCTTGCGCCGCGCGCCAGTAGAAATCGTCCCGGCCGCGCGCGAGGACGAGATTGGCATAAGTTAGGATGCCGACCGGCACCGCCGGATGGCGCGCCCGGAAGGCGGCGAGCAGGGCGAAGGATCGGGCGGGCGTCGCCCCCGCCGCCAGCGCCCGTACCGCCGCCGCCTGGATCACCGGCCC
Organism: Allosphingosinicella sp.; assembly: GCA_046715355.1. Lineage (GTDB taxonomy): Bacteria > Pseudomonadota > Alphaproteobacteria > Sphingomonadales > Sphingomonadaceae > Allosphingosinicella. The sequence continues at coordinate 2,628 of JBKJZJ010000026.1, read as the reverse complement.
GTCGGCGATCGGATCGGAAAAGGGGATGCCGACCTCGATCATGTCGGCGCCGCCCGCGACCAATTCGTCGAGGATGTCCGCGCTCGCCGCCAGCCCCGGATCGCCGAGCATGACGAACGCGCCGAACACGCCCTCTCCCCTCGCGAACGTGGCGTCGTAGCGGCTCATTCCGGCAGCTCCAGCAGGCGCCGCGCTTGTTCCATATCCTTGTCGCCGCGCCCCGAAAGGCCGACCATCAGCACGTCGGCCTCGTCCGCCAGCTTCAGCGCGTACGCGAGCGCATGCGCCGATTCGAAGGCGCAGATGATGCCCTCGCTGCGCGCCAGTAGAGCGAAAGCGGCCAGCGCATCCGCGTCGGTTGCCCCCACATATTCGGCGCGGCCGCTATCCTTGAGGAAGGCATGCTCGGGCCCGACCGCGGGATAATCGAGCCCGGCCGAGACCGACCAGCTCTCGGCGATCTGCCCGTCCGCGTCCTGCAGCACATAGGTTTCGGCGCCGTGCAGCACACCCGGCCGGCCGCGCAGCAGGGTCGCGCCATGCTCGTCGCCGTCCAGGCCCTTTCCCGCCGCCTCGACGCCGATCAGCCTTACCTGCGCATCGCCGATGAAGTCCGCGAACAGCCCGATCGCGTTGGAGCCGCCGCCGACGCAGGCGATGGCCGCGTCGGGCAGCCGCCCTTCCTCGGCCAAGACCTGCGCGCGCGCCTCGCGCCCGATGACGCGCTGATATTCCCGCACGACGGTCGGAAAGGGATGCGGCCCGGCGACGGTGCCGAGCAGATAATGGGTATCGGCGAAGCTCGCGGTCCAATCGCGCAACGCCTCGTTGATCGCATCCTTGAGGCCCTGGCCGCCCGACGTGACTGGGATCACCTCCGCGCCCATCAGCCGCATCCGGAAGACGTTGAGCTGCTGCCGCGCCACATCGTGCGCGCCCATGTAGATGCGCGTTTCGAAGCCGAACAGCGCGCCGGCGAGCGCGGTCGCGACGCCATGCTGGCCGGCGCCGGTCTCCGCGATCAGCCGGGACTTGCCCATACGCCGGGCGAGCAAAGCCTGGCCGAGCACCTGATTGGTCTTGTGGGCGCCGCCGTGGAGCAGATCCTCGCGCTTGAGGTAGATGCGCGCCTTGCCGGCGCCGAGGTTGCGGCAGCGGGTGAGCGGCGTCGGCCGCCCGGCATATTTGGTCAGCAAATCGGCCAGCTCGGACTGGAACGCCGCATCCGTCTGCGCCTCGAGGAACGCGGCCTCGAGCTGCTCCAGCGCCGGCACCAGGATTTCGGGCACGTAGAAGCCGCCAAAGGCGCCGAACCGGCCGGAGAGCTTCACGTCCGCGCCTCCGGCCGCAGCGATTCGAAGAAGGCGCGCAGCTTGCCCCCGTCCTTGCGCCCCGGCGCCGCCTCGACCCCGGAGCCGACGTCGAGCGCCCAGGCGCCGACCCGCGAGGCGGTGCGCGCATTGCCGGGATCGAGTCCACCGGCGAGCAGTGCGGCGCCGAGCTCGGGTCGGCCCTGCACCCGTTCCCAAGCGAAAGCGCGGCCGGTCCCGCCCGAGCGGCCGTCCACCTGGGTGTCGAACAGGGTCCGGTCGGCGCCGAGCCTCGGCTCGGGCACCTCGCGCCCGACCGCGCCGGCCGCCCAGATTTCGGTCGCTTCGGGCAGGAGGGCGCGCAGGCCGCGAATGTAGCGCGCATCCTCCTCGCCATGGAGCTGGACCGCATCGAGCCCCAATTCGCGCGCCGCCAGCGCCACTTCCATCACCTTCTCGTTGCGAAAGACGCCGACAAGCCCGGCGCCGCCTGCCGCCTCGGCGATCCGCGCCGCCTCGGCGCGCGTCACCGCCCGGGGCGTGCCGGGTACCATGATCAGGCCCACGAAGCCGGCGCCGGCCGACACCGCGGCCTCAGCATCCCCGGCGCCGGTCACGCCGCAGACCTTGACCCGGCCAAAAGCGATCGCCCGCGCCGCTTGGGCCGGATGCACGGCCCGCATCAGGGCGGTGCCGACCAGGAAGGCGTCGGCAAAGGGCGCCAGCCGTTCGACGTCGGCGCGCCCGGATATGCCGGATTCGGCGACGACCAGCCAGTCGGGCGGCACCAACGGCGCGAGCCGCTCGGTGACGCCAAGGTCGACCTCCAGCGTCCGCAGGTCGCGATTGTTGATGCCGACGATGCGCGCGCCGAGCGCCACCGCGCGGGCGACCTCCGCCTCGTCATGCGCCTCGACGAGCACATCCATGCCGAGTCGCCCGGCCGCGTCCATCACCGCCCGCGCCTCTTCGTCGCCGAGCACCGACAGCATCGCCAACACGGCATCGGCGCCATGAAGCCGCGCTTCCGCCACCTGGCGCGGATCGACGATGAAATCCTTGGCCAAGATCGGCCCGTCATAGACCCGCCGGACCGCCGCCAAATCGTCGAGCGAACCGCCAAAAAAGGGCTCGTCGGTCAGCACGCTGATCGCGTCGGCGGCGCCGGCATAGGCGACCGCCTGCGCCGCCGGATCGGCGCCCGGCCGGATCGTGCCCGCCGAGGGCGAGGCCTTCTTCACCTCCATGACGAAGCGCGCGCCGGGCCGGGCGAGCGAAGCGGCGAGTCCGCGCCGGGTCGGCTCCGCGCGCGCCATCG
>JBKJZJ010000025.1:0-3044 GCA_046715355.1 Allosphingosinicella sp. | reverse complement strand
CGCAGAGGCCCTGGTGGGCCGCCCGCTGCCGCTCTCGCCAGAAGCGCGCGATACCCTGGTCGCGACCGCCGACGGCGACGGGCGGTTCGTCCTCAACCAGGCCGAAACCCTGTTCTCGATCGCGCTTGAGGCGCCGCTCGGGCCGGCCGAATTGTCCGAGCTGCTCCACCGCCGCGTGCCAGTTTATGACAAGGACCGCGAGGGCCATTACAACCTGATCTCGGCGCTCCACAAATCCTTACGCGGATCGGACCCGCAGGCCGCGCTTTATTATCTCGCGCGGATGCTGACCGCGGGCGAGGAGCCGCTCTACGTGCTGCGCCGGCTGACCCGCGCCGCGTCGGAGGATATCGGCCTCGCCGATCCCAATGCGCTGGTCCAGTGCATCGCCGCCAAGGAGGCCTATGATTTTCTCGGCTCCCCGGAAGGGGAGCTCGCCATCGTCCAGGCCTGCCTCTATCTCGCCACCGCGCCCAAATCGAACGCCGCCTACAAGGCGATGGGCGCGGCCTGGCGCTCGGCCACGGACACCGGTTCGCTGATGCCGCCCAAGAACATATTGAACGCGCCGACCAAGCTGATGAAGCAGATCGGCTACGGCGCCGGCTATCAGTACGATCATGACGCCGAGGGCGGCTTCTCGGGCGACAATTACTGGCCCGAGGAGATGGCGCCCGAAACCTTCTACACCCCCACCGACCGCGGCCTCGAGAAACGGATCGCCGAGCGCATCGCCTGGTGGGAAGAGCAAAGAAAGGCCCTGCGCGATGGCTGAACCGATCAGGAGCTGGGAGGAGGCGGTCGCCTTCGCGCTTTCCTTGCCCGACACCGAACTCGGGACCAGCTACGGCAAGCCGGCGGTCAAAATCGCTTCGAACGGCCGCGCCTTTCTCTACACCGGCCATGAGGACAAGACCTCGTTCGGGATCGCCGTGGATCTCGACACGGTCGAGATGCTGAAGGAGACCGATCCGGAGACCTTCTGGCAGACGCCGCATTATGAAGGTTGGCCCGCCGTGCTGATCCGCTTCGGCAGTGCCGATCCCGAACGTGTCCGGGCGATGATCCTCCGCTCCCGCGACTGGACCGCCGCCAAGCCGAAGGTGAAGCCGCGGAAGAAGAAATGACGCCGTATTTCGAGCGCTTTGCCGCGATCGACTGGTCGGGCGCCAAGGGGCGCAGGCACAAGGGTATCGCGGTGGCGCTGGCGGAGGCGGGAGGCGCGGCGCCGGCGCTGGTCCGGCCGGGCCATGTCTGGTCGCGATGCGAGGTGCTGGAATGGCTGCTCGCGGCGGCGGATGAGGCGCCGACCCTGTTCGGCTTCGATTTCAGCTTCGCCCCGCCGATCGCCGAGCGCGGCGCCTATCTGCCCGGGGAGGCGGACGTGCCGGCCGACGTCAAGTCCTTTTGGGCCTATGTCGAGAGCCTCTGCGGGGACGAGGATCTGGGCGCGGCCAGCTTCCTCGAAAAGATCCACCGCCGCCATTTCTATTTCGGCGCCGCGGACGGGGCAAAGCGCGACTTCCTGCACCACCGCGCCTGCGAGCATGCGTTCAACGCGACCGGCGGCGGCAAGGCCTCCACCCTCTACGACGCGATCGGCGCCGCCCAGGTCGCCAAGGCGAGCTTCGCCGGCATGCGCCTGCTCCATCGGGTGGATGGTCATGTCCCAATTTGGCCCATGGACGCTTTGCCCGAGCGAGGCAGCCTGGTGGTCGAAATCTACACGCGGGTGTTCATCCGGCTGGCCGGATTGAGCGGCCGCAAGGTGCGCAGCCGCGACCAGCTCGACGCCGCGCTGGCGTCGCTCGGCAGCCATTCCGCCGCTCTTGCGCGGGAGCCCGACGACCACGAGACCGACGCGCTGATCGCGGCGGCGGGACTGCGCGCGATCGCCGGCCGGGGCGACTATTGGCATCCGTCCCGGCTCACCGCCGACCTCGCCCGCACCGAAGGCTGGACCTTCGGGGTCGCATAATCGCCTCAACTTGTGCGCCAAGTCTACTGATGACATAGTTCGCGGTCGGTCAATTGTTCCAGGCAAGCCTGGGCGAAGCCGATTTGGGGGGCAAGTCCATGGTTGCCACGAAGAAAGACGAAGCATCGGATGGCGGGCGACCGGATGCAAAAACCGCCGGCGGCGACCCGCCTGACCCACCTCCCGTCCAGGACAGTTCGGAAGACCCGACGGCCTTCATCCTCAGCCGGACGCGCAGCGAGGTCCATCTCCTGCTGGACAACATCTCCGCCAATCCGGACGTCACGATCGCCGCGTTGACGGCGCTGGCGCCGCCCAGCGGCCTGCCCGAGGATTGGATCGAGCAGGTCTGCGAGATCACCTGGCCGCCCAAGCGGGAGCAGTCCGATACCGAGGACGTCGCCAGGCAGGCCGCGCTGCTGATCCGCACTCGCGATTACCTCAACGGGCTGGCCAAGCCCGCCAGCGGCGCGACGATCGCTTTCACCTTGATGGTGACCCAGGACACGGTCGCCAAGGCGCGGCGCCGGCGCCATCCGGATGGCGGATCGGCCCGCTCGCCGTCGCGCACCTCGCTTGCCGGCGAGGCCTATCCGGACCTGGTCGAGCGGGCGCGCAGCTTCCGCGACCTCTTGAAGTGGACGGTCGTTTTCTCGGCCGGCATATTGATCGTGACTTTGTTGATTTCCTGGTATCTGGCGGTGGGCAACGCGGCCCTGGCCGATTTCCAGGCTGCCCGGATCGCGCTCGACGAGGCCGATGTGCGCGTCGGCGCGGCGCAATCGTCGCTGAGCGGCCGGAACGGCCCGCTGCGGGTGGTAGCGCCGTCGCCCGCGGCGCCGGCCGCCCGAACGGCGCCGAGCGCCCCGAGTCCCGCAGCGCAGCCTTCGACGCCTCGGGCCGCGCCGGCGGCAAAAGGCGGCGCCGGCACCTCGCCGCAGGGCGCCGCCCTGCCCGCCGCGCCCCCGGCGGCGGCGACGCCTGCCGCGGCGGCACAACAGCCGCCAAGACAGGCCTCGAATCCGCTCATCCAGCCGGACGGCTTCGTTTGGGTCCACCCCTGTCA
>JBKJZJ010000024.1:0-4983 GCA_046715355.1 Allosphingosinicella sp. | reverse complement strand
CCTCTACATCACCGACGGGGTCGATATCGCCAAGGAATTCTACCTCGCCTTGCTCGTCGATCGCGCCACCAGCCGGATCGCCTTCGTGATCTCGACCGAAGGCGGGATGAACATCGAGGATGTCGCGCACGACACGCCCGAGAAAATTCACACACTCTCGATCGACCCGGCGACCGGCTTCATGCCGCATCATGGCCGCGCCATCGCCCATGCGCTCGGCTTGGAAGGTGACCTCAACAAGCAGGCGCAGAAAGTCGCCAAGCTCCTTTACGACGCCTTTGTCGGCACCGACGCCGCCCAGATCGAGATCAACCCGCTGGCGGTGACCGAAGACGGCCAGCTGCTGGTGCTCGACGCCAAAGTGGGGTTCGATTCGAACGCGATGTTCCGCCACAAGGACCTCGCCGCGCTGCGCGACCTGACCGAGGAAGATCCGATGGAGATCGAAGCGTCGAAATATGACCTCGCCTACATCAAGCTGGACGGCGATATCGGCTGCATGGTCAACGGTGCCGGCCTCGCCATGGCGACGATGGACATCATCAAGTTGAACGGCATGTTCCCGGCCAACTTTCTCGATGTCGGCGGCGGCGCGTCGAAAGAGAAGGTGACCGCGGCGTTCAAGATCATTCTTTCCGATCCCGCGGTGAAAGGCATCCTCGTCAACATCTTCGGCGGGATCATGCGCTGCGACATCATCGCCGACGGCATCGTCGCCGCGGCCAGGGAGATCGACATCAAGGTGCCTTTGGTGGTCCGCCTCGAAGGCACCAATGTCGAGGAGGGCAAGCGCATCCTCGCGGATTCGGGCCTGGCGATCGTCCCGGCGGACGATCTGGGCGATGCGGCACGGAAGATCGTGGCGGAAGTGAAAGAGGCCGCGTAACCATGTTGTGCTCCTGCGGAAGCAGGAGCCCAGACTGGGTTGCCGCTTTCGCGGGAACACGGAGGAGGGGATTGAAGCAATGAAGCTGCTGGTCGCCGTGAAGCGGGTGATCGATTTCAACGTCAAGCCGCGGGTCAAGGCCGACGGCTCGGGCGTCGATCTCGCCAACGTCAAGATGAGCATGAACCCGTTCGACGAGATCGCGGTCGAGGAGGCGATAAGGCTCAAGGAGAAGGGGGTCGCCACCGAGATCGTCGCGGTCTCGATCGGCCCGGCCAAGGCGACCGAGACGCTGAGGACCGCGCTCGCCATGGGCGCCGACCGCGCGATCCTGATCCAGACCGACGACGATCTCGAGCCGCTGGCGGTCGCCAAATTGCTCGCCAAGGTCGCGCAGGAGGAGGAGCCCGGGCTGGTCATCCTCGGCAAGCAGGCGATCGACGACGATTCGAACCAGACCGGGCAGATGCTCGCCGCTCTGCTCGGCTGGCCGCAGGGCACTTTCGCCTCCAAGGTCGAGGTTACGGGCGACAAGGTCGAGGTCACCCGCGAGGTCGACGGCGGGCTCGAGACGGTCAAATTGAACGTGCCGGCGGTGGTCACCACCGACCTTCGCCTGAACGAGCCGCGCTATGCGAGCCTGCCCAACATCATGAAGGCCAAATCGAAGCCGCTCGCCCAGAAAACGCCAGCCGATTACGGCGTCGACACCGCGCCGCGGCTGACGGTGGTGAAGGTCGTCGAGCCGTCGAAGCGCCAGGCGGGCGTCAAGGTGGCAAGCGTCGACGAGCTGGTCGGCAAGCTCAAGGCTTTGGGGGTAGTGGCATGAAGACGCTGGTTCTCGTCGAACATGAAGGCGGCAAGGTGAAGGACGCCACTTTGGCCGCGGTCACCGCCGCCTCGAAGCTGGGCGAGGTGCACCTGCTCGTCGCCGGCCAAAGTGTCGGGGGCGTCGCCGAGGCGGCCGCCAAGATCGCCGGCGTCGGCAAGGTCCATGTCGCCGACGATGCCGCCTACGGGCACAATCTCGCCGAGAACGTCGCGCCGCTGATCGTTGCCTTGATGGCCGGCCACGACGCCTTCCTCGCGCCCGCCACGACCACAGGCAAGAATGTCGCGCCGCGCGTCGCCGCCCTGCTCGACGTCATGCAGATTTCCGAGATCCTCTCGGTCGAGGGCGAGGACACCTTCACCCGGCCGATCTATGCCGGCAACGCCATCGCCACCGTGAAATCCTCGGACGCCAAGAAGGTCATCACAGTGCGCGGCACCGCCTTCGAAAAGGCCTCCGCCGAGGGCGGTTCGGGCACGATCGAAAACGTCGCCGCGGCCGGCGACAAGGGCCTGTCGAGCTTCGTCGGCGCCGAGCTCTCCAAGTCCGAGCGGCCCGAGCTGACCAGCGCCAAGGTGATCGTCTCGGGCGGCCGCGCCTTCGGCTCGTCGGAGCAGTTCCATGCGCTGCTCGATCCGCTCGCCGACAAATTGAAAGCCGGCGTCGGCGCCTCGCGTGCCGCGGTCGACGCGGGCTACGCGCCCAACGATTATCAGGTCGGCCAGACCGGCAAGATCGTCGCCCCGGAAGTCTATATCGCGATCGGCATATCGGGCGCGATCCAGCACCTCGCCGGGATGAAGGATTCGAAGGTGATCGTCGCCATCAACAAGGACGAGGACGCCCCGATCTTTCAGGTCGCGGACGTCGGCCTGGTCGGCGATCTGTTCAAGATCGTGCCGGAGCTGACCGGGAAGCTTTGAGGTGCCGGCGATGAGGCAGAACCACCTTTATTTCGTCGCCGCAGCCTTGTTCATGGTGGCGACCGGGCTCAATCTCGCCAATGACGGCTTCAACCTGAAGACGGTGCTGGGCACGATCTTCGTCATGGCCATGCTCGCGCTCGCGCTGACCCTGCGCCGGGCCGGGAAATAGGCCGGCCGGCCGGTAAAGCGCGGCGAGCGCATTTGTTGGATCAATGTAGGATTTGAGCTGCGATGGTCCGAGTCGCGGCTCTTTCTCAGCGGTGAACGGAAGCCTAGGATGTGTCAGAAGCCGTCCAGAAAACTCGCCACATTGGCGCCGAGCGCGTCCACCGCATAGCCGCCTTCCATCACGACGAGCGTGGGCAGGGCGCACTGCACGATGCGCCGGGAGAGCGCGGAATAATCCGCCGTCTCCAGCCGGAAATGCGAGATCGGGTCGCCGGCGAAGGTATCGGCGCCGTAGGAGACGACCAGCAGGTCCGGCGCGAAAGCAGCGATGCGAGCCAAGGCCGTGTCCAGCGCCGGCAGATAGGCGCGAAGATCGGTGCCGCGCGGCAGCGGCAGGTTGAGCGTCGCGCCCTCGCCTTCGCCCTCGCCGGCCTCGTCGGCGTGGCCCCAATAATAAGGATAGTCGGTCCTGGGGTCGGCGTGGATCGAGACGAAGAGGACGTCGCCGCGGGCGTAGAAGATGTCCTGGGTGCCATTGCCGTGGTGATAGTCCACGTCGAGGATCGCGACCCTCTTACCCTTGGCGGCCGCGGCGGAAGCCGCGATGGCGGCGTTGTTGAGGTAGCAATAGCCGCCGAGATAATCGCGCCCCGCATGGTGGCCGGGCGGGCGGCACAGAGCGAAGGCCGCGCGCTCCCCGGCCAGCACATGGTCGAGCGCGGTGAGCGCGGCCTGCGCCGACCAATAGGCGCCTTCCCAGGTCCCCGCCGCGATCGGGCTCGACGCGTCGAAGCTGTAGGCGCCGAGCCTGGCGTCGATCCGCTCGAGGTCGAGCGGGCGGCGGCGCACCACCGGCCAGGCATAGCCGGACGCATCGCCCGCGCGCCCGGCCGCGCGCCAGTCCTGGTGCGCCGCCCACAGGAAGGCGAGATAGGCTTCGTCATGGACCGCGCGCAGCGGCGCCTCGCCATGGTCGAGCGGCGGCTCGGCCGGGCCGAGCGCGGCGAGGATCGCCTCGGCCCTGGCCGGCGTCTCGGCGAACAGCACGAAGCCCCCGTTCATCAGCTCGAGCGCCGGCGCGTGGGCGCGCTGGCGCGGATCGAACACGGTCCGCATCAGCGCCGGCGCGGCAGCAGGTCGGCGGGCAAGGTCGGTTCGGAGAGGAGGCGCCGCATCGCCGCCCAGCGCGCCGCCGGGCGGGCGCCGGCGCGCGCGATATGCGCCGCGACCATGTCGCGCCCCAGGCCGTAATTGATCACATAGGCCCGATATTGCTCGGTGAAGGCGACCGACTGGGCGGCGCGCTGGGGGCTCGCGAGCTGGTAGCGCCGGGTGAGCGCGATCGCCTGCTCGCGCGTGATCCGGCCTTCGAGCAGGTCGCGGGCGATGGTGAAGCGGGCTCCGGCTAGCTCGCGGATCGCGTCCTGGACGAGGTTGAAGGTGGCCGCGTCCTCGACCGAGAGCCCGGCCAGCGGATAGAGCGCGCGCCGCTCATAAGCGAGCCTTTGCGCGCCCGGAAAGGCGAGCTCGATGCCGTAATTGGCCGAGCCCTCGGCGATGAAGCTCTGCGGCGAATAATGCGGATAGACGGAGAACTCGACCCAGTTGCGGCCGCGCGCCAGCCTTTGCTCCAGGAGCATGTTGTAGACGTGATGGCCGGGATAGCCTTCGTGGCAGCCGAGGTCGATCGCCCGGCTTATGCGCACCGGCGAGCCGTTATTGACCTGGATGAGGCTGCGATAATCGCCTTGGTACCAATTATAGCCCGACCAGCTCCGGCCGGTGACGAATTCGAGCGTGAAGGCCTCGCCGGCGGGCAGCGGGATGTGGGCGACGGTCCGCCGCCTGCATTCGGCGATCGCCGCGCGCATCACCGCGTCGAGCCGGGCGGGCGGGATGGCGAAGCGCTCCTGGAAGGCGTCGACCCGCTCGGCCAGCGGCCCGGCGCCCGGGACGAGGCGCTCGACGCTGGCGAGGATCGCATCATAATCGGACAAGGGCCGCAGGTTCAGCGCGACCCCGTAAAGCTCGCGCGCCTCCTCGAGGAAGCTCAGCCGCTCGCCCTGGAGCATGCGCAGGCGGGCGCGCACCGCCCGCAGCTGGGCGATCAGGAAGGCGCGGCGGCGAACTTGCGGATCCCGCGCGCGCGGCCGGATCGCCTCGGCCCGCGC
>JBKJZJ010000023.1:0-2516 GCA_046715355.1 Allosphingosinicella sp. | reverse complement strand
AATATCCGGGCAAGTCGGCGCTCGAGGTGATCCTGACCACGCTGCATTCGGGCGGGAAATTCTCCGACAAGGTCTATGCGACCTCGGGCGGGCTGCACGGCGTCGGCGTCTCGGTGGTCAACGCGCTTTCCGCCGACACGATCGTCGAGGTGGCGCGGGGCAAGCAGCTCTATCGCCAGACCTTCGCGCGCGGCCTGCCGACTTCGAAGCTCACCGAATTGGGCGCGACCCAGAACCGGCGCGGCACCATGCTCGCCTTCACCCCCGATCCGCAGATTTTCGGGCCTGAGGCGAGGTTCAAGCCGGCGCGGCTCTACCGGCTGGCGCGGTCCAAGGCCTATCTGTTCGCCGGCGTGGAGATACGCTGGCGCTGCGATGCCGAGCTCGCCGACGAGGAGGTGCCCGCCGAGGCCGTGTTCCAGTTTCCGGGCGGGCTCGCCGATCATCTCAAGGAACAGATCGGCGAGCGCGAGACCGCGACCAACGCGCCCTTCCTCGGCCGCCACGAGCTGCCGTCTGGCCAGGGCTCGGTCGAGTGGGCGGTGGCCTGGCCGGTCTGGGGGGACGGCAATTCCTCTTATTATTGCAACACCATCCCGACGCCCGACGGCGGCACCCACGAGCAGGGCCTGCGCACCGCCTTGACCCGGGGCCTGCGCGCGTTCGGCGAGCTGGTGGGCCAGAAGAAGGCCAAGGACATCCAGGCCGAGGACGTCGTCACCGGCGCCGAGATCATGCTCTCGATCTTCATCCGCGAGCCGCAATTCCAGAGCCAGACCAAGGACCGGCTGACCTCGCCCGACGCGGCGCGCTTGGTCGAAAATGCGGTGCGCGACCATTTCGACCATTATCTCGCCGACCATATGGAGCGCGGGCGGGCGCTGCTGGGCTTCGTGCTGGAGCGGATGGACGAGCGCCTGCAGCGCCGCGCCGAGCGCGAGATCAAGCGCAAGACCGCGACCTCGTCTCGCAAATTGCGGCTGCCGGGCAAGCTCACCGACTGCGCCAATGACGATCCGGCCGGGACCGAATTGTTCATCGTCGAGGGCGACAGCGCCGGCGGCTCGGCCAAGCAGGCGCGCGACCGCAAGACCCAGGCGATCCTCCCCATCCGCGGCAAGATCCTGAACGTCGCCTCGGCCACCGCCGACAAGATCCGCGCCAATAGCGAGATCGCCGATCTGATCCAGGCTCTGGGCTGCGGGGTGCGCGACAAATGCGTGCCCGAGGATCTGCGCTACGAGCGGATCGTGATCATGACCGACGCCGACGTCGACGGCGCCCATATCGCCACGCTCTTGATGACTTTTTTCTTTAATGAAATGAAAGAGATCGTCCAACATGGGCATCTCTTCCTCGCGCAACCGCCGCTTTATCGGCTCGCCGCCGGCGGCACGATCGCCTATGCCCGCGACGACGCCCATCGCGCCGAGCTGGAGGCGAGCATGTTCAAGGGCAAGAAGGTCGAGGTGTCGCGCTTCAAGGGGCTGGGCGAGATGAACCCGGCGCAGCTGCGCGAAACCACCATGGACCCCAAGACGCGCGGCATGATCCGCATCACCTTGCCGCAGGATTATGAGGAGCGCAGCGCGGTCCGCGACCTGGTCGAACGGCTGATGGGCCGCAACCCCGAACACCGCTTCCAATTCATCCAGCACCACGCCGCCGAGCTCGACGAGGAAGCGATTGACGCGTAAGCGCCGCCCCGCGCCGCCGCCCAAAGGCGTGATGGCCGGCTGGACGGTGTCGCGCGCCACTGTCGCCGGCATCGGCTTGGGCCTCGCCGCCTTGCTGGCCGCGATCCTGCTCAGGAGCTGGCCGGACCTGCTCTATCCTTATGCGGCCCTGCTGCTGCTCACCTTGTTCTGCGGTACCTCGATCCTGTGGATCACGCTTTGGGACGTGCGCACGCGCGGGCGCGGCGGGCGGATGCGGCCGATCCGCGCCTTCGACGCGGCGATGGGCGCCGCGCTCGTCCTGCCCGCAGGCTACGGCCTGTGGCTGATCGCGCCGCTGCTCGGCCTAAAGGGCTGAGGCCTCGGCCTCGGCGAGCGCCGCCTCGATCATCCGCTGCCAGGCCGCGACGTCGCCCGCCTCGGCCATGGCGGGATCGGGCTCGCGCAGGGTGCGCAGGATCGACAAAGCGTCGTCGCGATAGTCGCGCCAGCTGGCATCGACCCGCTGCGCGGCATGCGCGTCGCCGCCGTCCGCGTTGATGCTGACCAGCCGCGCGGCGATCACCCGCGCGATCCGCTCGACGACGTCCATGTTCGAAACCGGCATGTTCTGATCTCCCGAAAGGCTTCGGGTCTGTAACGGTGGAGCGGGGCGCATGTTTCGCCTAGGAATGCGGCGATGCTGAGAAGGCTGATCGCCCTGTTGCTGGTCCTGGCCGCGGCGCCCGCGGCGGCGCAGGAACCGGGCCCCGCGCTGCGCGGCGGCGCCGAGCGGGTGCTTGCCTGGCTGAAGAGCGAGGCGGCGCCCGCCGAGATCTTCACCGCCCACTTCCTGGCGAA
>JBKJZJ010000022.1:0-8320 GCA_046715355.1 Allosphingosinicella sp. | reverse complement strand
ACGCGCGGCCATGTCGCCTATCCGGCGGTCCGCTGCCGGGTCGCGCGCGCGGCCGGCCGGCTGCATTTCACGATATTGGACGGGGTGCAGCGCCGGGCCGGCACCATTTTCCCCGACAATGGCCGGCGCATGATCTTCCTGGGCACGCTCATGCTCGGCGACGAGACCCGCGCGCTGCGCTACGGCCGCGACCGCGAGCGCGACCTGATCGGATTGGTCGAGCGGGTCGGGCCGGGGCGCTGGCGGGTCGCCTTCCCGCGCCCGCATTACGAATCGCTGCTCGACGTGATCGAGCTCGTGCCGCGCCGCTAGGGTCCGCCACAAGCCTCCGCATCATCCCCGCGAAAGCTCGTCGTCGTTAATTACGGGGACACTATACTTAATTCCGATCCGAGCAATTAAGTATAGTGTCCCCGTAACTCGGCGCTCATCTCCCCGCCATTCCAGCGGAAGCTGGAATCCCTCGTTCTGGAGCCGCGTGAGGAAAAAAAGTGAGATTCCAGCTTTCGCTGGAATGACGAAACGAGGTAACCCCCTTTCAGATTCAGGAGATTTTCACATGCTTCGTTTCCTCGCTTTCCTTCTGCTCGGCCTCGCCGCCGTCCCGGCCGCGGCCCAGCCCGGCACTCCGGCGCCCAATTTCACCTCCGGACGGATCGGCGTCACCGTCACCGGCACTGGCCCCGACGTCGTCCTGATTCCGGGCCTCTCCTCCCATCCCGAGGTCTGGCGCTCGACGATCGAGGCGGTGCCCGGCTACCGCTATCACATGGTTCACGTGTCGGGCTTCGCCGGCCGGCCCGCCGGGGCCAATGCCGAAGGCCCCCTGCTCGAGCCCGTCGCCGGCGAGATCGCCCGCTACATCCGCGAGGCGCGGCTCGCGCGGCCGGCGATCGTCGGCCATTCGATGGGCGGCAGCTGGGCGCTGATGGTCGCGGGCCGCAATCCCGGCCTGGTCTCGCGCGTGCTGGTGGTCGACATGCTGCCCTATCTGGGCGCGATGTTCCGCCAGCAGAACATGACCGACGAGCAGATGGTGACGATCGCGGGGCAGATCCGCACGCAAATGGCCGGCGCCACCGGCGAGCAAAGGCGGCTCTTCCTCTCCACGATGACCGGGATGATGACCAACACCGAAAGCAAGCGCGCGTCGATCCTCGAACAGGCGCTGGCCAGCGACCCCAATGTCGCCGCGCAGGGCTATTACGACCTCATCATCGGCAATTTGCTGCCCGACGTCGCCGCGATCCGCGTGCCCATGATGGTGCTCTACACCCAGCCGGCGGGCGCGCCGATGAGCGCGGAGCAGATCGACACCGCCTACAGGATTTCCTACCGCGCCGCGCCGGGGGCGATCGTCCGGCGCGTGCCCGACACCGGCCATTTCATCATGTACGATCAGCCGCAGGTCTTTCAGGCGGCGTTCCGCGAGTTCATGGCCCTGACCGCCGCGGCGCCCGCCCCGGCAACGCCCGAGCCGGAGACGCCCGAGCCGGCGCCCGCGCGGTAAGGGCCAGGGGACAGTTACCGGTGACTGTCCCCGGTCAATGGCCCGGCGCGCGGAAGATCACCTGGCCGCGGCGGGAGACGAGCAGCTGCCTCAGCGTCACCGGGTGGAAATAAGCCTCGACACGGTCGCCCTGCGGCGTCGTCCCGTAGACCTCGTAGCAGCCGCCGTCGATCTTGGTGCGGCGCACCCGCCAGCCCTGGCGGGTCAGCCTCTCGATGAGCTGCGCTTGCGTGCGCCAGCCCGATTGCGGGCCGGCATTGCAGGTCATCCGGCCGGTCGCGGCGGCGGGCTGATGGGCGAGCGCGGCGACGCCGCAAGCGGCGGCGAGGAGGAGAAAGTTCTTCTTCATGGTCATTCCTTCGATCAGGCGGGTGAATGGCGGGATCGGCGCGATCCGAACCGGCGAACGAGCCGCCAGCCTTCGAGCAAGGCGAGCGGCGCGATTTGTACGAGCGCCGCGATGAGCGCGTTGTGAACGATGATCCAGTGGGCCAGCATCAGCAAGGCGGCCGGGTAAGCGAGCCGGTGCAGGCGCTTCCAGCCGCGCTTCAGCAGCCGCACCGAGGCGTCGTTGCTGGTCAGCGCGAGCGGGAGCAGGAGCGCGAAGGCGGCCCAGCCGGTCCAGATCCCAGGCGCGCCAAGCTCGGCCAGCATGTTTTCCACCGTCTCCATCTCGGCGACGTAGAAAGCGAGGTGCAGTACGGCGTAGCCGAAGGCCGCCACCCCGAAAGCGCGGCGGCGGCGGACCAGCCAGCCGACCGCCCGCACCCGGGGCAGCAGCTGCGCCAGCGGCGTCAGCATCAGCGCGACGATGATCAGCCGCGCGGCCCATTCGCCGCTGGGGCCGACCAGCTCGTCGGGCAGGATCTCCTCGCTGAGGAGGCGATAGAGGATGTGCGCGGCGGGCACGGCGAGCAGCGCCCATAAGAGCGGCCTGCTGTTCAAAATCGCGCGCAAGGCAGGTGTCACGAAACCCCTCGGCAATGTTCGCGCCCGGATAGCAGGCCGAGCGCCCGGCGCAAATGCGCCGGCGTGACGGCTGCTGTCACGCCGGCGCGACGGGCCCTTGGGAAGAGGCAATGCCCGTCTTTTTGAGAACCGTTCGCAATCCCTGTTGACACTATTGCGAATGAATTGCAATAGCCTCTGGTGACCGGGAACAGCCCGGCCTGGCAGGGGCTTTTCAATGACCGAACGCTTCTCTCGCGCCGCCCGCGCCCCGATGTGGGTGGCGGCGAGCTTGATCGGCTTTCTGTCCGCTCCCGCCTGGGCGGAGGATCTGGCGCCCGCCGAAGACGCGCAGCCGGAGACCGAGCGCGAGATCGTCGTGGTCGGCGAGCGCCAGGCGGAATCCGGCTATCGGGTCAGCGGCACGACCTCCGCGATGCGCACCGATACGCCGCTGATCGACACCCCCCAATCGGTCAGCGTCGTCACCGCCCGCCAGATCGAGGACCAGGCCGCGGGCAGCATCGGCGACGCGATCCGCTACACGCCCGGCGTCTATTCCGCGCAGGGCGAGGGCAATCGCGAAACCCTGGTCTTCCGCGGCATGACCACCACCGGCGACTTCTTCGTCGACGGCATCCGCGACGACGTCCAGACCTATCGCGATCTCTACAACATCCAGCAGCTCGAAATCTTCCGCGGCCCGAACGCGATGACCTTCGGGCGCGGCGGCACCGGCGGCCTCGTCAACCGCATCACCAAGGCCGCCGGCTGGACGCCGGTGCGCGAGCTGCGCCTCGAAGCCGGCATCCACGATCATTACCGCGCCAGCGTGGATTTCGGCGGGCCGGTGAGCGACGCGATCGCCCTGCGCGTCACCGGAATCTACCAGAATAGCGGCAGCTATCGCGACGGCGTCGAATACGAGCGCTGGGGGATCAACCCGACCGCCGCGTTCCGGATCGGGCCCGACACGCTGGTCCAGCTCGGCTACGAGCATTTCCGCGACGAGCGCACCGCCGACCGCGGCGTGCCCTCCGCCGCGCGCCCCGCCGGCTTCACCGGGGTGCTCGGGCCGCTAGCGACGCGCCGGGGCGAATTCTTCGGCGACCCGAAGCACAGCCCGAGCTTCACCGACACCGACGCCGCCAATCTCTACGTCAGCCACGATTTCGGCGGCGGCGTCACCCTGCGCAACCGCACCCGCTACGCCGAATATGAGAAATTCTACCAGAACGTCTTTCCCGGCCTCGTCAACGCGACCAGCCTGTCGAACCCGGCGGGCCTCCCGGCCGGCAGCTACGCGCCCGGCACGATCGTCCAGATCCAGGCCTACAATCAGGCGACGACGCGCGAGAATCTGATCAACCAGACCGACCTCAACGCGCGCTTCTCGACTGGTGCGATCGCCCACACCCTGCTGGTCGGCGCCGAGTTCGGCCGCCAGAAAACCTCGAACGTCCGCAGCGAGGGCTTCTTCCCGGTGCCCGGCAATGCCAATGGCGTGCAGACCATCTTCGTGACCGTCGCGAACCCGCGCATCGACCGTCCGGACATAGTGTGGCGCCAGATCGCGAGCAGCGGCGACAATCAGGGCACGCTCGATATCGCCGCCGGCTACATCCAGGACCAGATCGAGCTCTCACCGCAATTCGAGATCGTCCTCGGCCTCCGCTACGAGCATCTGGTTACGCGGGTGACCGACCGGCGCATTGTCGGCTTTCCGGTCGGGCAGCCGCGCGATTTCCGGGTCGCCGACGATTTGTGGTCGCCGCGCGCGGGCCTCATCTTCAAGCCGGCCCCCAATGCCAGCCTCTATGCCAGCTTCGCCCGTTCCTATCTGCCGCGCGGCGGTGATCAGCTGACCTCGCTGAACCTGAGCAATCAAAGCCTCGCCCCGGAGCGCTACACCAATTACGAGATCGGCGCGAAGTGGGACATCAATCCGCATTTCAACGTCAGCGCCGCGCTCTACCAGCTCGACCGGAGCAATGTCCTGGTCCTGATCGACCCCAACAATCCGGGCGCCGGCACCGAGCTTGGCGGGGGGCAGCGCTCGCGCGGCCTCGAGGTCGCGGTCGCCGGCAGCCTGACCACGCGGCTCAGCTTCGTGGGCGCCTACACCTGGCAGGAGGCGGAGTTCGTCCGCGCCATCTCGGCATCGGTGCCGGCTGGGGCCGAAATCCCGAACGCGCCGCGCCACAGCGCCTCGCTCTGGGGCCGCTACGACATCACGCCCGCTTTAGGCGTGGCGCTCGGCGCGACCTGGCAGGGCCGCCGCTTCGCCGCGCAGGACAATCTGGTGCGGCTCCCCGGCTACACCCGGGTCGATGCCGCCATCTACTACCGGATCAACGAGAAGCTCGACGTCCAGGTCAATGTCGAGAACCTGCTCGATGAGGATTATTTCGTCTATGCGCACAGCAACTCGAATATCTCACCGGGGAGCCCCACCTCGGCGAGGCTCGCGCTCAACGTCCGCTTCTGAGAATCAGCGAGCCCGGCGGTAGTGCAATTCCGTTCTAGCGTATAGGGTGCGGCAAGAGCCTCCGCCCCTCTCCCACCTGGGGAGAGGGAGGGGCCCGCCGCGTAGCGGTGGGAGGGTGAGGGAATGACCGCCGGCCCGACCTTCTTCACCACCGAGGCCGATTTCCGCGACTGGCTCGCGGCGCATCACGCGACCGCGCCCGCGCTCCTCGTCGGCTTCTGGAAGAAGGCGAGCGGGCGGCCTTCGATCGACTGGCCGCGGGCACGCGACCAGGCCTTATGCTTCGGCTGGATCGACGGCGTCCGCAAGTCGCTGGGCGCGGACAGCTACACGATCCGCTTCACCCCGCGCCGCAAGGGCAGCATCTGGTCCAAGGTCAACGTCGCGCGTTTCCATGCCCTCGCGGCGGAGGGCCGGATGACGCCGGCGGGAGCCGCCGCCTTCGGGCCCGGCCGCGAGGACAGGAGCCATTATTCCTATGAGAGCGAGGCGCGCGCCTTCGCGCCGGCCGAGGAGGCGCTGTTCCGCTCGAACGCGGCGGCCTGGGCGGATTGGGAAAAGCGCCCGCCGGGCTATCGGAAGATGGTGGCCCATTGGGTGACCAGCGCGAAGCGTGCCGGGACGCGCGCCCGCCGCCTCGCCGCCCTGATCGCGGACAGCGAAGCCGGCCGCAAGATCCGCGGCCTCGATATCGGCCGGAACAAGCAGGAAGGCGGTCCGCTTTAGCGTTCACAGCGTAACCACTGGAGTGCATGGAGGAGAGCCGCCGCTTCGCGACCGGCTCCGCAAAGGGAAGGCGGCAGGCCAATGTCAGCCAAGTCCTACGATCTGCGCCGCGCGCGCGAGGAAAGACGCAAGGCCGCCGAGGCCAATGATGAGGAGGAGCGCCGCGGCCGCCTGCTCATCGCCGAAATGTTCGAGGCCCGCGCGCGAAACCAGCGCACCCTGCATTAGCCCCGTCCCGCCCGCTCGGCCCCCCTGCAAAGGAGCAAGGCTACCCCGCCAGGATCGCGGCGGCCGTGTCTTCGATGCTGCCGGCGACGAGCAGCGAATCCCCGCCGACGACGCCGACCTTGGTCTGGCCGTTCTCATGGCTGCGCAGCCAGGCGATCTGCTCCGCCACGACCAGATAATTGCCGCCGCGCGACTTCAATAGAACGAACTTCATGCCTGTGCCTCCTGACCTCCGCCATCTAGGGACGCACCTTCTCTTTCAGGTTAACGCCCTTGATGTCCCGCCTTGCTTCACCCAAACCGGGCGGGAAGGCGGGAGGGCGGCATGAGCTGGAAAGTGGAGTTGCTCGACGTGTTCGAGCATAGCTGGCACATCATCGGGACCTTCCCCACCCGCGAAGAGGCGATCGCTCTGGCCAAAGCGAGGTTCGCCAGGCTGCAGCCGCCGCCCGGCCAGCCCGATCCAACCGGCGGCCCGCACCCGCTGGGCATCCAGGACCGCATCTTCATCATCCCCCCGGAGGGCGCCGGCGAGGGCTGGCAATATCTCGGCGATTAGCCGGCATCGGCCCCGCTTGCTTGGCGGCAAGGCGGCGCCGGAAGCATGTCGAACCGCGGAGTTGCCGCCCCGCCAATTGTCCTTGCTTTTCCGCGCGTTGTCGCCACAACCGATCGGCGCGCCGCAAGCCCGCGAGAAAAACGGCGCGATGGGGGAGTAAATCCGATGAGCAACACTATTGTGGCCGGGCAGAATTTGGGAGTCGGCGAATATATCGCGTCCAACAACGGCTGGTTCTGCGCTTGCTTGCAGCCGGACGGCAAATTCTACATCTACCGCGGGCGGCCCGGGGACCATCTGCCCACCCCCTTCTGGAACTCCGAATCGGCGGGAGCGCCGGGCGGCTGCCATGCGGTGCTTCAGCACGATGGCAATTTCTGCGTCTACAGCGGCGGCGCGGGTACCGAGAGCGCCGCGACCTTCATATGGGGCGCCCTGAGCGCCGCCGGCCCGCCCGGCGGCCGCTATGTCGCGGTCCTGCAGGACGATGGAAACTTCTGCATCTATCCGGACGGAGCGCAGGGCGAGCATGCCATCTGGTGCTCCGGCGTCCATGTCCCTGCGGCCGACATCGTGCGCGGCGTGCGGGTGCTCGGCGAGAACTTCATGTGGTTTGTCGATGTGCACTGGAGCGGCGGCGGGCGTTACGAAGCGGATGCTGTACTCAGGCAGATGCGATCGGGCTTCGCCTGCAACTTCATCTGGGAACCGACGGAGAATTTCAAGTCGAACCACCCGCATTGCAGATTGTTGCGTCTTCCCCCCACGGTTAAGCCCGGTTTCGAGCTCTGGCCCGCTGCCTATATCGCCGAGGACTCGGACGGCCGCAAACGCGAACCGAACCACGAAGCCGAGCATAATGTGATCTTCGATCCCAATTCGCCCTTCGTCGCGGTCTACGGGATGACGGACAAGACGCGGACGAGGGAAGCGGGGTTCGTGTATCACGGCGCGTCGGACGACCTTGGCATCATGCCCAAATGACGAAGCCCGCCGGGCGGGTTCATCCTTGACGCATTCGAGCCGCCGGGCCTCACCCCCGCGGCCCGCGCGGCCCCCTCCCCTTGCCCTTGCGGTTCCAATAAGTGAGCATGGCCAGCGCCCGATCGACGTCGGGCGGCTCGGGCGGCTCGGCGGCGAACGCGTCCTCATAGGTCGCGCCCCGCCATTTCGCCGCCTCTTCGAGCAGCACGTCGCCGAGCCGCATCTCGGCTTCCTTCAGCGCCTCCTCGCAGGCGGCGTCGAAGGCGGGTAGCCGCCTGCGCCGGTCATGCGCGACCTTGGCCGTAAACCCCGCCGCCCGCGCCGAGGCGGTGACGTTCCCGGTCGCGCGCAGATGGACGAGGAAGATCTCGTCATGCCTTGGCTCCCACCAATGCGGGCCGGGGTCCATCAGCCTCAAGCGCCCGCCCACCCCGCGCCGGACAACGAGGCCGCCCCGCTCATCCTGAGGAGCCGCTGAGCCTGGCGAAGCGGCGTCTCGAAGGACCCGCTCCTCAGCGGCCAGCCGCCGCGACGCCACATCCTTCGCCGCCGCCATCCTCTCGGAAAACCCCGCCTCCGTCCGCCGCAACCGATAGATGCACCCGAGCCCCGTCTCTGAAAGCTCGCAGGCCACGCGCACGTTGCCGGTCTGCTCGAGCAACGCGAAGAACCGCCGCCGGCGCCAGCGGGTGAAGCGGACGTATGGGCGGCTGTGGGTGGCGGAGGACTTGCGGGCCATGGCGTTCCTTCGCGAAGGAACAGGCCAGAAATAGCATCAATTCCTACATTGCAAGGCCGTCGCAGCGACGCGCAACGCGGCGCGCGCGCAGCGATCGTCGCGGTGCGGGAGCGACCCGGCGACGGGCCCGGACAGGGC
>JBKJZJ010000021.1:0-3872 GCA_046715355.1 Allosphingosinicella sp. | reverse complement strand
ACCGCAGCTGGCGCCCGGCGCAGGTGCTTGAGCTTCCCCGTTATTTCTCTTAGTCCGGGCAGGCAGATCGGGGACCTCATGATGCGATCCATTCTCCTGGCGGCGTGCGCCTTCTCGCTGGCGGGCTGCTCCACCATCACTTCCTCGTTCGTCACCGCATATGGTCCGCAGACGGTGATGACCGCCGGCGGCTATCGGGATTGGACGGAGGGCCCGGGCCGGTGGCGGGTGAGCGCCAAGGCAAACGGCATGGTGGAGCAGGATTTCGCGCAGCACATGGCCGTGTTCCGCGGCGCCGTGCTGGCCAAGGCGGCGGGCTTTTCCTATCTCCAGATCGTCTCCTTCCAGGGCCGGCAGCGCATGGTCGGCGGGATGCGCGGCATCCAGGACGTGACCTTCCGCTTCGCCGGCGCGCGCGACGCCAATGCGCCGCTCGCCTGCGAATCCCCGCCTTTGACCCAGTCGAGCTGCCGCACCGTCGGCGTCGACGCCACCCTCGCCTTGCTCGGCCCGGGCCTGAACCGAAGCCCCGCGCAGATCGAGGCGGAAGTGGCGGAAGCCAGGGCCTCGCCGCCGCGCGCGAACTAGGCTCAATCCCGCCAGAGGCAAGTCCCGCCAGACCCAATCCCGCCGCCCCGGAATCCGCCACGCAAAATGGACCTCCGCGCCAGTTACGGGGACACTATACTTAATTGCCCGGTCGGCGCATCGGGTATCAAGGTCGAATTAAGTATAGTGTCCCCGTAACTGTGGGGCGTCAGCCGCCGCGGCGGGGGAGAAGGCGCCGCGCGAAATGGGCCTCGACCGCGCGCTTCATTCCTTCCGCGATCTCGCGGGTTCCCCGGGCCGAAATGATGTAGGCGGTGTCGGTTTCGTTGGTGAGATAGCCCGATTCGAACAGGATCGAGGGGATGTCCGGGGCCTTGAGCACGATGAACGCGGCGAAGCGGTGCCAGATCGGGCGGAAGGGGAAGACCGGGGCGGCCTCGCGGTAGAGCAGCCTCGCGAAATCGGCGGAGACGTCCATGCTCTCGCGCTGGGCGAGGTCGATCAGGATCAGATTGACGTTCGGGTCGGGGCTGAGCTGGGCGCCGCCCAAGGCGTCCGAGGCATTCTGGCGCTGGGCGAGCAGGGCGGCCTCGCGATCGGAGGCGACCTCAGACAAGGTGTAGATGGTGGCGCCGCGCGCCATGTCATTTTCGGGCGCGGCGTCGGCGTGGATCGAGATGAACAGGTCCGCGCCGAGCCGGCGGGCGATGCGGTAGCGGTCCTCGAGCACCAGATAGCGGTCGTCCTCGCGGGTCATGGCGACGCGCACGCGGCCCGAGGCGGCGAGCGCGTTGCGCACCGCGCGGGCGAGCGTCAGCGTGATGTCCTTCTCCGGCCGGTCGCTGAACGGCGAGGCGGCGCCGGGATCCTGGCCGCCATGGCCCGGATCGATGACGACGAGCGGCGGATTGGTGCCGCGCGCCGGTGTCACCGGCGGGAGCGGCCCGTGCTCGTCGGCGCGCAACGGCTCGACCGCGATGGTGACGCCTTCCCGCCCCGGCGCGGTCACGGGCGCGGGCGCGGGCCATAACAGCGCCAGCAGCAAATAGAGGAGCCAGTCCATCGCGCGCATTCTGCCGTCCGCCAGGCGGCCGGGTCCAGCGAAAAGGGTCAAAAAACCGCCATTTGCTGCCGCGCGGCGGTTGTAGCGGGCGGCTCCAGATGCTAGCTGCATGAAATCGCAGCCCCGACGGGCGCGATTTGAATTGCGCCGGCTTCGCGCCGGCCCGCTAGGTTGACGCTGTATGTGGCATTTTCCCTCCAGGCTGACGCGCCGCCTTTCCGGCGACGGCGTAACTGGCGGACTTCGGCCGGCACTGGCCGGCCTGCCCTATCCAGCAGACGCACATTTCTATCTTTCAACCCGGACATCCGACGCGCGTGCGCAGTCCGCCGCGCGGCCGTCCATATTCGAGCGCGTGCATCTCCTCTTTTTCGAAAGAGGCGTGCGCGCGTGGAGTGAACTTAATGACCATGCGCATGCTGATCGACGCGCGCCACCAGGAAGAGACCCGGGTGGCCGTGATCAAGGGAAATCGGATCGAGGAATTTGATTTCGAATCCGCCGAGCACAAGCAGCTCAAGGGGAATATCTATCTAGCCAAGGTGACGCGGGTCGAACCGTCGCTGCAGGCGGCGTTCGTCGATTATGGCGGCAACCGCCACGGCTTTCTGGCCTTTTCCGAAATCCACCCCGATTATTACCAGATCCCGCGCGAGGACCGCGAGGCGCTGCTCCGCGAGGAAGCCGAGCATGCCGAGGAGGAGGAGCGGCTGCGCGCCGCCGAATATGACGGCGATTATGAGGACGACCATATCGTCGAGGCGGAAGAGGAGCCGATCGAAGCCGAGACGCTGACCGCCGACGCGGGCGAGGATGGCGGCGAGGGCGAAGGCGAGGACGAGTCCGCGCCGGCGCCGCCCGAGGAGGCCGAGAGCGCGTCCGAGGAAAGCGCCGTCGAGACGCTCAGGCGCAAGCGCCAGAATCTCAGGCGCCGCTACAAGATCCAGGACGTGATCCGGCGCCGCCAGGTGCTGCTCGTCCAGGTCGTCAAGGAAGAGCGCGGCAATAAGGGCGCGGCGCTGACCACCTATCTCAGCCTCGCCGGCCGCTATTGCGTGCTGATGCCCAACACCAGCCATGGCGGCGGGATCAGCCGGAAGATCTCCAACGGCGCCGACAGGAAGCGCCTCAAGCAGATCATGGCGGACCTCTCGCTGCCCTCGACCATGGGCTGCATCGTGCGCACCGCGGGCCTCTCGCGCACCAAAGTCGAGATCAAGCGCGACTTCGACTATCTCGCCCGGCTCTGGGACGAGATCCGCGAGAATACGCTGAAGTCAGAGGCGCCGGCGCTGATCTACCAGGACTCAGACCTCATCAAGCGCGCCATCCGCGACATCTACAACAAGGATATCGACGAGGTGATCGTCGAGGGCGCCGACGGCTATCGCGACGCGCGGCAGTTCATGAAATTGCTGATGCCGAGCCATGTCCGGCGGGTGAAGGATTATGCCGATCCGGTGCCGCTCTTCCAGCGCTACGGCGCCGAGGACCAGCTCAACGCCATGTACCAGCCGCTCGTCCAGCTGAAGTCCGGCGGCTATGTGGTGATCAACCCGACCGAGGCCCTGGTCTCGATCGACATCAACTCCGGCCGCTCGACCCGCGAGCACAATATCGAGCAGACGGCCTATTCGACCAATATCGAGGCGGCGCACGAGATCGCCCGCCAGCTCAGGCTCAGGGACATGGCTGGGCTCGTCGTCATCGACTTCATCGACATGGAATCGAACGGCCATATCCGCAAGGTCGAGAAAGCGATGAAGGACGCGCTCAAGAACGACCGCGCCCGCATCCAGGTCGGCCGCATCTCGTCCTTCGGGCTGATGGAGATGAGCCGGCAGCGGCTCAGGACGGGCGTGCTCGAAGCCTCGACCCGGCCCTGCCCGCATTGCGAGGGCTCGGGGCTGATGCGCACCGCCTCCTCGGCCGGTCTTTCGGCGCTTCGCATGCTCGAGGACGAGGCCGGCCGCGGCCGCGGCGCGCGCATTGTCCTGCGCGCGGGACGCGAGGCGGCGGTCTATCTGCTCAACAAGAAGCGCGCCGAGATCGGCGAGGTCGAGGCGCGCTACGGCGTCATGATCGAGGTGCTGATCGACGAGAGCCTGGAAGGCGCGCGGATGAGCGTCGAATCGCACGGGCCTCCGCCCGTCGAGCGCCCTCGCCC
The DNA here is from genome assembly GCA_046715355.1 of Allosphingosinicella sp. GTDB lineage: Bacteria > Pseudomonadota > Alphaproteobacteria > Sphingomonadales > Sphingomonadaceae > Allosphingosinicella. The sequence goes on along the minus strand of JBKJZJ010000021.1, from coordinate 93 downwards.
CGCCGCGCCCGCTCCGGCCGTGGAGGAAGAGGAGGATCTTCTCGACGAGGAGTTCGAGGAGGAGGAGGATGAGGAAGAGGCCGAGGCCGAGGC
>JBKJZJ010000020.1:0-11151 GCA_046715355.1 Allosphingosinicella sp. | reverse complement strand
TTGCAGAACAAGGCGATCTTCTCGCGCTCATTGTCGGGGAGGGGCCGGTCGCAGCGGCAGACGATGATTTCGGGCTGGATGCCGAGGCTGGTCAGCTCGCGCACGCTGTGCTGGGTCGGCTTGGTTTTCAGCTCGCCGGCGGCGGCGATGAAGGGGACGAGCGTGGTATGGATGGAGACGGTGTTGGGGCGGCCTATCTCGTTCCTGAACTGGCGGATCGCCTCGACGAACGGCAGCGATTCGATGTCGCCGACGGTGCCGCCCACCTCGCACAGGACGAAATCGCATTCCTCCTCGATGTCGGCGCGGATGAAGTCCTTGATCGCGTTGGTGACGTGCGGGATGACCTGGACGGTGGCGCCGAGATAGTCGCCGCGGCGCTCGCGGGCGATGATGCCCTGGTAGATGCGGCCCGAGGTGACGTTGTCCGATTGGCGGGCGGGGACGCCGGTAAAGCGCTCGTAATGGCCCAGGTCGAGGTCGGTCTCGGCGCCGTCGTCGGTGACGTAGACCTCGCCATGCTGGTAGGGCGACATCGTCCCGGGATCGACGTTGAGATAGGGGTCGAGCTTGCGCAGGCGGACCTTGTAGCCGCGCGCCTGGAGCAAGGCCGCGAGGGAGGCGGCCATGAGGCCCTTGCCAAGGCTGGAGACCACGCCGCCGGTGATAAAAATGAACCGCGCCATGGGAATTGAGGCTTAAGCGGTCGCGCACGCAAAGGGCAAGCGGGAGAATCGCTTTTTTTCGAGGCCTACCTGGCGCTGTTGCCCTGGGCGGGGCCCGTGGGCCGCGCGGGGCCGGCGGGCTCCGCCGCGGGACGGGCCGGCGCCGCGGGCGCCGCCTTGCTCTGGAGGGCGGCCGAAGGGGCGCGGCCGCCGCGCTGGCCGGCGGCGAGGCCGGCGAGCAGGATGGAGAGGGCGACGAAGATGGTCGCCAGGATGGCGGTGCCGCGGGTCAGGAAGTCCGAGGCGCCGCGCGCGCTCATCATCCCGGCCGGGCTGCCGCCGCCGGCGAGCCCGCCGCCCTCGGAGCGCTGCATCAGGATGAGGGCGATGAGCGTGACCGCGACGAGCGTCTGCACGATGAGGATGAAGGTGAAAAAGCCGGACATTTCTATCTTTCAGGAAGAGGCAGACCGGCGATCTAGTGGATTGGGCGCGCCGGTTCAATGCCGCGCGACTTCGGCCCTCAGCTCGCGGCGGCGGCCTCGACGATCGGGACGAAGGACGAGGCGGCCAGGCTGGCGCCGCCGACCAGGGCGCCGTCGACCTCCGGAACGGCGAACAACTCGGCGGCATTGTCGGCCTTGACCGAGCCGCCGTAGAGGATGCGGATGCGAAGGCCCCTTTCGCCGTAGCGGCGGACCAGCACGACCCGAACATGCGCGTGCATCTCGGCGACGTCGTCCGGGGTCGCGACCTTGCCGGTGCCGATCGCCCAGATCGGCTCGTAGGCGACGACCAGCTCGCCTTCCTCCCAATCGTCGGGCAGCGAACCCGCGAGCATCGCCTCGACGACCGCCAGGTGGCGCCCGTCCGCGCGCTCGGCGGCGCTTTCCCCGACGCAGACGATCGCGATCAGCCCGGCGGCGAGCGCCGCCGCCGCCTTGGCGCGAACCTCGGCCTCGCTCTCATTCTGGCCGGCGCGGCGCTCCGAATGACCGACGATAACGAGCCTCGCCCCCGCTTCCCTGATCATCGGCGCCGAGACGCAGCCGGTATAGGCGCCGCTCGCTTCGGCATGGCAGTCCTGCGCGCCGCCGATCAGGCCGCCCGAGCGGGTGACGGCCGAGGCGATCAGGGTGAAGGGCGGGCAGATGGCGACGTCGGCGCCGCCAGCCCCCCGCGCTGCGTCGGCGATGGCGGCGAGCTCGGCGAGCGCGGCCAGATTGCCGTTCATCTTCCAATTGCCGGCGACGAGCTTGCGGCGAAGGTGCATAGAGTTTGTCCCGGTTCAAAGGTTGCGGGCCGCCTAGCGCGCTTCTATGACCCGCGCAAACCCACATGCCATTGGACCCCAAATGATCTCCGGATTCCGCAAGTCTCTCCGTAGCTGGGCCACGCTGCTGCTGCTGTTCCTCGCCCTGGTCGCGATCGTCGTGACCGGCTTCGGCACGGGCGGGGGCGGCGGGCTCGGCGCGCTTGGCGGCGGCAGCGCCAGCCCGACCGAGGGCCAGTTGGCGACCGTCGACGGCCAGCCGATCACCGCCGAGGCGGTGAGCAGCGAGGTCAGCAAGAACTTCCAGGCGCTGAGCCAGCGGCTGCCGAACGCGGACATGGCCGAATTTCTGCGCCAGGGCGGCTATGACGGATCGCTGTCGGCGCTGATCAACTTCGCGGCGATGCGCAGCTATGGCGAGGCGCGCGGGCTGGTCGCCAGCCAGCAGATGGTCGACCGCTTCCTCGTCAACCGGCGCGAATTCCACAATGCGCGCGGCGAATTCGACCCCAATCTGTTCCAGCAGTTCATCCAGTCGAGCGGAGTCAACGAGCGGGTGCTGCGCGAGGATATCGCGCGCGATCTCATGCGCCAGCAATTGCTCGATCCGGTCGGGGCCGGCATGCGCGTGCCCCAGGGCGTCGCCCGCGCTTACGCCACCGCCCGGCTCGAGCGGCGGCGCGGGGCGATCGGGGTGGTGCCGGTCGGCGCGGTCGAAGCCGGCATCAACCCCAGCGACGCCGAGATCGCCCGCCATTATGCCGCCCATCGCACGGTTTTCACCGTGCCCGAGCGGCGCGTGATCAAATATGCGGTGATCGGATCCGAGCAGGTCACGGCCGCCGCGCCGACCGAGGCGGAGATTGCCGCCGTCTACCGCAACACGCCGCGCTACCAGCAGCGCGAGGCCCGCACGCTCCAGTCGGTCACCTTCACCGGCGCCAATGCCCAGGCGACCGCGCAGGCCTTCGCGCAGCGGGTGCGCGGCGGCACCGCCTTTCTCGACGCCGCCCGGCAGGCGGGCTACGCGCCCGGCGACGTCACCTTCGCTAACCGGAGCCAGGCGCAGTTCGCAGGCCTTACCAGCGCCGATGTCGCCGCCCAGGTCTTCCGCGCCGCGCGGGGCAGCGTCACTGGCCCGGTCCGTTCGCCTCTCGGCGTCCATGTGATCCGGGTGGAGAGCGTCACGCCGAGCGCCGGGCGGCCGCTTGAAGCGGTCCGCGCCGACATCGTCCGCGAGATCGAGCGGCGCAAGCGCGGCGCCGCCGTGCTCGCGCTCGCCACCCAGATCGAGGACCAGATCAGGGAAGGCGGCAGTTTCGAGGAGGTCGCGCGCGCCGCCCGCCTGACCATCGTCACCACGCCGCCGATCACCGCCGGCGCCAGGCTGGCCGACGGCCGGGCCTGGGCGGTGCCGGCCGACTTGAGGCCGCTGCTCGCCGCCATGTTCGAGGCCGATGCCGAGAATCCCGAACCCAGCGTCGCGCCGATTCAGGAAAATGCGCGCTACGCGCTGATCGCCATCGACCGGGCCGAGCCGGCGGCGGTGCCGCCGCTCACCGAGATTCGCGACCGCGTGCGCAGGTCGCTGGTCCGCCAGCAGGCCCTGGCCCGCGCGCGCCAGCTCGCCAACGCGATCGTGGCGCGGATCAATGCCGGCGTGCCCCCCGCGCGCGCCTTCGCCGAAGCGCAGCGCGGGCTGCCGGCGCCCGAGCAGATCGCCCTGCGCCGCAACGACATCGTCGGCAACAACCGGCAGGTGCCGCCTCCCATTCTCGCGCTGTTCCGGCTGCGGCCGGGCACCGCCGAGGTCCTCGCGGTGCCCAACAATGGCGGTTGGTACGTGATCGCCGCCCAGGAGAGCGTGCGCGGCGACCTCGCCTCGGCGCCGCAGGCGCTCGCTCCGACCCAGCAGCAGCTCCAGGAAACGGCGGGCACCGAGCTCCAGCTGCAGTTCTTGCGGGCCATGCGGCTGCGCGCCAACGTCCAGCGCAACGAGGCGGCGATCGCCGCCGAACGCGCCCGGCTGGCGGGCAATCTGCCGCCGCCGCAATAGGGCCCGCCGCGGCGATGATCCTCGTCGTCGACAATTATGACAGCTTCACCTGGAATTTGGTCCGCTACTTGCGCGAGATCGGCGCCGAGGTCGAGGTCGCGCGCAACGACGCGCTGACGCCGGCCGATGCGCTGGCGAGCGGCGCCGAAGCGGTGCTGATCTCGCCGGGGCCGGGGACGCCCGACGAAGCGGGCATCTCGCTGGGGCTGGTCGCGGCCGGCGCGGAAGCGCGCCGGCCCCTGCTCGGAATCTGTCTGGGCCACCAGGCGATCGGCCAGCATTTCGGCGGCCGGGTGACGCGCGCGCCGGCGCCGATGCACGGCAAGGTCTCGGCCATCGACCATGACGGCAGCGGGGTCTTCGCCGGCCTCCCTTCCCCCTTCCAGGCCACCCGCTATCACAGCCTGTGCGTCGCTCCGGCGGGCCTGCCCGACGCGCTGATCGTCAATGCGCGGGCCCGGGACGGCACCATCCAGGGCGTCCGCCACGCAAGCCTGCCCATCCATGGCGTGCAATTCCATCCCGAGAGCGTCGCCAGCGCGCACGGCCATGCCCTGCTCTCCACTTTCGTCGCGATCGCCATGGCCGAGTCGGGCGCCGTTGCCGCCCCCGCTTGACACCTTCCCTAACGTTCCTTACACGTTCCGGAAACGTTCCAGCGGGAGACCTTCACATGCTGACTCGCAAGCAACATGAGCTGCTCCTCTATATCGACGCCAGGCTGTCGGAGACCGGCATTTCACCCTCGTTCGAGGAGATGAAGGAGGCGCTCGATCTCAAGTCGAAGAGCGGCGTCCACCGGCTGATCTCGGCGCTGGTCGAGCGCGGCTTCATCCGCCGGTTGCCCAATCGCGCGCGCGCGCTCGAGGTGCTTAAAATGCCCGAGGCGAGGAAGCCTGCGGCGGCCGGCGCCGGCGCGCCGCTGACGCCGCCCCGGGCCGCGAACGACGACGTGATCGACATCCCGCTGCACGGCCGGATCGCCGCCGGCACCCCGATCGAGGCGCTGCAGGGCACCGACATGCTGCCCGTCCCCGCCGCCTTGCTCGGCCCCGGCGAGCATTATGCGCTCGAAGTGGCCGGCGATTCGATGGTCGAGGAAGGCATATTGGACGGCGATTATGCGCTGATCCGCCGCCAGGAGACGGCGCGCGACGGCGAGATCGTGGTCGCCCTGATCAACGACGAGGAGGCGACGCTCAAGACCTTCCGCCGCGAAGGCAAGATGATCCGCCTCGACCCCGCCAACCGCCGCTACGACCCGCAGCGCTACCGGCCCGAGCAGGTGCAGATACAAGGGCGTCTGGCGGGGCTGCTACGGCGCTATTGATGGGGCGCCGCGCGGCAACGGCACCGCTCGCCGTCCTTTTCGGCGCGGTGCTGGTCTCGAGCTGCGCATCGGGGCGGGCCATGCAGGTGCAGACGGGCTGGACAGGTGAGCCCGGCGGGCGCTGCTCGATCCACGTCGATGGGCGACCAATCGCGGAGCGGGACTTTCTGGCGTTTGCCCGGCGATGGAGAGGTCGCAAAGCGCATATTCGAGGCGATCCGCGGACCCCCTATCGCTGCGTGGGCGGCGTCATTTTCGAGCTGCAAAGAGCGGGTTTCCGGGAAATCGGGCTCATTTCCGAGCCGGCGCCGGTGGCCGATCGATGAGAGGGAAGCTGCGATGGCGCGAATGAACTATGTCGAGCTGCCGGTGCGGGACGTGGCCACCGCCAAGGCCTTTTACGAGCGCGCGTTCGGCTGGGCGATGACCGAATTCGGGCCGACCTATGCGGCGACGCTGACCGGCGACACCGATATCGGCCTGCAGGGCGATGCCTCCGAGGCGACGCGGGCGCCGCTGCCGGTGATCGAGGTCGCGGACCTGGAGGCGGCGCTCGACGCGGTGACCCTGGCCGGCGGCATGATCGTCCGCCCGATCTTCGCCTTCCCCGGCGGGCGGCGATTCCAGTTCCTCGATCCCAGCGGCAACGAAATCGCCTGCGTGAAGGCGGACTGAGCGCCTAAGGCCCGGTATCGAACAGGATCGCGATGCGGTCGGCGCTGCTGCCGTTGTGGATCGAATGCACGCGCGACGCGTCAATCCGCCAGGCGTCGCCCGCCCGGGGGAACTTGGCCTCGCCGCCCACGGTCAGCACGACGCCCGGCTCCGAGACGAGCGTGAGCTGGTAGCGGCGGCGGATGATGCCGTCGACGCCGTCGAAATGCGGTTGCAGTCCCCAGCCCGGCGGCATCCGCCCGACCCGCGCGTGGACGATGCGGCCGCGATCGCCATGCTCGGCGGCGAGGATCGCGAGCAGATGATCGATCAGCCGCCAGGTCTCGGGGAGCGTCTTGCTATATTGCCGCTCGCCCTCGCCGGCCAGCAGCTGGACGAAACCCGCCCCGTCGGGATTGTGCTCGACCCAGCAATGATCCGCAAGGCGCGCCAGCTCGGCCAAAGCCGGTGCGACGTCGAGCCCGCCGGCGATCCTGACGAAATTCTCCATGCCGCCGCCTGATCCCCGGAAAAGGCCGAGGCCGCAAGCCTCAGCGCCCGCCGGCCCAGGGGTGGCGGCCCACCCGCTCGGCAACGGTGGCGACGCGCGGGCTGTTGCCGAGCGTGATCGAGAGGCCGCCGGTGCGGCGCAGGAAGGCGCGGTCGGCGCGCAGCCAGCGGGGCGTGCAGCCGCGCGGCAGGCGGCGGTCGGCGACGATTATGTCGGCCTCGGCGCAGGCGCGGACCATCTCGGCCCAGGCGACGATATGGGGCGTGCGGGTGACGAGCAGCCGCCAGCGCCGGCCGCCGCGGACGATGTCGGCGGCGCACAGATCGGGGCTGCAGGCGGCGTTGGGGAGCGATTCGAGGTCGAGGAAATCGGGTTCGGCGCCGCCCGCTTCGGCGAGCGTGTCGCGGACATAGTCGCCGGCGCGCGAGCGCAGCAAGGCGAGCCCGCCGTCCTCCGTGCGCAGGGCGAGGTGGCGGCCGTCGCCGGTGATGATGAGGTCGGGCATCGGCGTGGCCAGCGCCCAGAGCGCGCCGATCGCGACCGGGATCACGCCCCAGCGCCGCCATTTCGTCCGCCACAGGCAGATCCACAGGCCGCCCGCGACCATCAGGGCGAAGGCGGCGGGCGCCATGGCCGGCAGCAGAGCGACGGCGCCGGGCGCGGCCGCCGCGGTGTGCGCGAGCCCGAGCAGGAGGGACAAGGCCTGGCCGGTCAGCCACCAGAACGGCGCGCCGAGGCCGACCAGATCGAACAGCAAGGCAAGCGCCTCGAGCGGCATGATGATGAAGGTGGTGAGCGGAATGGCGACGACGTTGGCGAGCGCGCCGTAGAGGCCGGCCTTGTGGAAATGGAAGAGCGCGATCGGCATCAGGGCGAGCTCGACGACGAGGCCGGTGAGGATGAGGGCGAAGAGCAGGCGGCCGACGCGCGTCGGCCAGCCCTCGTCGCGCCGCGACACCCAGGCCTGGACGCGCGGATTCTCATGCAGGGCGATGATCGCGGTGATCGCCGCGAAGCTCATCTGGAAGCTCGCGCCGGGCAGGCTCTCGGGCCAGAGCAGCAGCACGACCAGCGCGCCGACCGCGACCAGGCGAAGGGTCAGCGCCTCCCGGCCCAGCGCGATCCCGGCCAGGACCAGCAAGGCGGCGATGCAGGAGCGCACGGTCGGCACCTCGGCGCCGGTCAGCAAGGTATAGGCGACGCCCGCGAGCGCGCCGGCGGCGGCGGCGATCAGGATCAGGCGGAAGCGCAAGGCGAGCGCGGGGCTCAAGGCCAGCAATTTCAGCGTCAGCAGCATCACCGCGCCGACCACGGCGGTGAGGTGCAGCCCGCTCACCGAGAGCAGATGGGCGAGGCCCGAGCGGCGCATCGCCTCGGCGTCGGCCTCCGGGATGCCGAACTGGTCGCCGGTGGCGAGCGCGGCGGCGATCCCGGCCTCGCCGCCCCCGCCGAGCCGGTCGCGGATATGGCCTGAGAGCCGTTGGCGCCAGCCGGCGATGGTGGCGGCGACGCTCTGGCTCGAGGCCGGCGCGACCACCTCTATGTCGAGAACGCGTCCGCTGCCGCCGATCTGCTGGAACCAGGCGGTGCGGGCGAAATCATAGCCGCCGGGCACGGCCATCGGCGCCGGCGGCATCATCCAGGCGCGCAGGCGGACGGTCGCGCCCGGCGTCAGGCCCGGCACGATCTTGTCGTCGGCGACGTTGACCCGCAGCCGCACCGGCCGGCCGTCCCCGAGCGGGCGGACGACCAGGCGGACGGCCTCTTTGGCGGCCAGCGTCTGGACGCTCTCGATCACCGCGTCTCCCTGGAGCAGGCCCTGCCGCTCGATGCGTGGGGCCGCCGCCTGCTCCGCCTTCCACCAGGTGAGGCCGCAGCCCAGGGCTGCCGCGAGACCGAACAAGGCGAGCGCCCTGCCCCAGCGCGTTCCCGGCGCGAGCGCCAGCAGGCCCAGGCCCAGGCCGGCGGCGAGCAGCAGGAAGGCGATCCATTGCGGGGCGTCGGGAAGGGCGAACCAGGCGGCGATGCCGAGCATCAGCCCGACCGGCAGCCACAAGGGCAGCTGCGCGCGCTCCGCCTCGAACAGGCGTTCGAGATGGGCGGAGAGGCGCTGGGGTACTCGCTTCATCTGAGTCATCCCGGACTTGATCCGGGATCCATGAACACCCGAGTCCGAGGCAAGGTCGACGGCGCCCGCGTTCATGGGTCCCGACTTTCGTCGGGATGACTCCTTTGGTGCGGGCCTCTTCCTTGCATAACTTCGCCTATGCTAGGGGCGCTCGCGTGACCGGCCGCCATGCGCCCCATGTTTGGAGATTCCCATCGTGAGCGCAAGTGAGGTCGTCACCCGGTTCGCCCCCTCCCCGACCGGCTTCCTGCATATCGGCGGCGCCCGCACCGCCTTGTTCAACTGGCTCTATGCGCGCCATCATGGCGGCAAATTCGCGCTCAGGATCGAGGATACCGACAAGGCGCGCTCCACCCAGGCGGCGATCGACGCGATCCTCGACGGGATGACATGGCTCGGCCTCGACTGGGACGGCGCGACTCATTTCCAGTCCGAATATGCGGCCCGCCACGCCGAGGTGGCCCGGCAAATGCTGGCGAGCGGCCACGCCTATCGCTGCTGGATGAGCCAGGAGGAACTTGCCGCCGGGCGCGAGGCGGCGAAGGCCGAGCGCCGGCCCTTCCGCACGCGCAGCCCCTGGCGCGAGCGGGAGGACGGCCCCGACGCGCCCTCTGTCGTCCGCCTGAAGGCGCCGCGGGAGGGCGAGACGGCGATCGACGATCTGGTCCAGGGCCGAGTCACCGTCCAGAACGAGGAGCTGGACGATTTCGTGCTGCTCCGCTCGGACGGCAGCCCGACCTATATGCTGGCGGTGGTGGTCGACGATCACGACATGGGCGTCACTCATGTGATCCGCGGCGACGACCATCTCAACAACGCCTTTCGCCAGCTCGCCATCATCAGGGCAATGGGCTGGCCGGAGCCGGTCTACGGCCACGTGCCGCTGATCCACGGGTCCGACGGGGCGAAGCTTTCCAAGCGCCACGGCGCGCTCGGCGTGGAGACTTACCGCGACGAGCTCGGCATATTGCCCGAGGCCTTGTTCAACTATCTGCTGCGGCTGGGCTGGGGCCATGGCGACGACGAGATCATCTCGCGCGAACAGGCGGTTTTATGGTTCGACATCGACGCGGTCGGCAAGTCGCCGTCGCGCTTCGACCTCAAGAAGCTCGAAAATCTCAACGGCCATTATCTGCGCGAGGCAGATCCGGCGCGGCTGGCCGCCCTGATCGCGCCGAAGATCGAAGGCGCCGATACCGATCTGCTTGCGCGCGCCATGCCGGTGCTGACGCCGCGGGCGAAGGACTTGAACGAACTTGGCGAGGGCGCTTCGTTCCTCGCCAAATCGGTGCCGCTTGACATGGACGAGAAAGCGGCTTCCCTGTTAGCCGGAGACGCAAGGGACCTGCTCGGCCGCGTCCGCCTGTCGCTGGCTGCATTGCGCGACTGGACGGCCGAGGCGACGGAGCAGGCGGTGCGGGAGGTGGCTGAAATGTCCGGCGTCAAGCTGGGCCAGGTGGCGCAGCCCTTGCGGGCGGCGCTGACCGGCCGGGCGACCTCGCCGGGGATTTTCGATGTGCTGGCGCTGCTGGGGCGGGAGGAGAGCCTGGCCAGGATCGCCGACGCTGAAAACGGGAAGGACTGACGATGGCGGGGAAGGCCACTCTCTCGATCGGCGGCGGGAGCCACGATTACGACACCCTGTCGGGCTCGGTCGGGCCCGACGTGATCGACATCAGGAAGCTCTACGCCGAAACCGGCGCCTTCACCTACGATCCCGGCTTCACCTCGACCGCGTCCTGCCGCTCCGAGATCACCTATATCGACGGCGACGCCGGCATCCTCCTCCACCGCGGTTATCCGATCGACCAGCTGGCCGAGAATTCGAGCTTCATGGAGGTTTGCTATCTGCTGCTGAACGGCGACCTGCCCAACAAGGACGAGCTCGCCGGCTTCACCCGTACGATCAGCCGCCACACCATGCTGCACGAGCAGCTCGCCACCTTCTACCGCGGCTTCCGGCGCGACGCCCATCCGATGGCGATCATGTGCGGCGTGGTCGGCGCGCTCAGCGCCTTCTACCACGATTCGACCGACATCACCGATCCCAAGCAGCGGATGATCGCCTCGCACCGGCTGATCGCCAAGATGCCGACGATCGCGGCCATGGCCTATAAATACTCGATCGGCCAGCCGATGGTCTATCCGCAGAACAGCCTGACCTACACCGGCAATTTCCTGCGCATGACCTTCGGTGTCCCGGCCGAGCCCTATGAAGTCAACCCGATCGTCGAAAATGCGATGCGGCGGATCTTCATCCTCCATGCCGACCATGAGCAGAACGCCTCGACCTCGACGGTGCGGCTGGCGGGTTCGTCGGGCGCCAACCCCTTCGCCTGCATCGCCGCCGGCATCGCCTGCCTGTGGGGCCCAGCCCATGGCGGCGCCAACGAGGCCGCGTTGAACATGCTGCGCGAGATCGGCCGGCCCGAGCGGATCCCCGAATATATCGCCCGCGCCAAGGACAAGGACGATCCGTTCCGGCTGATGGGCTTCGGCCACCGCGTCTACAAGAATTTCGATCCGCGCGCGAA
>JBKJZJ010000019.1:0-24378 GCA_046715355.1 Allosphingosinicella sp. | reverse complement strand
GAGAAACCGGCAGGGGGACCGGCGTGGCTCTTAGGAGCTGCGCGGTTTTTTATTTGAGCGTGGGCGCGGGCGGGCGCGTGGGCGTGGGCGGGCGCGTGGGCGTGGGCCTGGGCGTGGGCGTGGGCGTGGGCCTGGGCGTGGGCCTGTAGCTGGGCCTGGGCGTGTGCGTGGGCCTGGGCCTGTAGCTGGGGCTGGGCGTGGGCGTGGCCGTGGGCGTGTGTGTGGGCCTGGGCCTGTGGCTGGGCCTGGGCCTGGGCGTGGGCGTGTGTGTGGGCCTGGGCCTGTAGCTGGGCCTGGGCGTGGGCCTGGGCCTGGGCTTGGGCCGTACCGACATCAGGCGCTTCCAATCGGGAGCGAAGCGAGTATCGGTGCTCGCCATGAAGATGCTGCTCCTGCTCGCCGCCGCCGCGTCCGCCCAGCAGACGCCGCCTGCGCCCGCGCCCTTGCGCGCGATCGCGGACCAGGTCTCGGAGGCGCGGCTGCGCGCGACGGTGGAGCGGCTGGTCGGCTTCGGCACCAGGCATACGCTGTCGGCGCGCGACCATCCCACGCGCGGGATCGGCGCCGCGCTCAACTGGACGCAGGCCGAGTTCGAGAGCATCTCGCGCGGCTGCGGCGGCTGCCTCCAGATCGTGCGCACGGGGGACATTGTGACGGGCCGGCGCATCCCCAACCCGACCCTGGTCGAGAATGTCGTCGCCATCCAGCGCGGCACCTCCGACCCCGACCGCGTCATCGTCATCACCGGCCATATCGACAGCCGCGTCACCGATCCGATGAACGCGACCGCCGACGCGCCCGGCGCCAATGACGACGGCTCCGGGACGGCGGCGGTGATCGAGGCGGCGCGGGTGCTGTCGCGCCACCGCTTCGCGGGCACGATCGTCTACGGCGTGCTTTCGGGCGAGGAGCAGGGGCTGCACGGCGGCAAGATCCTCGCCGATTATGCACGGGCGCAGGGCTGGCTGGTGGAGGCCAATCTCAACAACGATATCGTCGGCAATAGCTGCGGGTCGGACGGAGTGTGCGACGACGCTCATGTCCGCATCTTTTCCGAAGGGCCGCGCTGGCAGGGCCGCGAGAGCCTCGCCGCGCGCCAGCGCAGCCTCGGCGGGGAGAATGATGCGCCGGGGCGCAACCTGTCGCGCTTCCTCGACACGCTCGCCGACAATCTCAGGATCGGCCTCGACGTCCGCCAGATCTGGCGCAACGACCGGTTCGGCCGGGGCGGGGATCATACCGAATTCCTCAACGCCGGCTTCCCGGCGGTGCGCTTCTCGGTCGCGATCGAGAATTACAATAGGCAGCACCAGGACCTCAGGACCGAGAACGGCACCGTCTATGGCGACACGATCGACCATATGGATTTCCGCTATCTGCGCCGGGTGACCCAGCTCAACGTGGCGGCGCTCGCCGCGCTGGCAAGGGCGCCGATGCCGCCGGCGCCGGAGGTGGAGGGAGCGGTTTCGACCGAGACGACATTGAGCTGGCGACCCGTCGACGGAGCGGCTGCATATACCCTCCGCTGGCGCCGGACCGATGCGGCCAATTGGGAGCATGAACGCAGGCTCCCGGGGGCCGAGGCCTGCGCGCCCCGGGTGCCCGACAGGGGCGGCCTCCCGTGCCAGGCCCTGCTTCCCGGCATCCGCATCGACGATTGGGTGTTCGGCGTCTCCTCGGTGGCGGCGGACGGGTCGGAGAGTCCGGTCGCGTCCGCCGTGCCGGGCGGCGCGTTCGGGCCCTACACGCCGCCTCCGCCTCCGCCTCCGACACCGTAGCAGGATTTGATGGCCAGAAGACCCGTCCAGCCCGGCCTTCCCAGCCGAGAGCAGATTCTCGACTTCATCCAGTCGTCCGATACGCCGGCCGGGAAGCGCGAGATCGCCCGGGCGTTCGGCCTCAAGGGCAACGAGAAGATCCAGCTTAAGACCCTGCTCAAGGACATGGCCGATGAGGGCCTGATCGATTCCGCGCCCGGGCGGGCGTTCCACAAGCTGGGCGGGGTGCCGAAGGTGACGGTGCTGCGCGTCATCGACGTCGACGACAGCGGCCGCGTCCATGCGGTGCCCGAGCGCTGGGAGGCGGAAGGCGAGGCGCCGAGGCTGCGGGTGATGGAGCGCAAGGGCAGGGGGTCCGCGCTCGGCGTCGGCGATCGCGTGCTGGCGCGGACCGAGGAGGGCAAAGACGGCTGGATCGCCCATCCGATGAAGAAATTGCTGAGCGGCAGCGAATTGGTGCTCGGCGTCGTCCACCGGGAAGGCACCTCCCACTGGCTGCGGCCGGTCGAGAAGAAGGAGAGGCGCGAGCTGCCCATCTCCGATCTCGGCGAGGCCCAGGCCGGCGACCTCGTCCTCGCCGAGAAGACCGGCCGGCCGCCGCGGCTGACGGCGCGGGTCGAGAGGGTGCTGGGCGATCCCTTCGCGCCCCGGAGCTTCAGCCTGATCGCGATCCACAAGCTCGGCATTCCGCATGAATTTCCCGAAGGGGTGATCGAAGAGGCGGAGCGGGTGGCGAAGCGGGATTTGGGGGAGAGAGAGGACCTCACCCACATCCCGATCCTCGCGATCGATCCCGCCGATGCGCGCGACCATGACGATGCGGTGTGGGCGGCGCGCGACGACGACCCGAGGAACGAGGGCGGCTGGAAGGCGATCGTCGCCATTGCCGACGTTTCCTATTACGTGCGGCCGGGCTCGGCGCTCGACAAGGAGGCGCGGCGGCGCGGCAACAGCGTCTATTTCCCGGACCGGGTGGTGCCGATGCTGCCCGAGACCCTGTCGGCGGAAATCTGCTCGCTGAAGGAAGGCGAGGACCGGGCGGCCCTGGTCTGCCACCTCAAGGTCGCCAAGGACGGCCGGCTTCAGAGCTGGCGCTTCACCCGCGCCCGCGTCCGGATCGCCGCCAATATCGCCTATGAGGACGCGCAGGCGCTGATCGACGGAGAAGCGCCGGTGGAGGTCGCCTCCCCGCCCTGCTCGATGCCCGAAATAGAGGGGACGATCCTCGATCAGCTCCGCCCGCTCTGGGCGTGCTGGCGCGCGCTCTACGCCGCGCGGGAGAAGCGCGGGCCGCTGGAGCTCGACCTGCCCGAGCGCCGCGTGATGCTCGACGAGAAGGGGCGGATCCTCTCGGTGGCGCCGCGCGAGCGGCTCGACGCGCACAAATTGATCGAGGATTATATGATCGCGGCCAATGTCGCCGCGGCGAAGGCGCTGGAGGCAAAAACGGCGCCGGTCATGTACCGCGTCCACGAGCCGCCGGGCCGCGAGAAACTGGTCGCGCTCAGGGATTATCTGAAGACGTTCGGCGTGGAATTCGCGCTCGGCCAGGTGGTCAAGCCGGCCACCTTCAACCGGATCATCGAGCGGGTGGGCGAGGCGGAGTTCCGGCCGCAGGTGATGGAGCAGATCCTGCGCAGCCAGACCCAGGCCTATTACGGCCCGCGGAACCAGGGCCATTTCGGGCTGGCTCTGGGCTCCTACGCCCATTTCACCAGCCCGATCCGCCGCTATGCCGATCTCATCGTCCACCGTGCCTTGGTGCGGGCGTACCCGCTGGGCGAGGGCGGGCTGACCGACGAGGAAGCGGCGGCGATGGAGGTGACCGGCGAGCTCATCTCCAACCTCGAGCGACGTGCGATGATCGCCGAGCGCGAGACGATGGACCGCTATGTCGCCGCCTTCCTGGCGGAGAAGGCCGGCGAGCTGCTGCCCTGCCGGATCACCGGGGTGCAGCCGTTCGGCTTCTTCGCCACGGTCGAGGAACTGGGCGGCGACGGGCTGGTGCCGGCGGCGACGCTCGGCCGGGAGTATTTCCGCTACGACGAGGCGAGCCAGAGCCTGATCGGGGATGAGAGCGGCACGCGCTACGCGCCCGGCCAGCGCCTGACGCTGCGCCTCGCCGAGGCCAATCCGGTCTCGGGCGGCCTCAGGTTCGAGCTGCCCGAGGCGCAGCGCGGCGGCCAGTCTTTTCCATCGGCCCGCGGCGATCGGCCGGGCCGCCGCGGCCGCCCCGCCAATATCCGCCACCAAAGCGGCAGGCGGCGCTGAACCGTCGCCTATCGCTCAGAGCTCGACGATCGGCCCGGCAGGCTCCACGGCGCGGATGTTGGCGGGAAAGGAAGCGAACAAGGGGGCAAGCCCGTGGTCGGCATCCGACCATGGCGACCGGGGCGGTTTGGATGGTTTGCCTTCGGCTTGGTTCTTCGCCTGTTTCTTCTCCTCTTTCTTGCGGTCGTGCTCGTGCAGCTTCTTGCGCTCGACGTCGATCTCCGCGACCGAATAGGTGAGGAAGAGCTCCATGTCGGCGGTGGGGCGGGCCGCCGCCAGCATCCTGAAGGTTTCCCGCTCCGGATTGCCGTGCTCGCCATTGCCGGTGAACAGATATTGCGGCGCGGTCACCCGCTTCAGGAAGTCCTCGTCGACGTTCCGGTCGCTGCCGTGATGCGGCATCTTGACGAGATCGACCTCGAGGCCGCCGTCCGTGGCCATGAGCCCGATCTCCTCCAGCCCCTTGACCACGAAGTCGCTGCGCGCGTCGCCGGTGAGCAACGCGGTGCGGCCATCGCGCTCCGCCAGGACGACGATGCTGGAGAGATTCGCGACCGATTCGTCGGTGAGCGACTGGAGCATAGAGGTCGGGGTGATCGGCTTGCCCTTTTCCTGCTGGTCCTTAAGCCACTCGTCATGCGTCTTCTGCAGCTCCGCCAGCTCGGTGGGGCGGGGCCCGACGATGGTCAGCTTGATGCCGCCAAGCTCGCGCGTCGTGACTTCGCCGTGAGAGGTCCGGATCAGGTCGTCGAATCCGTCGTTGAGCAGGATATTGAGTTCCCTGGAAAGGGCGAGCGAGCGCAGCTCATGCCCCTGCGCGACGCTTTGGAGGATCAGCCCGGCATCGAATGCCTCAGGCTCATCGGCCTCCTCGATCAGCGGCGCGAAGGACGCGGCCCCGTGCTGCGCCGCCTCGGCGGTGATGGTGTCGTTGCCGATGATCTCGTCGAAGCTGTTGTGCCACAGTCCCCGCACCTTGAAGAGAGGCGGATCGCCGGCAATGGCGCGATCGCGCATCTCCCGGAACAGGGCGATAATGCCGTTGATATGGTCGTCGTCGACATGACTGACCATGATGAGGTCGATGATGAGGGGCTTGTCCTCGAGCTCGCGCTCCTCGCGCAACTCCATCAGCCGCGGCCGGAGGTGGTCCTCATAGGTGCCGCCCGGGCCGCCGTCGACCAGGATCAGGGCCGGCTCGTTGGCGGTTCCGCCATGGATCAGGAAGCAATCGCCCTTGAATGCCGGCAGGAATTCGAAACGCATCTCCATGCTCCTTCTGATCGCTTTGCCTTCAGATCGATTGGATGGCGCGCAGCACGTCGACCATGCCGTGGCCCTGGAAGCTTCGCTCCCGATTGAGATCGGTGGCGGTCTCGCAGAGGATCTGCTTGATCCGCGCCGGCTGGCCCTTGAGCTCCTCGTGCCGAGCCATCAGCAGCGCGGCGGCGCCGCTGACGTGCGGCGCCGCCATGCTGGTGCCGTCCATCTGGTCTGAGCGCCCGCCATTGCTGCCGGGGACGCAGCTCGTAATCTTCTCGCCCGGCGCCAGCAGATCGGGCTTCATGCGGCCGTCGCCGGTCGGCCCGCGGCTCGAGAAGAAGCTGACGCCGTACGTATGCGGCCAGGCCCGATGGGTGGCGCCGACGGTGATCACGCCTTCGGCATTGCCCGGATCGGTGATGCTCGAAGCCGCATAGCTTTCGAACAGGCTGTTGTCGGCGAGCCGATATTGCTGGAAGCCGCGATTGCCGGCCGCCGCCACGACGACCACGCCGTTCGCCGCCACCGCTTCCGCCTCGACGCAGACCGGTGTGCG
Source organism: Allosphingosinicella sp. (assembly GCA_046715355.1). GTDB lineage: Bacteria > Pseudomonadota > Alphaproteobacteria > Sphingomonadales > Sphingomonadaceae > Allosphingosinicella. The sequence continues at coordinate 18,510 of JBKJZJ010000019.1, read as the reverse complement.
CCCGCAGGCATAATTGCGGACATTGTGCGGGATCGCCAAGCTGAGATTGGCGCCGTGGATCATCGAATAGCCGCTCTGATCGTTGAGGAAGCGGATGAACTGGAGCGCGGCGATCACGGCGAACTCGCTGTCGCCGAGGGTCGATCCCAGGACCCGGAAGTCGTAGAGGGCGATATCGGGGCAGACGCCGTCCATCTTCACGGGATCAGTCCGCTCCGGCTTCTTGTCGTTATCGAAGTCGAGCCAGTGGGCTCCGATGATCCCGGCGACATGGGTGCCGTGCGGGTGCGGCGGCCGCTCGGGTTTCGCCTGCTGGATCAGGCGGCAAACGGGCGCCCAGTTCACGCGCTTGCCCTCCTGGCGGGCCGCCTCGAGCTCCATGAGCCGGGCGGTTACGAACTCCTCCGTCTCGCCGGTGCTTTCGACGATCTCCTTGACCAGTTCGGCACGGTCGACCTGGCTGACGCTCATGATCGTGCGGATCCGGCGGAAATCGTAGGTCGCCTTGATGCGATGCGGCCAGGGATTCTCATTCTCGTCATAAACCGGCGGCGCCGCTTTCGTCCGCTCGGCCTTTTCCTCGGCTTTCCAGATCTTTTCATAGTCCCAGAAGGCGCGGTGGGTCTGGTCGATGCCGCTGTCGAGCACCGCCCAGCCGACGCCCTTGCAGCTGATCGAGAAGAGCGCGCGCGCCGCGTCGGCCTTGATAGCGCCGACGGACTCCGCGAGCGCCGGCGCAGAGTCGCGGTTGAGGCTGACCTGGAAGATGAGGCCGTTCCACGGTTGCTCCGCGACCTCTTTCTCGTTGATCTTCACGAGGGCGCGGTGCGTGGTGATGATGTGCCGCAACGCGGCGGCGCCGGCGATCACGATCGCGAGCCTGCCGAGACGCTTTCTCGCCGCACACAGAGTCGCCGGCGGTTGGGCGTCTCCCGCCGCCGGCTCCGCCGCCTGGGCCGCGCGCAGCACGCCGAGGAGGAGGCCGAGCTTGGCCGTCTGGCGGTCCTCGGTTTTCAGCTTCGCGTAACGTGTGTCGATCCTGCCGGCGGTCAGCCGTCCGGCAGTCATCTCGTCGCGCATCGCCGCGCTGAGCTCGAGGCCGATCCACTCTCTCAGATCCTGGTTGGTCGGATAACCCTCGCCCTCCTCGTCGATGCCGTCGTGAAGCTCCGCCTCCCACGCGTCCATGATCTTGTCCCACCATTGGGTGGCGGGGAGGGCGACCGTCGTCAGCTCGTCGAGCGTGAGAGTGGCGACGACGATGTCCTGGAGATAGGCGACGCCGCGGTCGCTGTGATAGACCGTCTCCTCGGAGGGAGGGCTGGTGGCGATCAGCTTGGCGACCTCGCCGGTCGGCCTTTCCCATGTCGGGTTGATGAGCAGATCATGGCCCTTGGGATATTCGGCGCCGTCGCGCATGAGGACCGGATCCTCCGCGAAGCGGAGCCAGACGTCGCCGAGCACGGGGAAGGCCTGGAGCTCCCGCCGGCGACCCCCAACGCCAAGCAGCAGCGCGTCGATTACAGATGCTCCGAGCTTTACCGCCATTGCTCTACTCCGCTCGGGCTCTTGCGGGACCTGGCGCTCCAGACCCGGAATGTCGATCCTGGACAGCGCGTCAGGTTTCGATGAGTCGTTGAGCGGCAGAGCTTATGATGAACGCCGGGAAGCGGCAAGTAGACCTGAAGGTCCGGGTCGCGCTCCCGACCCACCACCGCCGGGCTCGCCTCTTCCGCACCACGAATCTACAATTTCGGCAAAGTAACGCCCTTCTGGCCCATATATTTGCCGGCCCGGTCGGCATAGCTGACCTCGCAGGGCTCGTTGCCCTGGAGGAACAGGAACTGGCAGGCGCCCTCATTGGCGTAGACTTTGGCCGGCAGCGGCGTCGTGTTGGAGAATTCGAGCGTGACATGGCCCTCCCAGCCGGGCTCCAATGGGGTCACGTTGACGATGATGCCGCAGCGCGCATAGGTCGATTTGCCCAGGCAGATGACGAGCACGTCGCGCGGCACGCGGAAATATTCGACCGTGCGGGCGAGAACGAAGCTGTTGGGCGGGATGACGCACACGTCGGTCTTGCGGTCGACGAAGCTGTTGGCGTCGAAATGCTTGGGGTCGACGACGGCGCTGTCGACATTGGTGAAGATCTTGAACTCGTCGGCGACGCGCGCGTCATAGCCGTAGGAGGAAAGGCCGTAGCTGATGCAGCCGTCGCGGCGCTGCGATTCGACGAAGGGCTCGATCATGCCCGAGCCGAGCGCCTGCTCGCGAATCCAGCGGTCGGAGAGGATGGCCATCTAGCGCCGTTCCCGCCGCCCGAGCATCCGCCCGCCGCAGCCGCGATATTCAGCGCCGTCGGCGAAGCGCACCACGACATCGTCCTCGTAAGGCCGCCTCCCCTGGCCCGCGCAGGGACCGCGACGCGCCTCGACGGTCATCCGCCGGGCGCCTTCTCCGGTCTCCCAGATGCGCGCGCCATTCTGGGTGCGCGGCAGCGTCCGCGGCCAGTGCAGGTCGCCGTCGCGCCGGCTGATCCGGAAGACGATGCGGTCGTCGCCGATGGTCAGCATCCAGAAGGGATCGTGGCCGAGCGCCGCATAGCGGGTGTCGGCGACCGGCTGGTAGACGCGCCCGCTCGTCGCGCAGCCGGCGGCGAGGAGGAGCGCGAGGGCGGGGAGGAGTCTTTTCATCCCGCTCTGGATGCGTGGCCGCCCCCATGCGAGTCAACCGCGCTCGTCGATTGCTTGATGTGGAGGACGCAGATCAGGGTGAAGAGGCGGCGCGCCGTGTCGAAATCCATCTCGACCTTGCCCTCGAGGCATTCCTGCAGCAGTTCGGCCGCCTCGTTGTGGAGGGCGCGGCGCGCCATGTCGATCGCCTCGATTCCCTTGGCGCCGTCGCTCCTGACCGCGCGGAAATAGGAATCGCAGATCTGGAAATAGTCGCGGACCGGGCGGCGGAAGCGGGCGAGGCCCATGCGGATCGTGTCGACGGCGGCGCCGTCCGTGCCGAGCAACTCGATGGCGAGCCGGCCCTCCTCGACGCGCAGGCGTACGCGATAAGGCCCGTCATGGCCGGCGACCGCGAAGCTGTTCTTTTCGATCAGGTCGAAAATGGCGATCCGCCGCTCCTGCTCGATATCGGCGTTGCGCCTGAGGATCGAGCGCTCGTCGAGCTGGATGTCGATGATCCGGGGGTCGGCCATGGCGCCTGTTAGCGGGTGCAGCATTTTCGCGCTACCTCGTCATTGCGAGCGGAGCGAAGCAATCCAGTGCGGCGGATCGGCTGGCTGGATCGCCGCGTCGCTACGCTCCTCGCGATGACGGAATAACTATCCACACCAGTTACACAGGGTTGTTGGCTTGAGCCGGCCGGCCGAAGGGTTCAGAGGATGTGAACCATGCTTCAACCCAGTCTTTCCGTCGTCGAATCCGGCTCCACCGCCCAATCCCTGCCACAGAACGTGGAGGCCGAGGCGGCGTTGCTCGGCGCGCTGATGATCGACAATCGGCTGGCGGAGGATATCCAGCTCAAATTGCGGCCGGAGCATTTCTTCGAACCGCTGCACGGGCGGATTTACGAGCAGATATTGCGTCTGCTCGACAAGAACATGATCGCCTCGCCGGTGACCTTGCGGCCTTTGTTCGAGGCGGACGAGGAGATGAAGGAGCTGGGCGGGCCGGCTTACCTGGCCCAGCTGACCGGGAGCGGCGCGGCGATCATCGGCGCGCGCGACTTCGCCGAGCAGGTCTACGATCTGGCGCTGCTTCGCGCGCTGGTCGGGGTGGGGCGCGAGATGGTCGAGCGCGCGCTCGACACCTCGGACGAGGTCGAGCCCAAGGCGCAGATCGAGGAGGCGGAGACGGCGCTCTACCGGGTCGCCGAGGAAGGCGGCGGGGAAAGCTCGGTGAAGAGCTTCGCGCAGGCGGCGACCTTGGCGGTGAAGATGGCCGAGAAGGCGCTCAACGCGGGCGGCGGCCTTTCCGGGATCACCACCGGGCTCGAATCGCTCAACGCCAAGACCGGCGGCCTCCACCACAGCGACCTCGTCATCCTCGCCGGGCGGCCGGGCATGGGCAAATCCTCGCTCGCCACCAATATCGGCTTCGCGGCCGCCTCGCGCTACCTTTCCGACATCGAGGACGGGATCGAGCCCGAGAAATCGGCGGGCGCCGCGGTCGCCTTCTTCAGCCTCGAAATGTCGGCCGACCAGCTCGCCACGCGCATGCTCGCGGAGCAGTCGCGGATCAGCTCCGAAGTGCTGCGCATGGGCAAGATCACGCAGGAAGAGTTCCGCAACCTCGCCCGCGCCTCGGCGACCTTCCAGAACCTGCCGTTCTATATCGACGACACGCCCGGGCTCACCATCGCCGCGATCCGCACCCGCGCGCGCCGGCTGAAACGGCAGAAGGGGATCGGGCTGATCATCGTCGACTATCTGCAATTGCTGCAAGGGGCGGGGCGCTCGGCCAACGACAATCGGGTGCAGGAGATTTCGGAGATTTCGCGGGGGCTGAAGACGCTCGCCAAGGAGCTTAACGTGCCGGTGCTGGCGCTCTCGCAGCTGAGCCGCGCGGTCGAGCAGCGCGAGAACAAGCGGCCGCAGCTCGCGGACCTTCGCGAATCGGGCTCGATCGAGCAGGACGCCGACATCGTCATGTTCATCTATCGCGAGGATTATTATCTCTCCTTCCAGAAGCCGACCGAGACCACCGAGGGCGACGATCCCAAGGACGTCGCCGCCTTCCAGAAATGGCAGGAGGACATGGCCAAGAAGCACGGCCTGGCCGAACTGATCATCAGCAAGCAGCGCCATGGCTCGACCGGCACGCTGGACCTGCATTTCGAGGCGCGCTTCACCCGCTTCACCGACCGCGCCGACCAGAGCCGGATGGCGGAGCCCCGGGGGTAATTGGAGACCGCTGGAGGGGGACAGTTACTTTTTTCGGACCGCTGGTGCGACGCCCGCCACGCGCCTGCCGAAAAAAGTAACTGTCCCCATTTTCCGCTGACTCAAAAAAAGCAATCGCGACCATTTCTTTTCCCTGTCTCGCCCCCTAGCGTCCGGCGCGAAATCAGACGGAGGGGAACATGGGTGCGCGTGCGCTATTTGTTGCGGGACTGCTGGCGGTGACGGGCGTGGCGGGGATTGGAATGGCTCAGAATGCCCCGGCGGCGACGGCAGAGGCGCCGGCCGACGATCCCTTCACCTGGATGGAGGAGATCCAGGGCGAGCGGGCGCTCACCTGGGCGCGGGCCGAGAATGCGCGCACGCTCGGCGAGTTGCAGGGCGACCGCCGCTACCAGCAATATTACGACCGCGCGCTCGCCATATTGCAGGCGCGCGACCGCATTCCCGCCGTCTCCTTCCGTCCCGACGGGCTCTACAATTTCTGGCAGGACGCAAGCCACGTCCGCGGCATTATCCGGCGCACGACGCTCGCCAGCTACCGCACCCAGGCTCCGGCGTGGGAGACGGTGCTCGACGTGGATGCGCTGGCGGCGGCAGAGGGCAAGTCCTGGGTCTATCAGGGCATGAGCTGCCTGCCGCCCGAGGAGCGCTATTGCCTGGTCCGCCTCTCCGACGGCGGCCGCGACGCCAATGTGGTGCGCGAATATGACCTGCGCGAGCGCCGCTTCGTCACCGGCGGCTTCTCGCTCCCCGACGGCAAGCAGGACGTGACCTGGGAGGACGCGGATACCGTCCTGGTCTCGCGCGACTGGGGCCCCGGCACGATGACCAGCTCGGGCTATGCCTTCGTGGTCAAGCGCCTGCGCCGCGGCCAGTCGCTCGACCAGGCCGAGGAGGTGTTTCGCGGCACGGCCGTGGACGTCGGTGTCTCTCCCCTCGTGCTGCGCGACAGCGCCGGCCGCGCGCACGGCAGCCTGGCCTATCGCAGCCTCGACACCTTCCATCGCCAGTTCGTCCTGCTCCGCCCCGGCGGCAATGTCGTGCTGCCGATCCCGCGGCGCGCCTCGCCCGCCGGCATCGTCGACGGCCGCCTGCTCGTGACGCTCGACGAGGCCTGGGACGCGGGGCCGAGGCTGCGCTTCGCCACCGATTCGATCGTCTCCTACGACCTTGCCGAATGGAAGGCGGATCCCATCGCGGCGCGGCCGAGCCTGGTCTGGGCGCCCGGTCCCCGCCAGACGTTGAGCAACATCGCCACCACGCGCGGCAAATTGCTGGTCACGATCCTCGACAATGTCCGCGGCCGCGCTTTCGCGATGGACTATGCGGGCGGGAGCTGGCGGACGACCGAGATCGCCTTGCCGCGCAACGCGACGATCGGCCTCGCCGCCGCGTCCGATTTGGACGAGCAGGCGATGTTCAGCGTCACCGACTATCTGACGCCCTCGACGCTTTACCATTATGACGGCGCCAGCGGCGCGCTCGCGGTGCTGAAGACCACGCCGCCGCGCTTCGACGCGTCGCGCCACGTCGTCGAGCAATTGGAGGCGACCTCGCGCGACGGCACCCGCATCCCCTATTTCCTGATCCGCCCGCGCGAGCTGCGCCGCGACGGCTCCACGCCGACCCTGCTCTACGCTTATGGCGGTTTCCAGGTCAGCCAGGTGCCCAATTATAGCGGCACGATGGGGCGGCTGTGGCTCGAGCAGGGCAATGCCTATGTCGTCGCGAACCTGCGCGGCGGCGGCGAATTCGGGCCCGAATGGCACCAGACCGCCCAGCTCGCCAACAAGCAAAGGACCTGGGACGATTATATCGCGGTCGCCGAGGACCTGATCCGGCGGCGGATCACCTCCCCGCGCCGCCTGGGCGCGGTCGGCGGCAGCCAGGGCGGACTCCTCGTCGGCACCGCGATCACCCAGCGGCCGGAATTGTTCAACGCGGCGATCATCCAGGTGCCCCTGTTCGACATGCTGCGCTACCATCTGATCGGCGCGGGCGCGTCGTGGATCGGCGAATATGGCGATCCGCGCATCCCCGAGCAGCGGGCGTGGCTGCAGGGCTATTCGCCCTATCAGAAGCTGACCGCCGGGCGGACCTATCCGACGCCCTTCATCCTCACCTCGACCGCCGACGACCGCGTCCATCCGGCGCACGGCCGCAAGGCCGCGGCGCGGCTGCACGCGATCGGCGCGCCTTATTATTATTACGAGAATATCGAAGGCGGCCACGCCGCCGCGGCTAACTTGCAGGAGACCGCGAGAAGGCTGGCGCTGGAATATACCTACGCGACGCGGCGGCTGGTGGACTAGGGTCCGGACTCAATTAGGGGATGAAGGCGGCCGTCCCGCTCAACTGGTAGACCGCGGAGTACGAGCCGCCCTTCGGCAGCGCCGCGCCGAAGGTCAGCTGGCCGGCCACCACTTCGCCGGGCGCCACGTCCAGCTCGCCGGCTGCCGTCGACAGCGTGATCGCCGTCCATTTACCCACCGGCACGATCCGATAGTCCAGCGTGACCGTCGAGATCTTCCGGACCACCGCGCCGCTATAGTCCAGTATGACCAGATCGAAGCTGATCGGCGCCGTAAACGCGGCACCCGAGACCTCGTCGGCGAAGCGAAGTAGGGAAATCTCCTTCAATTGCGCCTTCCGGTGCAGCGGTGCGAGGCCGAGATAGGCCTTCAGGCCCGGATTGGGCGAATTGCCGTGGTAAAAGGTGGGCGTCAAAGGCTCCTGCGATCCCGTCGGCGCTGTGCTGTGAGGATCGAGTAAGTTCCCGGACTGCCAGACGAAGAGCGATGGCGAGGTGCCGCCATCGGCGGCCGGCGAGCTATCGCAGTCACAGCAGTTGTAGAAATTGTAAACTGCACAAGGATTGGCCGAAGTCATTTTCCCCTCCATCTATTAGAGAATATTTGGGGAGTATGCATCGGACGCATGCCGAAAGAAAGCAAGGAGAGCGGTATACTGCAGACCTGTTCGCTCTTACGCTGTTCAACCCTCAAGATTCTCCGCTGAGGCCGCATAGGGATCCGCCAGCCCGACGCCGATCGTCGCGCGGGGGCTTTCCGCCTCCGAGCTGGTCACCGGATAGGCGCAATAATCGGCGGCGTAATAGGCGCTCGGGCGGTGGTTGCCGCTCAGGCCGATGCCGCCGAACGGCGCGTTCGAGGGGGCGCCGTTGGTCGGCTTGTTCCAGTTGACCACGCCGGCGCGGACATTGGCCCAGAAGCGGTCGTAAAGCTCGGGGCTGCCGCCGACCAGGCTCGCGGCGAGGCCGTAGCGGGTGGCGTTGGCTTCGGCGATGGCGGCGTCGAAATCCTTGACCCGGACGACCTGCAGGACGGGCCCGAACATCTCCTCGTCGGGCCGCCGCTCGACCTCGGTGACGTCGATCATCGCGGGGGTGAGGAAAGGCCGCTCGTCGGACTTGCGGTCGAGCCGGCGGATGGCGCGGGCGCCCTTGCCGAGCAGATCGAGAAAGGCGTCCTGGAGATGGTCGGCGGCCGCATTGTCGATCACCGGGCCCATGAACGGAGCGGGCGCGGCATGGGGATGATCGACGATCAGCCGGTCGACGAGCTTGCCGATCGTCTCGATCAGCTCCTCGTGCGCGCCGTCCTCGACGATCAGCCGCCGCGCCGCGGTGCAGCGCTGGCCGGCGCTCATAAAAGCGGACTGGACCGCGATCGCGGCCGCGGCATGGACGTCGCGCGCGTTCCAGATCGCCAGCGGATTGTTGCCGCCCATTTCGAGCGCGAGGATCTTGTGCGGGGTTTCGGCATAGAGGCGGTGGAGGGCGAGGCCAGCGCGGGCCGAGCCGGTGAACAGCAGGCCGTCGAGGCCCGGATGGGCGGCGAGCGCCTTGCCGGTCTCGGGCCCGCCCTGCACGCAGGTGACCGCGCCCTCGGGCACGCCCGCCTCGTGATAGAGCGAGACCAGATATTCGCCGACCGCCGGCGTCTTCTCGCTCGGCTTGAAGACGATCGCATTGCCGGCGAGCAAGGCGGGCACGATGTGGCCGTTGGGCAAATGCGCCGGGAAATTATAGGGGCCGAGCACGCCGAGCACGCCGTGCGGCTTGTGGCGGACGGCGACGCGCGCGCCCATCGCGCCCTCGAGCCGGCGCTGGGCGGTGCGGTCGGCATAGGCTGCGACCGAGATGTCGACCTTGCCCACCACCGCCTCGACCTCGGTGCGCGCTTCCCACAGCGGCTTGCCGGTCTCGCGCGCGATCAGGTCGGCGAAGGGCTCCGCCTTGCCGCGCACCACGTTGGCGAAGCGGCGCAGCGTCTCGACGCGGTAGGCGAAGGAGCGCGCGGCCCAGGGCGCCCATGCGGCGCGCGCCGCGGCGACCTCGGCCTCGACGTCGCCCGCCGCGCCCGTCCAAAGGGTCGCGCCGGTGGCGGGTTCTTCGGAGGTGAGGGTGGCGGCCATGCGCGCCCTACATGCCCGCGCGGGCGGATTTTTCAAGCATTTGCGTCGGCGAGCGCCTCGCCCATCCGCCGCACCGCCGCGAGCTTGGCGTGGAGCGGCGCCCAATCGTCCGCCCCGTCGATCGCCGCCCAGATCGCCTCGACCTCGTCGATATGCATGGAGCAGGGGCCGGGATCGGACCAATAGGGGTGATCGAGCGCGCCGGGGATCGGCTCGCGGCCCCGAAACATCGCGCGAAGCGCATCAAATTCTGTTCCCTTATAAGGGGCCTCCCTTATAAGGGAACGAGCGCGGGAGCGGCCCGGCCTGGGGGAGGTCCCGCCGCGCCAGTCGAAGAAGAAGCGGTCGATGCCCGCCGTTTTCTGGGCCAGCGCTTCCTCGATCGCGGCGACCAGCCTCATGTCCTCTTCAAGCACGCCCGCGCGAATCCCCAGTCGGGCGAAGAGCGCGTCGCGCAGGGCCTGCCGGAACAGATACGGGAAGGTCTCGAGCCGGGGCGTCAGCGCGTCGGCCTCGGCGATCGTCCTCAGCGAGAGCGCGAGCTGGACCAGGTCCCAGTGGATCGCCTCGGGCTGGCGGCCGAAGGAATAAAGTCCGGCATGATCGAAATAAGCGGCGGTGAAATGGCCGTCCCAGAAGGGCGTGAAGCGCCACGGCCCGTAGTCGAAGCTCTGCGCGGTGATCGCGATATTGTCCGAATTGAGCACGCCGTGGACGAAGCCGGCGGCGATGTAGGAAGCGGCGAGCTTCGCGGCCTGGGCGGCGACATGGCCGAGCAAGGCGGCGGGATCGCCGCTCTCGTCCGCGTAATAATGCCTGAGGCAATAAGCGGTGAGCCTGCGGATATTGTCGGCTTGCCCAAGCGTGGCGAGGCGCTGGAAGGTGCCGATGCGGATGTGGCTGTGCTGGAGCCGGACGAGGACCGCGGCGCGGGTCGGGGAGGGCTCGTCGTTGCGCTCGAGCGCCTCGCCGGTCTCGATCAGCGAGAAGGTCTTGGAGGTTTCGACGCCCAGTGCCTCGAGCATCTCGGTGGCGAGGAGCTCGCGCACGCCGCCCTTCAGCGTCAGCCGGCCGTCGCCGAAGCGGCTATAGGGCGTCTGCCCCGAGCCCTTGGTGCCGAGATCGAGCAGGCGATCCTCGGCGTCCCGCATCTGCGCGAACAGGAAGCCGCGGCCGTCGCCTATGTCCGGATTGTACACGCGGAACTGGTGGCCGTGATAACGCAGCGCCAGCGGCTCCGTCAGATTGTCCGGCAGCGGCTGGAAGCGGGCGAAATGGCGGATCCAGTCTTCCTCGCTCAAACCATCCAGCCCCACCCCGGCCGCCTGGCGGTCGTTACGAAATCTGAGGATCGCCTGCGGGAAATCGGCGGGACGGACGGGATCGTAGAATTCCCCACCCAGTTCGAGAATCGCCGGATCCGGACGATAGGAGATTTCGGCGCTCACTGGTTGGGCGCGGACAGGAGCTGGCGAAGCGACGCGGCGGTCGCCCGCGCCTCCCGCCGCAGGTCCTCGACCGGGTCGTTTTCGGCGGCGATGTCCAGCCAGCGCAGTGCCTCCGCGAGCAGGGCAGGGTCAATGTCCTCGGACCTCGTCACGCCCCGCATCATCCGCCCCAATGTCTCGCGCGCCAGCAGCGAGGCGGCATCGGCGCGCCCGCCCTCATGCGCCACCAGCCACCAGCGCGCCGCCTCCCGCTCGTCCTTCGCGACGCCGTCGCCGTTCCAGTAGATTTGGCCGAGAAGCATGGCGGCGTTGGCCTGACGCTGGCGGGCGGCGCTGGTCAGCCAGCGCCGCGCCTCGACCGCATCCTTCGGCATCACCTCGCCCGTAAGCAAATAGCCGCCGAGATCGGTCTGCGCGTTGGCGTCGCCCGCCTCGGCGGCACTCCGGCACCGCGACAGCCCGGCTGCGACGTCGCGCGCGCCGCCCTGCCCGGCGATCATCATATTGCCGAGGGCGCAACGCGACTGCATGTAGCCGCGGTCGGCCGCCCGTTCGTAGAGGCTCCGCGCGCGCGGCAAATCCTGGACCAGGCCGTGGCCGCGAATGAGGCAGGTGGCGAGATTGTGGAGCTGTTCGGGGCTCAGATTCCGGCTGCGGTCCAGCGCTTGGCATAGGGCCGGAACCCCGGGCGCCGTCGGCGGGTCCGGGGTTGCAACCGCCTGCGCCAGGGCGGCAAGGCCGGTCAGGATCAGCATCACGCAATTTCTCCCCGAAAGTCCGCCAAACCTACCGCCGGTCCGGCCGGCGCGCCACATGGGCGGGTTGCGTGGCGGCCTCCATCAGTCGATAGGGAGGCGAGGTTCGAAGGGGCGCTTCATGGCGGATTGGTCCGATGGCTATTGGTGGTCGAGCGATGGCCTGAGGCTCCACTACCGGGATTATGCCGGCGATGCGAGCCGGCCGCCGATCCTCTGCATCCCCGGCCTGACCCGCAACGCGCGCGACTTCGAAGGCGTCGCGGCGCGGCTGGCGGGCGAGTGGCGATTGATCTGCGTCGAGCTGCGCGGGCGGGGCGAAAGCGCTTATGCCAAGAACCCGATGACCTATGTGCCGCTGACCTATTTGGAGGATGTGCAGGCGCTGATCTTCGCGCTGAAGCTGGAGCGCTTCGTCCTGTTCGGCACCTCATTGGGCGGCCTCATCACCATGCTGCTGGCGGCGGCCGGCAAGGAGCGGATCGCCGGCGCCCTGTTGAACGACATCGGTCCCGAAATGGAGCCGCGCGGGCTCGAACATATCCGCTCCTATGTCGGGCGCTCGCAAAACTGGCCGACCTGGCTGCACGCCGCCCGCTACATCGCCGAGGCCCAGCGCGACCGCTATCCCGACTGGGAGCTCGACCAGTGGCTAGTCTACGCCAAGCGCCTCGCCAAGCTGACCCCGACCGGCCGCGTCGTGTTCGATTATGACATGCGCATCGCCGAGCCGTTCAAGCTGCCCGCCGGCGAGGCCGGCTTCGACCTGTGGCCCGCCTTCCGCGCGCTCGCCGGCATCCCCACGCTCCTCGTCCATGGCGAGATATCGGACCTGCTGAGCGCCGCGACGGTGGCGAAGATGAAGGCCGAGGTCCCTTCGATGGAGAGCGTCACCGTGCCCGGCGTGGGCCACGCGCCGACGCTCGACGAGCCGGAGGCGGTTAAGGCGATCGACCAGCTGCTCAAGCGGGTGGCTGCGAAGAAGAGATAGCGCCATAAAGGCCGCATGGCGCTCAATATCCTCCATTGCCATTCGACCTTCTCGCTCGGCGGCAAGGAGGCGCGCTCGGTGCGGCTGATGAACGCCTTCGGCGATGCCGCGCGGCACAGCATCCTGAGCGCGATGCCGGAGAGACTTAGCGCGCGCGAGGCGATCGGGCGCGGGATCGCGGCGGATTTCCCGGCCGACGCGCCGCCGCTCACCGGCCCGCCGACGCCCCGGCGGCTGTGGCGGCTGGCGCGCTACATGAAGAGCTTCGATCTGGTGCTGACCTATAATTGGGGGGCGTTCGACGCGGTCATGGCGCGGCGCCTGTTCGGCAAGACCCTCAAACTCCCGCCGCTGATTCATCATGAGGACGGGTTCAACGAGGACGAGGCGGAGCGGACGAACCCGCGCCGCGACCGCTACCGCCGACTGGGGCTGGGCGCGGCTCATGCTCTGGTCGTGCCCTCCGAGCGGCTGGAGAAGATCGCGCGCGCATCCTGGGGCCGCAATCCGGTGCGCATCCCGAACGGCGTCGCGATCGCCGATTTCGCGCGGCCGCCCGAGCCCGGCGCCATTCCCGGCTTCGAGCGCGAGGGCGACGAGGTGGTGATCGGCACCGTCGCCGGGCTGCGCCCCGTCAAGAACCTGCCTCGCCTGGTCAGGGCCTTCTCACGGATGCGCCACCGGCCGGCGCGACTCGTCATCGTCGGCGAGGGGCCCGAGAGCGAGGGGATCGCCGCGGAAGCGCGGGCGCGGGGCGTCGCGTCGCGGCTGCTCATGCCGGGATTTCTGAGCGGCCCCCCACGATGGATCGGCCATTTCGACATCTTCGCCCTGTCCTCCGACTCCGAGCAATTCCCCTTGTCGCTGGTCGAGGCGATGGCGGCGGGCCTGCCGGCGGTCGCGACCCAGGTCGGCGACATCCACTTCATCGTCGCCGACGACAACAAGCCGCTGATCGTCGAGGCAACCGACGAGGCGGCTTTCGCGGCCGCGCTCGATGGGCTATCGGACCGTCCGGACCTGCGCAGGGCGATCGGGCTGGCCAATCGCGAAAGGGCCGCGGCGGAATTTGATGAAAAGGCGATGATCGCGCGTTATGGGCGCCTCTATGGTGAAGCCATTGGCCGCCCCGAAGCGTTCAACGCTCCATTCGTTTAGTTTCCTGACTTATGTTACGCTCCCGGAGCGTGCCGGCGTGGAGGAATGATGTTCAAGGGTATCAAGCCGATCCTTTATGCGGGCCGCGAGGTGCTGCCTTTGATCGAGGGCGGCAAGGGAGTCTCGGCCACCAACGGCTTCAGCTCGGGCGCCTGGGCGGCGGCCGGGGGCATCGGCACCGTCTCGGCGGTGAACGCCGACAGCTACGATCCCGAAGGCCGTATCATTCCGCAAATCTATCATGCGCTGACCCGGCGCGAGCGGCACGAGGAGCTGATCCGCTACGCGATCGACGGCGCCGTCGCGCAGGTCCAGCGCGCCTATGACATCGCCTCGGGCCGCGGCGCGATCAACATCAACGTGCTCTGGGAGATGGGGGGCGCGCAGCGCGTGCTCCAGGGCGTGCTCGAAAAGACCAAGGGGCTGGTCGCGGGCGTCACCTGCGGCGCCGGCATGCCCTACAAGCTCTCCGAGATCGCCGCCTCGCACAAGGTCGGCTACCTCCCGATCATCAGCTCGGCGCGCGCGTTCAGCGCCTTGTGGAAGCGCGCCTATCACAAGGCCGCGGAATGGCTGTCGGCGGTGGTCTATGAGGATCCCTGGCTGGCCGGCGGCCATAACGGCCTCTCCAACGCCGAGGATCCGCTCGCCCCGCAGGATCCCTATCCCCGCGTCAAGGCGCTCAGGGAGACGATGCGCACCGGCGGCATTTCGGACAGCGTTCCGATCGTCATGGCGGGCGGCGTCTGGAATTTGAAGGAATGGGACGATTGGATCGACAATGACGAGCTCGGGCAGATCGCCTTCCAGTTCGGCACCAGGCCCCTGCTCACCAAGGAAAGCCCGATCCCGGAGGAATGGAAGGCGCGGCTGATGACGCTGGAGGAAGGCGACATCCTGCTCCACCGCTTCTCGCCGACCGGCTTCTATTCGTCGGCGGTGCGCAACCCGTTCCTGAGGAACCTCGAGGCGCGCTCTCACCGCCAGATCGCGTTCACCAAGGAGCCGCTCGGCGACCACGCCTTTCCGCTCGACGTCGGCGTGATGGGCAAGAAGAATTATTGGGTGACCAAGGGCGACCTGCTCCACGCCCGGACCTGGTACGCGCAAGGCTATACCGACGCGCTCAAGACTCCCGACGAAACGCTGGTCTTCGTCACGCCGGAGGAAAAGCACATGATCCGCAAGGACCAGTCGGATTGCATGGGCTGCCTCTCGCAATGCGGCTTCTCGTCCTGGGCGGACAACGAGAAGAACACCACCGGGCGGCTGGCCGATCCCAGGAGCTTCTGCATCCAGAAGACGCTGCAGGACATCGCCCATGGCGGTTCGACCGAGGAGAACCTCATGTTCGCCGGTCATTCCGCCTTCCGCTTCCGCAAGGATCCCTTCTATTCGAACGGCTTCGTGCCGACCGTGAAGCAGCTCGTCGAGCGCATCCAGAGCGGCGACTGAGCGCGCCTCCGAATGGGGACAGTTACTAGTAACTGTCCCCGACTCCCCGCAACTGTCCCCTTCCCACCGGCTTGAAGAAGCGGCGCCAAGCGGCTTAAGAAGGCGCCGAAGGGGAATGCAATGCCGGGTCGAATAGCCGCCGCCCTCATCGCCTGCGCGCTCTTGTTTTCCTTCCCGCCCGCTCTCGCGCAGCCGCCGCGCGACACCCCCTATATGGCCTCGATCGCGTCCGGCCGGGCGATGATGCGCCGCGGTCCCGGCCAGACCTATCCCGGCATCTGGCTCTACGTCCGCCGCGACCTGCCGATCCGGGTGCTCCGCGTCCATGGCGACTGGCGCCAGATTCAGGATCCGGACGGCACCACCGGCTGGATGCTGGTCAGCCTGCTCTCCGACCAGCGCACCGCGATCGTCCGCGGCGAGGGGCTGGCGCCGATGCACGAGGCGCCCGACGAGGCAAGCCCGACCCGCTTCCGCGCCGAGCCCAATGTGGTCGGCCGGGTGTCGCGCTGCGGCGGCGGCTGGTGCAATTTCGATGTCGGCGGCCGCGCCGGCTATATCAAGGTCGACCGGATCTGGGGCGTCGACCCGGGGGAGACGATTCGCTGATGGACCTTTCGCGTGAGATGACGCTGGCCGATTTCTCCGGCCGGATCGGCAAGATGTTCAACATCCACGTCGCCGGCCAGGTTGTGCCGCTGCGCCTCGATGCGTTGCAGGAGCTGCCGGGCTCGAAGCGGGAGGGCGGCTCTTTCCGGCTAGAATTCATCGGCCCGCTCAATCCGCAGCTCGGTCAGGGCGTCTTCCCGTTCCTGATCGGCTCCGATCAATATGCCATCTTCATCGTCCCGCTCGGCCCCCGCGAGCAGGGGATGCGCTACGAGGCGGTGTTCTACTAGCCTCGGCTCGACGCCAATCGCCCCCCGCCGAGTCATCCCGGCGAAAGCCGGGACCCATGAACTCCGCGGGAGGAGAGCCAGGCGAAGGCGTCTCCGCAGTCCTCAACCAACCGTGTTCATGGGTCCCGGCCTTCGCCGGGATGACTCGGATTGCCGTCAGGCCGCAAGGCCATGCGCAGGTAGAGGGAAGAGTCTTCCTCGACCCGGAAACCGAGCCGCTCGTAGAGCCTCAGCGCCGGATTGAAGCGCTCGACATGGAGCGTCACCGGCCTCCCCGCCGCCCGGCCCATGGCGACGACGTCGCTCACGATCGCGCCGCCGAGCCCGGCGCCGCGCTGCTCGGGGACCAGGGAGATATCGATCAGCAGCAGCGCGTCCGCGTCGCGACCGATGTAGAGGCGGCCGACCGGGGCGCCGCCGCGTTCGACGATCAGCCATTCCGCATCTTGGTAGGTCGCCCGGTACTGGGCGTGCTGGACGCGGTGCTGCTGGTCGCAGAAGGCCGCCTTCATTGCCTCGGGCCAGCCGCTCGCGTCGAGCTCGCGGGCGCGGGTGGTCGCGTAGAGCGCGGCGACGAACGGCATGTCGTCGTCGGTCATCTCGCGATAGGCGATGCCGAAGGGGGCGGCGGCCTCGACCGGCGGCGGCATCAGCGGCCGCTAGTTGAACACGGCGAGCATGCGGCCGGGCGTATTCGAATTCCCCGCCGCCGACAGGAAGAGCGGCAGCGGACCATATTCGGCATGGTTCGCCGTTTGGATGAGGTCGGGAGCGACGTTCCGGCCGCTCCCCGCATCGAAGAAGGCCACGAACGCCCGGTCACGGCCGACGCGGGGCCGTATTCCCGCGGATGGGAACGCCCGCACCCCGGCCAGGGTCAGGCGGGTGCCGTCGCCGAGCGTGAAAACCGAGCCGACCTGCGCCGACCATTCCTCGTAACCGGCGTTGGCGAGCGAGACCAAGCCGCGCCCCAGAGGCGTGCTCGTCAGCACTTGGCGGGCGGTGGCGGCGATCTCCTCGCGGAACGGCGCGGCGATCAGCGCGCCGGCACCGGCGATGGCGCCGCCCGTGATCAGCATCATCTTGCGGCGAGTCAGCGCCCCAGTGTCCTTTTCCATGATTCAGTTCCCCTGGCAGGCGATGTCGGCGTTGGCCGTCGTCGAGGGCGCCTGCGCATCGGGAAGGGATATACAGCATGGTTGCGCAGGTGAAACAGCCGTTTTGGCGGAATCCCGGATGGAGATTGCCCGAAAAGGGACTGGCGAGCGCTATTTTTCAACGCCCGCTTGAGCTTTGCCGCGCCGCTTGCCACGGGGGTTCATGGCCAGCCTGCTGCCACCGCCGTCCGATCTGCTCGAGAACGGCGCCCTGTTCCTCGATTTCGACGGGACGTTGGTCGAGCTCGCCGACAGGCCCGACACGATAAAGGTGCCGGCGGGCCTGGCGCCGATGCTCGAGCGGCTGCGCCGCCGCCTCGACGGGCGGCTGGCCATCGTCAGCGGGCGTTCGCTCGCCGACCTCGAGCGGCATCTGCCGCTGCACGGCACCGCCTTTTCGGGCTCGCACGGGCTCGAGCTGCGGCTCGCCGACGGCACGCGGCTGCCGTTGAGCGTCCCGATCGGTCTGGACGACGTCCGCGTCCGGGTCGAGGCCTTCGCCGCCACCGCGCCCGGCCTGCTCGTCGAGGAGAAGCCCGCCGGGATCGCGCTACATTACCGGCTGGCGCCGCGGGAGGGCGCGCACGCCGACGCGTTCATGGCGGCGCTGGCCAAGGAGCGCGGCTTCGCGGTGCAGCGCGGCGCGATGGTGGTCGAGCTGCGCCCGACCGGCGCCACCAAGGGCGATGCGCTGAAAGCGTTCATGACGGAACCGGACTTCGCCGGCGCGCGTCCTTTGTTCATGGGCGACGATCTCACCGACGAGCATGGCTTCGCGGCGGCCGCGGGCCTTGGCGGCGCGGGCATATTGGTCGGGCCTGAGCGGGACAGCGCCGCCCTCTACCGGCTCGGTTCGGTGTCCGAGGCGGCGCGCTGGCTGGACGCGGCGGCATGACCGGGCTCGACCTCTGGCCGATCGGCAATTGCCAGGTCAGCGCGCTCGCCGACGGCGCGGCGGGCCTGGTCTGGGCGTGCCAGCCGCGCGTCGACGGCGATCCCATGTTCTGCTCGCTGCTCGATCCGAAGGGCGAGAGCGCGCTGCCGCGCGGAGAATGGCGGATCAGCGTCGAGAACCAGGTCTCGGCCGAGCCGCATTACCTTAAGAACACGCCGATCCTCGCCACCCGCCTGACCGACGGCGACGGCGCCGTCGCGGAGGTCTTCGATTTCTGCCCGCGCTTCGAGCGGTCCGGGCGGATGTACCGACCGGTCGCCTTCATCCGCATCGTCCGCCCGATCGCCGGCACGCCGAGGGTCAGGGTCGCGCTCAACCCCGCCGCCGGCTGGGGCGCGCG
>JBKJZJ010000018.1:0-13977 GCA_046715355.1 Allosphingosinicella sp. | reverse complement strand
TCGGCCGCGGCGCGGGCGACGGCGGCCGGGGCGGGGCTGGCGGCAGGCTGGTCCCCGTCGGACGATGCGAAAGCTCCGCCGCCAGCCGGTCGAGATTGGCGGCTTCGTGGGGGCCGAACAGATCGGTCCAATGGCCAAGGCCGAGGAACAGGGCCAGGCCCCGCGCCGGCACGATGTCCTCGAAACGGACCGGGAAGAGCGGCTTGCCGCGGCTGAAGGCGATCTCGATCTCGGCCCGCACGTGGCGCGAGCGGTTGGCGTCGTCGGAGATCAGGGCCACCACCGCCGCGCTGCTCTCGATCGCGTCCTGCAGCTCTTCCGAATAATCGTGGCCTGGGCGGACGTCGCGCGGCGCGATCCACACCTTGACGCCCCTGGCTTCGAGGCGCCCCAGCAAGTCCTCCGCAAATAGACGGTCGGTCGTACTATAGCTGAGAAAGATGTGTCCCGAATCCACGGCGCCGCCCCCGATGCCCTTGGGCAATATCCAGGATCGGCGAGACCGAGGCAAGGCGCAATTCAGGTCGGCCGCCGCCGCGCGAGACAGGTCTCAGCTCCGGCGCGCGCCCAGCATCTCTTCGATCGCCACGAACTTCTCGCGCGGCGACCCTTCGCGCGCCCGCGCCGCTTCCGCGGCTTCGATGCGCTGCCAATCCTGAAAGGTGACGACGTCGACGCCGCGCTTGGCCAGCAGCTTGTCGAGCCCGTCGCGGCCCGCCTTGCGCCCCGCCGCCGAGGCGAGATCGGCGGCGATCTTCTCGGCGACCTCATAGCCGTCGGGGCGGTTGGTGCCGATCGTGCCGGAGGGGCCGCGCCTAGCCCAGCCGACCGCGTAGAGGCCGCCGCCGATCACCCCTTCGGCATTGGCGAAGCGGCCGCGATCCTGCTCATAGGGCACGCCTTCGATCGGCGGCGTCTTGTAGCCGATGCAGGTGACGATCATGCCGCAGTCGATCTCATAGGTCTCGCCGGTGCCGACCGCGGCGCCCTTGTCGTCGAGCCTGGTCCTCTCGACGATCAGCCGCTCGACCTTGCCCGCGCCCTCGATCCCGACCGGCTTGGCGAAGAAATCGAAAAGGATGGTCTTGGCCTTGCCCGGCTCCAATGCGGCGAACTCGCGCAAGTAGGTGACCGACTTGCGCTGGCCGGGCTCGAGCAAGGCGTCGTCGAGCAAAGGCGGGAAATCCTCGAGGTCGACCCGGGGCACCGCGGCCTCGAGATGGCCGCGCTCGCCCAGCTCCTTGGGCGTCATCGCGATCTGGTGCGGGCCGCGCCGGCCGAGCACATGGATCGTGCGAATGGAGCTGTTGCCGAGCGCGCCGAAGGCGTGGGCGACGATGTCCGAGCCGACGAACTCGGCCGGCGTCTTGGAAAGGATGCGGGCGACGTCGAGCGCGACATTGCCGTTGCCGATCACCGCCGCCGCTTCGACGTCGAGCGGGGGCGCGAGGCCGGCGAATTCGGGATGGCCGTTATACCAGCCGACGAAGGCGGCCGAGCCGATCACGCCGGGCAGGTCGCCGCCGGGAATCGCGAGCGGCTGGTCGTCGGGCGCGCCGGTGGCGAGGATGACGGCGTCGTAGAGGCCGAGCAATTCCGGCACGGTGACGTCGCGGCCGACCAGCAAATTGCCGCAGAAGCGGACATTGCCGGAGAGCGCGACCTTCTCGTAGCGCCGCGACACCGCCTTGATCGACTGGTGGTCGGGCGCGACCCCGAAGCGGATCAGGCCGTAGGGGACCGGCATCCGGTCGATCATGTCGATCCGGACCTCCTCGCCATAGAGCTTCTGGAGCGCCTCGGCGCTGTAATAGCCCGCGGGTCCCGACCCGATCACCGCGATGTGCCGCATCCCGCCTCCTCTCCCCGGAGCGGAAGATGCTTAGCGCCCGCCCAGAAGGAGGCAAGCCCGCCGGTCAGGCTGGGTTCAGCGCCCCCACGCCAAGAGGATGACATGAAATGGCTCGCACTCCCCTTGCTCGCGCTCGTCGCGGCGGCGCCCGCTTTGGCCGCGCCGCCCCCGGCCGAACGGGAGGTCAGGATTCCGTTCATCCAGTTCGGTGCGATCCACAGCTTCCGCGCCGAGGGCGACGATGTCGTCTATCTGCGGGGCGTGCGCCGGATCTGGTACCGGGCGACATTGTACGGGCCCTGTCGGCCCTTGCCCTACGCTTTGCGCATCGGCCTCGACACGAGCTACGGCACCACGCTCGACAACAGCTCGAGCCTGATCGTCGAGCGCGAATCGTGCCGGATCATGTCGCTGGTCCGCGCCGACCCGCCTCCGCGCCGCCGCCGCTAACGCTTCGCTTTGTCCTCGAGCAGGGCGCCGCCGGACTGGCGCAGCCCGGCCTCGACCGCCCCGCCGAAGAAGGCCAAAGCGGGCGGCAGCAGGACGGTCACCCGCACCCTTTTCTCCTCGACATCGAGCCGCGCGTCGATCGTCTGGCCGAGCGCGCCGACGGCGAGCTTGAGGCGGTCGCCCTGCCAGTCCGAGGAGACCGAAGCGCCCGCGGGCAGCATGCCGGTCAGCCCGCCGAGATTTCCGGCGATCCGCCGTTTCGCCTCGGCGGCGCCGAGATTGTGGGGAAGGTCGACATGGATCGGCGCGCTCATCGGCGCGATCCTAGCGGAGCGCCGGGCCTTGCGAAAGCTCAGGCCGCGAAGGTGTTGCAGCTGCGCGGTGTGATCGCGCCGCTATTCTTCAGCACCTGATCGTTGCGCTGGCGCACGTTGAACGCGCTTTCGTAGCGGATCTGGCGGCCGGCGAGGAAGCTGTTCGGGATGATCGGCTGATAATTATAGACGACCTCGACCACCATCACCGCGGTGCCCGGCTGAGCCGAAATGGTGTTGCCCCCGGTCCCCATGCTGGTGATGGGGGGCGTCGCATCGGGGCTGCTCGGGCTCGTCGTGTTCGGAGTCGTCCGGTCGGTGTTGTAGATTTCGGTGCCGTTGGTGATCGCGGCGCCGGCCGCCGTGCGCGGCCGCAAATTGCCGTCGGGGTTCGTGTAGTTGAGCGCGCCGTCGCAGCGTTGCCAGCGAATCCACTGGGTGGTGCCGCTCCTCTGTTCGAGATCGGTGAGGATGATGCGCCCGTTCTGCGCGAACTGGATGCTGGCGCCGCTCAGCTTGGCGCCGGTGAACAATTCGACGATGTCGGATTCGTCGATGCTCTCGCGCACGCGCGCCGCATTGTCGGCGGTCAGCATCGCGATGCTGCTGACGCGCAGGTGCGCCATCGCATAATTGGCGGTCTCCAGCCCCATCAGGCCGAGCGCCAGAAGCACCGGCAGCGCGAACGCGAATTCGATGAGGGCGACGCCGCTCGTGCAGGCGCGCAGCGAGCCCTTTGTGGCGCACCGGCGCCTGGTCTGGGTCTTCAGCATTGTGTCACCGTCCCGTTCGCCGCGATGCTGATCCGGTTGATGTTGATCGACCGTCCGGCGAAGGGCTGGTTGCGCAGCACCGTGTCCTGGGTGATCGTCTCGGTGCTGCTCCAGCCCATCAGCGAGCCCATGGGGAGGATGCGCGGATAGGTGATCGAGACCTGGTAGCGCACGATATCGTCGGCGCCGCCGGTGCTGTCGCGGCCGCGGTCGGTATTGTAGGCGTTGTTGCCGTTGGCGTCCTCGAAGCAGTCGCCCGAATTGTAGCTGCCCATCGGCGCGGTATCGCCGACGATCTTTTCCGCCTGCGCGACGCCCGTGAAGTCGTAATAGCTGGTCGTGCTGGTGGTGACCGTCGCGCTGCGGGCGAAATTGGCCAGCCGCGCCTTCACCCGGGCGTCGATCTGCGCGAGCGTGAAATTGCCGACCGTCGCCATGCGCGCGGCGTCGTGCAGCGCGCCCTGCACCATCGAGGCCGCATAGGAGCGATAGCCCAGATCGAGCACCCCCAGCAGCAGCAGGCACAGCACCGGCAGCACGATCGCGAACTCGACCACGGTGACGCCGCGCGCGTCTCTCCTCAGGCGCGTTGCGCGCAAGGCGAACATGAGGCGCCTCATTGCGTGAGCCTCAGCGCGCCGATGTTCGAGCCGATCTGGCGGAAGCGGGCGATCAGGTCGGCGCTGCTCGACGATGCCGCCGCCTGGTTCGGGTTGCTCGCGCACGAGGTCATTTCGGGGGTCAGGGTCGTACCGAAGGCGATCACCCAGACCGAGAAGCCCATGCCCCGGGCGGCGTTGCAGGCCATTTTGAAGCGCTGCATGTGACGGTCGTACTGATCCGTGCAACTGTAGCTGCCGGTGATGCGCCTGTCGTTTTGTTCGATGCCCCAGCTGGTATAGGCGTCGCAATTGGGCATCAGCTGGCCGTCGGTCATGAAGATGATATGGCGGGTGACCGGCATCGCGTTGAACGTATCGGGATTGTCGGCCGCGAAGATGCCGCCGTTGGAGAGCAGCCGCGCGCCCCAGATCATGCCGATATCGTGATAGGTGTAGCCGACGGGCGTCAGCCCGTTGACGTAGGTCTGCATGTTCGCCTGGGTCCAGGCCTGCAGCCGGCGCGCCTGTGTGGGGCAGGCGACTTCGTTCCCCCCCACGCTACCCATATAGGTTACCTCGCCCGAATTGGTCGTGCTCGAGGCGCTCGTGTTTCGCTTGTAGAGCACGCGCGGCCAGTGCGGACGCCACCTGGTCTCCTCGCTGTTCGGGATGAAGTTGATGTTGAGATCGTAGGCGGCCGTCGGGACCGTGAGGTCGGTCGACGTGTTTATGCTATTCGTCGTGTCGCGCTCCTCGATGCAGCCGTTCCAGGTGACCGAGGTGGTTCCCACCCCGGAGACCTGCGTCGCCATTGCGCGCTCGTTATAATAATTGCCCGCCGTCGCCACCGTGCCGGCGGTGTTCGATGCTATCGTCGTGCTGCCGCCGCGCAGCTGCGTGGTGTCGAAGCTCGACTGGATATACCGCCAGGACGTGAAGCCGTAGCGCACCGTATAGGTCGTCGTGGTCACCGTCTTGCTGCGCCGGCAGCTGCGGTTGGTGCCGCTCGTGTCTGGAGCGCCGGGCCAGCCCCATCCCGTCGATTGGGTGTAGGAATAGCTTGTGACGGTCGTCGCCGCCGGCGCGGGTCCGCCGCCGTTGGTGGCAGCCGCATTGGCCCAGATGCTGCACTGGGACGAGTCGCGCACGTAAGTGGTGGGCGACGAGGAGCCGGCACCCGAGCTGTTGTTGTAATACTCCCACGCGGTCACGCTCGTCGGCGTGTTGGCGATGGGTACCTGCGTGTTGAAATAGGCCTCGCGCGACTGGTAGGGGCTGTTGTCGCGCAAATAGGCCGGGTTCACGTCCCGGATCAAAGTGCCGACGTTGACCGAGGTCGAATAGGGCACGATGCCGTAGCGCAGCCTGAGGCCGTTCGCCTCGAGCTGGGTCTGGGTGGGCCGCAATTCATCGTAGAGCGCCATCACCGCCGCTCGCAGCGCGGTGATCTTGCGCTGGGAATCGATGGCGGTGGGATTGTCGTTGATGTCGTTGTTCATCGATCCCGTGGTGTCGAGCACCAGCATGACGTCGGTGTTGACGAAGTTGAGCGAGGCGTCGCAGGTCACGTTGAGCGGCAGAGTGGTGAAGCCGAACATCTTCATGACCGTGGTCGGGATCGTCGTCGAGGCGGTCACCTGGACGGTGCCGGGGCCGGTCCGCTCGACGGTCGGGGTGAAGCTGGAGGTGCCGTATTGGCCCTGCTTGAAGTTGAAGTTGAAGAAGCGGCGGCCCTCATCGCGGACCGCATTGGTCATGGTATCGTTCTGGAGGACCCGGCGTGCGGCCAGAGCGGCGGAGTCGCAGGCGTTTTGCAGGCGGGTCTTGGCCATGTAGGCGCGGCTCATGTCGACGCCCGAGCCGATCATCGCGGCGAGCGGAACCATGGCGGCGCCGACGATCGCGAGCGTATTGCCGCGCCTGTCGCGGAACAGCCGGGCCAGGAATCCCCCACCCCGACGCGCGGTCGCGGCCATCCTGCTGGCGCATTCGAGCATGCTACTAATCCTCCAAAGGCCTTTTGGCTCTTCGCTGACCGTGCATCTGCCTGATTAAAGCTAAGACGGGCTCAATCGGGATGGTTACCGCGCGTTTAGCCACGATGCGGGGAATACGGAGCGGGGCGGCGGCCGCCGCTTGCGCCGCCTCAGCGCGCGATTGCCAGCCCGTCCCCCTGCGCGCCGGCGGCAAGCCGCCGCAGCACCCGGCCGCTTTCGAAATCCACCTCGGCGACCTGGTTGCGCCCGGTCTCTGCGGCGTAGAGGCGGCGGCCGTCGGCGGAGAAGAGGATGGTGACCTGGCCCGCCGCCCGCTCGCCGCTCACCCTGATCGTTCGTGAAATCTCGCGCGTGCGGGCGTCGATCACTGTGAGCGTGCCGTCGCCCATGTTGGAGGTGACGATCCAGCGCCCGTCCGGGCTGGCGGCGACGCGGATCGGCACCGCCCCGGTCTCGACGCGCGCGAGCGGCCGGCCCGAGAGGATGCGCGGCACGATCTCGGTGCGGCCCCGCGGAAAAGTCCCGCTTGCCGCGCGCACCCGGGCGAGCACGGTCTCCATGGCGGGCAGCGGCGTCCCCGGCGCCAGAATGAGCTCGGTGGAGCCGCCATTCTCCCGGATCGTGCTATTTGTCTCCTCGGCGCCGGCCATCTGCCGCAGCGCCGCTTCGAGCGGCCTGGCCACCGATTGCTCGACTTGCGCCGGGGTCGCATCGGCCACGACGTAGGAGATGTTGACGACCGGGGCGAGGCGGCTGTCGTCCGCCTCCATGGCCGGCGCGTCGAACGCCTGCACGCGCGCGCCCTCATTGTCGGCGATCCACAGCACGCGCCCGTCGGTGCTGAGCGCGATCCCCTCGGGCGCGCCGCCGAGGCGGAAGCTGCGCAGCTTGCGCCCCGCCGCCAGGTCGACGATCGTCACCGTGCCGGAGCCGATGTCCGCGCTATAGGCGCGGCGGGCGTCGGGCGACACCGCGACCATGTGCGTACCCTGCCGCCCCGTCGCGATCGCCGACACCGCGAAGGCGCGCGCGGGGTCGATGAGGACCAGCGATTGCGAGCGCTCGGCGGTCGCCAGGATGCGGCCGTCGGCGAGCCAGACGATGCCGTGCGGGCCGGCATGAGGCGAGAGATCGACGGTGCGCAGGCGCGCGCGCGTACGCACGTCGAAGATGTCGATGCTGCGCCCGCCATAAGCGACCACCGCCGCCCGCCGCCCGTCCGGCGAGACCGCGATTTCGTGCGGCATCGGCCCGGTCGCCGCCCGCCCGAGCTCGCGCCCCGAGGCGAGGTCGATGAAGGAGAGCGTGTTCTCGCCCTTGTTGCCGACGAGGAGGGTGCCGGCGGCGGACGGTGGCGCGGGCGCCTGCGCGCGGCCCGCGCCGGGCATCAGCGCGAGCAAGGCCGGCACCGCCAGCCTCATCCAGCCGCTCACCATCCTTCCGCTCCGCATCATCGCGATCCTAGCGCCTTCGCACGGGGCTGCAATGGATCGATCTTGCGAATGTGGACCGGCAGAAAGACCTAGAGGATAAAGTCGGCCGCCAGCGGCGTAACTTCGCCGGCAAGGATGATCACCAGATCGGCGGCGCCGTCCCCATCCCAATCGGCCTTGATATGGGTGTCGGTGCCATTGAAGCCGTAGCGAAGCTCGCCCGCGGTCGCCGAGAAGGCGTCGGAGCCGATGAAGGTGAAATGCTGCATGCCAGGCGTCCAGAACCCGGCATCGATCTGCGACAGGTCGATCTTGTCCTCGCCGGAGACGAAATCGGCGATTATGTCCGCAAGGCCGTAAACGCTGTCCCAGGCGAAGAAGCGGAACATGTCCGCGCCCGCGCCGCCGGTCAGGGCGTCGACGTCCGCGCCGCCGACGAGCAGGTCATCGCCTTCGCCGCCGTTGAGGACGTCGGCGCCATATTGGCCGCGCAGTTCGTCATTGCCGCCGGCGCCGTCCAGGGCGTCGCCATAAGTGCCTCCCAGGATGATGTTCGCCAGCGCATTGCCGGTGAAATACTGGCCGTCCGCGCCGCTCGCGGTCAGATTCTCGACCTCGGCCGGCAGGGCATAATCGGCAAGCGCGGTATAGACCAGATCGATGCCCTCAGCCTCGAATTCCTCGATCTGATCGTCCGCATCATCGACCAGATAGACGTCGTTTCCGATGCCACCCACCAGATAGTCGCCGCCGGCGCCGCCATCGAGCACGTCGCCGTCATCCTCGCCGTACAGGACGTCGCCGCCGGCGCCGCCGTACAGTGTGTCGATACCCGCGGCGCCCACAAGCGTATCCCCGCCGGCCCCGCCGAACAGGAGATCGTTCCCCTCGCCGCCCCATCCGGCGAAAGCGTCGTTGCCGACATAGCGCAGAATCTCCACATTCTCCGCAGAAGCGAGGGAGTAATAACCAAGCGCGGTGCGCACCTCGTCGTTTCCCCCGCCGGCAAGCTCGACCACCGCATCGCCCTCCTCGTCGACATAATAGATGTCGTTGCCGCCCCTGCCCGTGAGGATGTCGGCTCCGGCGCCGCCGTCGAGGATGTTGGCTCCGGCGGTGCCCGAAAGCGTATCAGTGCCGCTCCCGCCGGCGAGGTTTTCGATGCTGGTCAAAGTGTCGCCGGCGGCGTCGCCGCTCAGCATTCCGTTCTGGATGTCGACCGCGACCCCGGCCGTCGACCACCTCCACGCCGCCGTGTCGCTGCCCGCGCCGCCGTTCAGCGTATCGGCGCCCGCGCCGCCCGTCAGGACGTTCGCCAGGCTGTTGCCGGTCAGCGCCTGGCCCGCCGCGGAGAGGCCCGTCAAATTCTCGAGATTGGGGACCGACGCCAAAGAGTAGCTGCCGAGAGCGGTGCGGATCTCGTCAATGCCCGCATTATAAGTCTCGGTGACGACGTCGCCGGCATGATCGACCAGATAGACGTCGTTGCCCGCTCCGCCCTGCATCGTGTCGGCCCCCTCGCCGCCGTCGAGCACGTCGTTGCCGGCGAGGCCCCGCAGCAGATCGGCGCCGGCCAGACCATAGATCATGTTGTCGCGCGCATTGCCCTGAACGAGCGCGTCGTCGCCGGGCGTGCCCCAGAAACCGACCAGATCGCCGGGCTCGAAATCCTGATTGTCGCCCGCGAAATAGATCTTCTCGACCGATTTGATTGTGATCGTGCCCTCGGTGCCGAGCAGGTCCTCGATTGTGAGGTCGCCGGTCGCGGGATCGCGGTTGATGAGGTATTCGAGCCGGGCCCCGAACAGATAGAGCGTGTCGCTGCCGGCGCCGCCGTCGATCTGATCCTCGCCGCCCGAGGCACTGAAGCTGTCGTCGCCGTCGCCGCCGTCCAGCGCGTCATCGCCGATGCCGCCGCTCAGATCGTCGTCGCCGGGCGTGCCCTGATCGTTGACGATCGATTCCTCCACGCCTTCGGAATAGTCCGCGCGCGCGACGTCATATTGGGCGACGGACCCGCGTTCGATGGCGACATTGGTGCTGCCCTCGCCGATCTCGAACTGGCCGTCCTCGAAATAGAGGTTCGGGAGGCTGAACATATCGAGATAGGTCGTGCCGACGAAGGGATCGTTGTGCCCAAAGGTGGTAAAGGCGCCGGCAAAATTCTCGAGGAAGATCGAGGCGCCGGTGGCGTTGACGACAATGGCGAGATCGCCGATCCCGGCATATTCCCATCGCAGCGAGCCGGGGAAATATTCCTGGTCGGTGATGGTGACGTCCCAATAGATGGTGACGTCGGCCAGATCGAGGCCGGTAAATTTGATGGCGGCGACGCCGAAGCGCCAGTCGAAGTTGAACTCGCCGAAGGCCGGCGCCGGGCCGATATAGCCCTCGCCCTCCAGCGTATCGTTGCCGTCGTTCGCGCCGAAGTGCAGCGTCACGCCGGCGCTCTCGCGGGCGTCGATGAGGTCGTTGCCGCCGCCGCCGCGCAGAATGACGTTGTCGCGCATGTTGCGCGCGATCAGCAGGTCGCTGCCCTCGCCACCGTCGAGGACCTCCTCGCCCGAAGTGTTGGTCACGGCGTCGCTGATCAACAGGTCGGTGCCGCCGCCGCCAAACAGCCGGTTGTCGCCCTCGCCGCCCATCAGCACGTCGCTGCCGTCGCCGCCGGTCAGGATGTCGTCGCCGACGCCGCCCATGAGTTGCCCGAAGCCGATCGAGATCGTGACGACGTCATCGCCGCCGCGGCCGTCGATCCACTTCTTGCCGCTGCTCTCGTCGACGATCGTGTCGTCGAACTCGGAGCCCTTGATCTGGGTGTGGATATTCTGAAGACTGATGTAACGATTGGCCGGACCGTCGCTGTCCGCCAGGGTGCCATTGCCCTGGGCGTCGATATGGATTTCCAGGCCGACAGCCGCAGCGCCCCCGTTTAGGACGTCATTATCACCCCCTGCGAAGTCGATCGTAAGCCGATAGTCTTCGGGGATGCTCCCACCATAATAGAAATAGTCCTTTTCGTCAGTCAGAACGATCCGCTCGATCGCATAGAGTGTGTCGGTGTCGATGTCGGCGCGAAGAAAAGGTCTTCGCCGTCGTCGCCGACGAGCGTGTCATCGGCCCACACAGAGTCGCCCTGGAAGTCACCATCGTTAATGGAGTCGCTTCCCCCACGGCCAAGAATTATGTCGGACCGGTAAGAGCCAGTAACGACGTCGCCCGTCGTCGTTCCTACGACAAGATTGGTGGGCTCGCTCGACGTAACGTTGCCGGCTTGGGCAACTTCGAATAGATTATGGAGGCTTACCCATTCCGTTGGCGTAAAATAGGTGCCGACAGCATCCGCCCCGCTGCTGGTATTTGCGTTATGCGTACCGATAATAAAACGGTGCGAATCGTGACGCAGCAAATACACACCACCGCTATCTCCCTCAATCGATGGTGCACTAAATGTCATCCAGCCTGCGGAAAATACGCCCACGACCTCTCCCGTCGGTGACGTATGATGAGCTGCTCTTGATATTCTTGCATTCGACCCGAGGGCGGTCGAGAGTTCCGCCGGTTTCATGTCATTTGGGTCTAGAAAAAGAACAATACCTCGATCTCCGCTGTTAACTTGCGAGTTGTTCCGGGTTATTATGAGCGTGTCCTTGGAGGCTCCGATCGATGCCTCTATCAAATCATTGTCTGGAAAGGGTCCGCCGTTTGTGATCCTATTGGTTATTTCAGCCAAATAACCGGCGCGATACTCACGATAATCTAGCCCTATAGTTCCGAACTGAATTATTACTGGATTTGACTGACTTCTATTCCACTCAAAGAAGACGTGTCCTGCAGTGAGGATAAAATTATCCGCGATTTTGTAGCCATAACCGTCGAACGACTGCGGCGGGCTAAAATCATGGTCGGTAATGTTATAAGACACCAAATAGGGGCTGGGCATCGATATCTCCGATCATCGATTCTCGCAAAATAGTCCGTGCACGCCATTCCGGTCGGGGTCTTGCGGGAAGCTGACGGCCTCGGGGTCCGAACTTGGAGGTGGCCGGATCGGAAAGGCCTGGCAGGACGCGTCGCCCGACCAGCTGCTGCATTGCAGAAGACCTGAATGTTCGCGGCCGGCCGCGGCAAGCCGAACGCAATCGGGGACGCGGGCGGCGGCGTTGCCGCCCCTGACGCAATAGAGCCGGCCGGTAGCCGCGTCGGACAGGCTGTCGCACCCGCGGTGCAGCAGGGCGGCAATGCGACGGCCGTTGAAGGGCCGACGGGGATCGTGGCGCGTGCAGACGCGAACCAGCGATTGATCCAGGAGGTTTTCGGTTGTCGTGCGCGCCACGCAAAACCGCTCACGCAGGGCGCGTTCCGTATCCTGCGCCGGGCTGGCAGGCGTTTCGGAGCGGGATGCGACGCAGAATGGGAGGGACGGCGCCACCCGCCTGCCGCGATCGATGTCGCACTCGATGCCGCCGCCCCTGCCGGTGCGGGAACAGAGCTTCTCCCAATTCGTCCACAACCGGCATTCGGGATGCGCCTCGCCATAAGCGAGCATTTGCCGGTCGGCGGCCCGTGCCGTATCGAGCGAAACCGCGGCCGGCGCCCTGGCTTGCCCATCGCCCGCATCGCCCGCGGGCATCCCGGTAACGCAGGCTGCGGCCGCGAGAAGCGCCAACGGAATTGCCGTGAAAATGAGATTACGCATACTCGAATCCCCCAATTCGCAATCGCTAATCTGTCAGACGATTATCGCGGCGGCAAGATGCCGCCGGAACAGACAAGTATTAATCATAACCGGCGTCGGGTGCGCCGGTCCCGGCGACAGTAGCTTCACGAAGCCCGGCATGGTTCAGCGCCTTTCGCAATAAGGCCCGACCACCGTCGGGTTTCCAAGACGGTATCCGGGCCCCACATAATCTCGGGGGTAGGGATATTGAGGCCCGTCGCCGAGCAGGGCGGGTGAACGGCACCATCCCGGCATCGACCGGTTGGCGCAGGAGAGCTTGGACCGGGCGACAAAGCCGCGCCGCACCAAGGTCTCGCATCTGGGTAAATTGGGAATGTTAAGCGTGCCCGACTGGCAAACATGCCGATAATTCTCATCGACCCAGAGCTGGCACCATGGATGCATCCGTGCGGCAAGGCGCCGCCCGTTGAAGGGGCGGTCCTCCCCGCCCTCGCAGCTTCGCAGCCGGTCACCCCCGGTCCCGCGGCCGGGCCGGCAAAACCTGCGATGAGAGCCAAGCTGGGCGCGGGTGGGAGTCTCGCTGAGGGCGGATCTCGGCGCCGTGCAGAAGGGCTCGGAGGGAGGCACCGAACGTCCGGGATCTGTCACGCAGAGCGGCTCGCCATTGGCGCCCGTCCGCGAGCACATCTTCTGCCAGTTGGTCCACAGCTGGCATTCGGGATGCACCTCGCCGAACGCCAGCAACTGCCGATCCGCGGCCCGCGCCGGATTCAGCGAAGCCGTAGCCAACGCCCTGCCTTGCCCTTGGCCCGCATCGCCGGCCGGTATCCCCGCCATGCAGGCCGCGGCGGCCAGAAGCGCCAACGGAATTGCCGTGAAAAGGAAATTACGCATACTCGAATTCCCCAATTCGTGAGTGCTATGCTGTCAGACAATTGTCACGAGGGCAAGATGACGCCAATAGTACAAAGTATTAAGCATGAGCCGCATCGGCAGGGCCGGGGGCGCCGCCGATCGGGGCCGCTTTGGCGCCGCGGGGGCTGTCACCGCGCGCGCTTGCGCATATAGCAGGCGGGATGCGCCATCCCCTGCTCCTCGCCTTGGCCCTTTCCCTCGTTCTCGCCGCGCCCGCCCGTGCCCAGGAGTTGCCCGTCGGGCAGGGCCAAGCCGAGTACAACGCCTGGCTCGCCTCCTCGCCGAACGTGCGCGGGCAGGTGCTGTCGTTCGAATCCTGGCAGGAGGCGGCCCGCGTCAGGAACGTGATCCCGACCTGGCAGCTGGTCCGCACCGCCTCGATGTGGCGCGAATGCAACGGCCCGGCCTTCGAAGTGCCGCCCTTCCGGCTGTGGCCCGGCATGGTCAACACGCTCCGCTTCATCCGCGACCATGTTCGCCCCGCGCTCGGCGAGGTCGAGGCGGTCTCGGGCTATCGCAACCCGGCGCTGAACCTGTGCGCGCGCGGCGCCGAGCGCAGCGCCCACCTCGATTTCTTCGCGCTCGATTTGATTCCGAAGCAGCCGCTCACTCGCCGGCAATTGTTCGAGCGGCTCTGCCCGGTGCACAGCCGGGAGGGCCGGGCGGCGAATGCCGGCCTGGGCTTCTACGCCTTCACCCGCTTCCACATCGATACGCGCAGCTTCCGGCGTTACGGCTCGGCCGGGCCGCAGGGCAATGAAAGCCCCTGCGCGGTGCTCGAGCGCGGCGAGGACCCGCTCGCCCCGCCGCTGCCGCCGCTGCCGCCGCCGCCGGCGGCGCCGGTGCCGCCGGGCCTGAACCCCGCGCCGCCGCCCCTGCAGCCAGCCCCGGAGCAGCCGCCGCGATAGCGGGCCGGGTCCGCTTGGGGTTTGGTCAATTGAGTGTTATAACTGCCGTATG
>JBKJZJ010000017.1:0-10670 GCA_046715355.1 Allosphingosinicella sp. | reverse complement strand
GCCCAGCGCGGTCGTGAACGCGAACGTATCGGCGCCGCCAAGACCCACCAGGCCGTCATTGCCGCCCTTGCCGTCCAGCACGTTGGCACCGGCATTGCCGTAGATCGTGTTGGCCAGCTCGTTGCCGGTGAGGTCGATCGCCGACGTGCCGGCATGGAAGTCGGTGGTCATCAGCTCCACCTCCGCGGCGGCTGTGAGCGTGTAGCTCACGCTCGCGAACACCCGGTCATTGCCCTCGCCGACGCCCTCGATCACGACGTCGCCGGCATGATCGACGAAGTAGATGTCGTTGCCCTGCTTGCCGATCATCCGGTCGGCGCCGCCGATCCCGTTCAGCGTGTCGTTGCCGGTGCCGCCGATCAGCGTGTCATTGCCGGGGGTGCCGGTCAGCTGCTGGTTCGTTTCGAAGAACGACACAAAGTCCGACATCGCGAGGCTGGCTCCCCTCACGGCGATGGTCATAGGACCGCCGGACGTCTCGATCGTGACCAAGTGCGTGGTGCTGAGCAGCCAGTCGGTGGATGACGTCCAGCCGATCGACGTGACAGCGAGGGCGGACACGTCGATCTTGTCGGTCCCCGATTCGAACGAGTAAATCGTGTCGAAGGCGCCGGCGATGGAGTCGCCGACAGCGCGGTAGACGAACCGGTCGGCACCATAACCTCCCTCCAACGAGTCGGCCCCTCCATTTCCAATCAGGATGTCGTCACCGTCGCCGCCACCGAAAAAGTTGGTCACGTCGTTACCGACCATGATGTTGGCTAGACGATTGCCATCGACCCGAATGTCGCCAGCACCGATGAAGGTTAGGTTCTCCACACCATCCGCAAGGCTATAAGCGACCGAGGCCCGGACCTCGTCGATGCCCTCGTCTTCGAATTCGAACACCCGGTCGGTGACCGCTTCGACGAAGTTGTTGTTCTCGAATAATGGGTTGTCGACGAAATAGATGTCGTTGCCGAGGCCGCCGCGCATGATATCGGCGCCCGTTCCCCCGTCGAGGATATCGTCACCCGCCGAGCCTCCGAGCAAATCGTCGCCATCCCCGGCGTGGATCTCGCGGATCGCCCCAGTGGCGTTCAAAGTCTCGGCATTCGCCGTACCTTCGAGAACAGTGCCGTTCGCGGTAAGCAGCAGGTCGGCGAGAGTCACCGCGCCTTCCACCCTAACCAAAGCTGCGCCACCGGCGGTGTTGGCGGTGATCGTGGTCACACCCCCGGAAACCGACAGGTCAACCGAAACCGGCGCGATCGCGGTCAGGTCGATCTTGTCCACGCCGCTTTCGAAGTCCTGGATGGTGTCCATCGCGCTGGCAAAGGAATCGCCCAGCGCCGCGATCGCGAACCGGTCGGCCCCGGCGCCGCCGATCAGCAGGTCGGCGCCGCCCCCGCCCTGGAGCCAGTCGTTGCCGTCGCCGCCCTCGAGCCGGTCGCCGCTGCCGCCGCCGATCAGAAGATCGGTGCCCGTACCGCCGGCGACCTGGGCGGCGGCGGTCGAACCGGTGCCGAGGTAGAGGTCGGCACCCGAGCCGAGATCGATCGGCCCCGTTATCGTTCCGCTATTGTCGATCAAATCGTTGCCGGCGTCGGCGTCGATCTCGCCGTCGATCAGCCCCCGGTTGAGGATGATCTCGTCGCAGAAGGTGAGCGCGATCGCCCCGTCGATCACGCCTGAGGTCAGGTTAGTGACCATCTTCAGGCCCTGCAGGTCGGGGATAGCATCGTAGCTGTCCATCAGGATCGCGACGTCGGCGCGAATCGTGCCCGAATTGACCACCAGCATCCGCTCATGCCAGCCGCTGAGGAGGTTCAGGCCGACCGATTCATAGCGGGCGTCAGTCGATACGGTCTCGATCAGTCCGGCATTCTGGATGTCCGGCGCTTCAGGCTGGTTGGGGGCTCTTATGTGTCCGCGCATCAGCCAGATCGCCGTAGGCATCTGGCCTTCCGACAGGATCGCGCCGGATGCGCCGTTGATCACCTCGCCGCCATTGTATCGAAGGATGGCAAACGACTTGTAGACGAGGTGGGCAGGCTCGGGCGCCGCTATGATGCGTTGCGAGGCGATCAGGCCGTTATTGATGATGTCGCCAAAACCCCAGTCCTGGATGGCGATCGCCCCGTCCTCGTAGGAGATGGCATAGATTTGTCCGTTGTTGGTGAGCCCGCGAAAGCTGCTGTAAACGTTTATGGCGTGCGCCTGTCCGGTCGGCGCCTCGGCGACCATCAGGCCGTTATTGGTGATGTGATCGAAGTGGTGCGACGCGATAACGTTTCCGACATAGCCGTTGAGGCAGCGGTTCCACAGCGCGCCGTTGTTTACGAAAAGCGTCGATTGGCTATTATCTGCCCGCTGGTACATGAGCTGGAGTGACGTGGTGAAATAGGTCGTGCCCGCTGGAACGACATAGTCCTCCCTAATCGTGAACGTCGTCGTGAAGTTGGGATCGATCCCAGGCGAACCAGGTGACGGAATAATGCTAGGCACGAACGCTCTGACCCCCGGGGAAACAGTTAAAGTCGTTGCGCTCGGCAACGGTCAACGGGCGCGGCATGTATGATCTCTGGGATGGCACACGCCCCCCGCTGTTCCATACAATGGAAAAGTCACGACAATCAAATGACTTTGTCAGGGAAAGCACGGCTATCGACGGCAGGGACGCCGCCAAATCTCATGCAGGCGCTGAAGGCGCTGATCGAGAATCCGCTGAAATTGCTGTCGATGCGCTGACCGGCGTCAGATCATCTGGAAGTCGCTCACCGTCAGCGTCAGGCCGGTGCTCAGGCTCGCGAACTGGACCGCGGCGCCGGCGCCATTGCCGTCGGCGTCGTGGAAGAGCTGCCCGGTGGCGCTGTTGTAGATGATGCGGTCGTTGGCATCGGCCGCGCCGCCGCCGATGACGAACTCACCGGCATCGAGCGTGCCGCCGATCGCGCTACGCCTTCGTCGATGTCGAAAGGCCCAACGCGGATGCGAACCTGGTGATCCTCTCGGGCGACAGCCACAATGCCTGGGCGTTCGATCTCGATCCGGACGGCCACGCCGCGGGCATCGAGATTGCCGGACAGAGCGCGACCTCGCCCGGCAACGAGAGCGATTTCCCCGCGGTAGCGCGGGCCGAGATGGTGCGCGCGACCGTCGCCAGAAACCCGCAGCTCAAATGGGCGAACCTGCACCAGCGCGGCTATGCCACGCTCACGCTCACCCCGGACCGCGCCACCGCCGAGTGGCTGTTCCTCGACACGATCCGCCAGCGTTCGACGCGAATTGCGGGGCGGCACCGGATGACCGCCGGCGCGGCAGCAACCGGTTCGGCTAGGCAGCGAGGGCGCGACAGGATAGTCTCAAGCCCGTGCAGATACTCCTCCTTGCCGCCGCATTGACGCTTTCCGCCCAGCCGCAAGAGCCCGAGGGCGACAGCATCGGCGGGCGGGAGCTGGCCGAGAGCTCGGCCAATCTCGATTTCATCATCGTCAACAGGACCGGCCAGACGATCACCGAATTGAACATCTCGCCGCGCGGGGAGGAGAGCTGGAGCGTCAACCTGCTCCACCACCGCGAGGTCCCACCGGACGAACGCGCCGCCGCCGCCTATACGCGCGACGTCGAGCTCTGCCGCTGGGACATCCGCGTCACCTATGAGGGCGGCCATCGGCAATCCTGGCCCGCGATCAACCTGTGCGACACGGTGAGGGTCGAGCTGCGCTAGACGGGCCCCGCAGCCGGCGGGCCTAGAGGATGAAGTCAGCCGCCTGCAGGCCCGGCGCGGTCAGGACGATCTGGAAATCGCCCACGCCGTTGCCGTCGGTGTCGGCCAACATCAGCAATTGCGCGCCGCGCGCCTCGTAGCGCAGCTCGCCGGCCTGGCCGCTGAACGCGCCGGTGCCTATGAAGGTGAAGGCGTCGTTCGATGCGGTCCCGGAATTGGCGTCGATCGCGGACAGATCGATGCGGTCCTCGCCCGAGACGAAGTCCCAGATCATGTCGGGCATATATTTCTTGCCGTCCGACCGGATCGCGCTGCGGCTGTCGCCCCGCGCGAAGACGAAGACGTCGGCGCCGGCGCCGCCGAACAGATGGTCGGTGCCGAGCCCGCCCTCGATCCGGTCGCTGCCGGCGCCGCCCTCGATCCTGTCGTCGCCGGCGCCGCCATAAAGCGCGTTGGCGCCGGCATTGCCGATGATGCGATTGTCGATCTCGTTGCCGCGCAGCGTGAGCGGCGCGGTGCCGGCGTCGTTGTCGGTGCCGAGAGTCTCGACGGACACGCCGGCGGCGAGGCTGTAATCGGCCTTGGCTGAGACGCGGTCCGCGCCCCCGCCCGCGAGCTCGACGACGATATCGGAAGCATCGTCGACGATATAGACATCGTCGCCGGCCCCGCCGCGCAGCGTGTCGGTGCCGCCGGCCCCGTCGATCAGATTGTTGCCGGCGCTGCCGACGATCAGCTGTCCGAACTCGTTGCCCGTGAGCGTGATGGCGATGTTCGCGTTCATCGCCTCGGCGGTCAGGGTCTCGATCTCCGCTCCGGCGGTCAGCACGTAGGACGCGCTGGTAATCTGGAAGGTCTGGCTCGCATAGGCGATGTCGTTGCCGCCGCCGACGGCTTCGGCGAGGCTGTCCGCGCCCTCGAGATAGAAGACATCGTCGCCCGCGCCGCCCGACATCGAATCGGCGCCGGGCCCGCCGGCGAGCGTATCGGCCCCGCCGTCGCCGAAGAGCTGGTCCTGGCCGAAATCGCCAAGGATCAGGTCGTTTTCGCCGCCGCCGTGAAGCTCGTCGTCGTCGGCCAAGCCATAGATCGTGTCGTTGCCGCCGTCGCCGAAGATCCGGTCATTGCCTTCGTCGCCGGCGAGCCGGTCGGCGTCGCCGCCGGCCCGGATCGTGTCATTGCCGAGGCCGCCATTGACGGTGTCGGCGCGGATGCCGGTGGTGATGGTGTCGTCGCCAGCGAAACCGAAGATGCCCGTCGCCAGGAAGGTGCCCATATTGGGGGCATCGCCGGTAATGATCGTATCGGAATAGTCGGTGCCGTAAATCTTGTCATAGGCTTCGACGCCGGTGATGGTGCCCCCGCCGATCGTGATCATGCCCCCTGCGAAAACGACAGAGAGATCGAGCACCGCGCCGGTCGTGCCGCTGCGCAGCGAGAGGGAGAGCCGGTCGGTGCCGGTGCCGCCGTCGGCGCTGTCGCCATAGCCGATCGAGAGAAGGTCATTGCCGGCACCGCCTTTCAGCGTGTCGATCTCGGCGCCGTCGTCCACGCCGATATATTTGTCATAGGCATAGAGCTCGTCATTGCCGTCGCCGCCCTCGAGCTGGTCGCCGCCCCACTGGCCCTCGAGGACGTCATTGCCCAGCATGCCGAGGATCCGGTCGTCGCCCGCGCCGGACGCGACCTCGTCATTGCCCGCGGCGAGCGTGATATCGTCATTCCCGTTGCCGAGATCGAGATAATATTGCTCGATGTTCGAAAAGGCGAAATTGGCGTTGCCGATCGATGTCGCGGCATTGCCGACGAGGGCGGCATGCTGGCCGAGCGAGAGATTGAGGATGAGGCTGTCGAAGCCGCCGCCGGCGTTGATGGCGATCATGTAGGCGGCGACCGTTCTGTCGAAGCTCAGATAGAATTGATCGGCGCCGGCGCCGCTCGTGTATATAATATTCTCCATGGCGAGGAATTCGGTCCGCCAGTTCGTGTCGCGGTCGCCCAGAGTCCCCTTCAGGCCGAATTCGTCGACGGAGAAATTACCATAGGCATTGAGCGCGGCGGAAAAGTCCGCGTTGAGCGTATCGAACCCCGCCAGGGCGGAGAGGATGTCCTGGCCCCGGGACGTATGGAAAATGTCGTCGCCATCGGTGCCGATGATGGTTTCGCTGGCGTCGGTACCATTGAACACCGGCATGTCATTGTCCCCCCAGACAATTCCAAGCTTCTCCGCCTAAGGATTGTCTAGCCGAGCAGGGGCGAAACACAAGGCCAATCCGGCGCAGGCGGCCGCCGCGTCGGGGAACTATGGCTCCGGGGTCAGCGGCTCGACCCGCGGCGGGGCGGGGAGGGTGACGGCGTTGGTCGGCGCGGTCGGCTCGGGGACGGGCGGGGTGTCGGCGGGCGGCTCCACGCCATTGACGGGCGCAACGACATTCGTGTCGCCGCGGTCGGCCTGCGACAAGGGCACGGGCGGAGCGGCCGCGCGGGCGCCGAGCGCCTCGGTCATGAAGGCGCGCCAGATCCGCGCCGGCGCGCCGCCGCCCGAGGTGCCGGGGAGCGGGCTGTTGTCGTCATTGCCGATCCACACCCCGACGACGAGGTCGCCCGCGAAGCCGACGAACACGGCGTCGCGATAGTCGGAGGTGGTGCCGGTCTTGCCGAAGGTCGGCACCGAAAGGTTCGCCGCGCGCCCGGTGCCGCGCTGGACGACCGCGTAGAGCACTTCGCGCATATAGGGCATGGCAGGGTCGCGGCGCAGAGCGGATTCGGGCGCGGCGTCGCCCGGTATGCCGTGGGCGCGGATCGGGAAGCGGCCGGACGCTATGCCTGCATAAGCGGCGGTGAGCTCGAGCAGGGAGACGTTGTTGACACCGAGCGGCAGGCTCGGGTCGGCCCGCAGCGGGGTGGTCAGGCCGAGGTCGCGTGCCGCGCGGATGACATTGTCCCGGCCGACCCGCTCGGACAGCTGCACCGCCACCGAATTGCTCGAATAAGCGACCGCGTCGCGCAGTGTGATCGCGCCGCGATAATTGTTGTCGTAATTGCGCGGCCGCCAGTCGCCGAGCCGGACCGGCGCGTCGTTGACCATCGTGTCGGGCCGGTAGCCCGCGCGGAAGGCGGCGAGATAGACGAACACCTTGAACGCCGAGCCCGGCTGGCGGCGCGCCTGGGTGGCGCGGTTGAAGACGCTCCGCGCATAATCGCGGCCGCCGACCATGGCCACCACCCGGCCGTCGAGCCGCATCGCGACCAAAGCGGCCTGGGTGCGCCCCAGGCCCGCGCGGCGCACCGCGCGCACCGCCGCGCGCTGGAGGTCGCCCTCCAGGGTGGTGCGGATGCGGCGCTGGCCATAGCCTTCGTCGTCGAGATTGTTCGCCTCGGGCAGCACCCAATCGGCGAAATAGGTGCCGGTCGGGACATTGTCGCGCGGCGCCAGGCGCAGGCGGGCGGGGCGGACGGCGGCGCGCTGCGCCTCCGTGATGAAGCCGGCTTCGACCATCGTCTGCAGCACCAGGCCGGCGCGGGCGCGGGCGGCGGCGAGGTGGCGGCTCGGCGCGAGCCGGCTCGGCGCGTTGACCACGCCGGCCAGCATCGCCGCCTGGGAGAGGCTGAGCTGCTCGGGCGCGACGTTGAAATAATGGCGGGCGGCGGCGCGCAGGCCGTAGACGTTGTCGCCGAAAGCGACGTTGGAAAGGTAGCGGCTGAGGATCTGGTTCTTGGTCAGCCGCGCCTCGAGCCAGAGCGCGATCATCGCCTCCTGCGCCTTGCGGACATAGGTGCGGTCGGGCGAGAGGAAGCTGGTTTTGGCGAGCTGCTGGGTAATCGTGCTGCCGCCCTCGCGGACCGAGCCCGAGCGGGTGTTGCGGACCAGGGCCCGGCCCATGCCCCAGGGGTCGAGCCCGCTATGATAATAAAAGCGCCGGTCCTCGATCGCGACGAAGGCGAGGCCGACATGAGGCGGCAGCTGGGTGACGTCGACCGGCTCGGCGATGATCGAGCCGCGCCGGGCGATCGGCTCGCCCTCCGCCGAGAGGATGGTGAGGCTCGGCGCCGCGATCGGCCCCAGCGACTGCGACAAGGGCGCGGTGATCATCAGCCAGATCAGGATCAGCAGGAAAATGAGGAGGAGGAGCTTGATCCCCTGCTTGATCTTCCTCAGCCGCGAGGCGCGCCCCCGCGAGGGGGGCGGCGGCGCGTCGTCCGCCAGGTCGCTGGTCGCAATCGCGTCTGCGGTCATGGCGAGCCTGTCAGCACTTTTCCGCCGCTATTTTCAAGCGCCGAGCAGCCGTTCGGGGCGGATTTGCGCCGGCATAGCGGCGAGCCCGGCGGGCCAGGGGGCGCCGGTTACCAGCGCCTCGACGATCTCCGCCATCGCCGGGGCGGTCTGCAGGCCGTAGCCGCCCTGCCCGGCGAGCCAGAAGAAGCCGGGGGCGCCGGGCGCGAAGCCGGCGGTCGGCACGCGATCGGCGGTGAAGGTGCGAAG
Source organism: Allosphingosinicella sp. (assembly GCA_046715355.1). Classification (GTDB taxonomy): domain Bacteria; phylum Pseudomonadota; class Alphaproteobacteria; order Sphingomonadales; family Sphingomonadaceae; genus Allosphingosinicella. The sequence continues at coordinate 2,478 of JBKJZJ010000017.1, read as the reverse complement.
CCCCGCCCAGCGGTGGGCGATGCGGGTGACGCGCAGGCTCGTATAATGTTCGAGCCGGTCGGCCGCGAGCGCGACGTCGTAATCCTCGGGCTGGGCGTCGCAGGGATCGTCCGCCACTTCATCGACTGGCGAGACGAGCAGGCGGCCGGCTTCCGCAAGCATGTAGAAATCCCCGGCGACACTGTGCGCGAAGGGCCAGGCGGCGATCTCCATGCCCGGCGGGGGATCGACGGCGATGATGGTGCGGCGCTTGGGCTCGAGGCCGAGCGGGGCGACGCCGGCCAGCGCCGCGACCGCGTCGGCCCAGGCGCCGGCGGCGTCGATCAGGATCGGGGCCGCGATTCCCCCGTCGACGACCCATAGCTCGCCGCGCCGTTCGATCGAGTCGATGCGGCGGCCGCTCCTTATCTCGCCGCCTTGGGCGCGGACCGCGCGGGCATAGCCCTGCAGCAAAGCGTCGGCGTCGAGCTTGAGGCCGGTCGGATCGAGCAGCCCGCCCACCGCCGCGCCGGGGCCCGTCCTGAGCACGGGGCAGAGCGCCGCCAGCACGTCCGCGCCAAGCGGCCGGATCGCGGTGGTGACCTGCGCCATCGCCGCCGCCAGCGACGCCAAGGCGGGCAGCTCGCCTTCGCTCGCGAAATAGAGCGAGGCGAAGGGTTGCGCGACCGGAATCTCGCTGAAGCCCTCGGGCTGCTGCTCGAAAAAGGGCCGGCTGTAAGCGGTGAGCGCGCGCACCGCCTCGCCGCCTATGCCATAATGGCTGAAGGAGACGCTGCGGCCGGAGCTGTGATAGCCCAGAGCCTCCTCGGCCTCGAGCACGACGACCTTGCCGTGCCGTGCCAGCCGCGCGGCCGCGGAGAGGCCGGCAATGCCGCCGCCGATGATCAGGAAATCCGCGCCGTCCATGGCGCCCGCAGCTAGCCGATCCGGCGCATGCTCTCAATGCGCGGCCAATCGCGCGCGAATTCGTCGACGGGGCGGCCGAGCAGGCCGGCGGTGATCCTTTCGGCGGCGCGGCCGTCGCCATAAAGGTGCGAGCGCACTTCCGGCGCCGGCGGCGCTGCGAGCATATGCTCGGCGGCGTGGAGGATGCGCGCCGGATCGGTGCCGACGCGCAGCGCCGCGCCCGCCTCGACTCCTTCCGGCCGTTCGGTGGCGTCGCGCAGCACCAGCAGGCCCTTGCCGAGCGCCACCGCTTCTTCCTGGACGCCGCCCGAATCGGTGAGGATGAGCCGGGCGCGCTGCATCAGCCGGACGAAGTGGGGGAGGCCGAGCGGCGGCAGCAGGTGAACGTTCGGCCGGCCGCGCAGCGCCGTCTCGGCCGCCGCGCGCAGCGCGGGATGGGGATGGAGCGGGAACAGGATGCCGACGTCGGGCCGCTCGCCGAGCGTCGCCAGCGCCGCGCAGATCGCCGAGAAGGGCGCGCCCAGGCTCTCGCGGCGGTGCGCGGTGACCAGGATCTCCCGGCGGTCCGGCTGGATCGGCGGCAGCGCGGCGTCGATCCCGGCGCGAAAAGCCGGGTCGCCGTCGAGCCGGGCCAGCACCAGGTCGAGCGCGTCGATCCCGCTATTGCCGGTGACGAAAACTTCGCCGCCGAGCCGCTCGGCGAGCAGATTGTCGCGGGCGGCACGGGTCGGCGCGAAATGCAAATCGGCGATCAGGCCGATCGCGCGCCGGTTATATTCCTCGGGGAAGGGCTGCGCGCGATAGGTGCGCAGGCCGGCCTCGACATGGGCGACGGCGATGCCGCGGTGGAAAGCGGCCAGCGCTGCGGCGAGCGCGGTGGTGGTGTCGCCCTGGACGATTACCCGGTCGGGCCGCGCGCGGACGAGAATAGGATCGAGCCGGTCGATCAGCTTTGCGAGCAGCGGATTGAGCGCCTGCTCGGGCGCCATCACCTGGAGGTCGAAATCCGGTCTCAAGGAGAAGAAATCGAGCGCGGCATCGAGCAGCTCGCGATGCTGGCCGGTCACGCACAGGCGCGTTTCTATCGAGGACTCGCGCTGGAGAGTCTTGATGACCGGGGCGATCTTGACGGCTTCAGGGCGCGTACCGAAAACCGCCAGAAACTTCATCGCCCGCCCCCTGCATTACACGTGCAGATAAGCACAAGGCCCCGAAGCCGTACAGGCGGATAATGTCCGAAAGTGAGGACAGTTACTTTTTCGCGAAAAAGTAACCGTCCCCTTTGCGCTTTTCAGTAGGTGCCGCCCGAGCCCCGACGGGCGTCGGCGCGGCCGGCGAGATAGGCGGCGCAGCTGGCGCGCAGCGAGACGCTGTCGTCCGCAGACAGCGAATAAGCGCTGCTCAGGCGGGCGAGGAAGCGGGCGGGATCGTCCTGATTGCCGGCGGCGCGGCAGATGGTGGTGATCTGGGCGAGATCGAGCGGGCCGCCGCTGGTGGCGCGGCGCGGCGCCGTCCGGCGGGCCGGGCCCGGAACCAAAGCGCGAGCCGGCGCCGCGGCGACCCTGACCGGGC
>JBKJZJ010000016.1:0-8198 GCA_046715355.1 Allosphingosinicella sp. | reverse complement strand
CCTCGATGATCAGCAGGGTCGCGCCGGCCTTGACCGGATCGCCGACCTTGATGAACGGCTCGGCGCCGTTCGTCGCGGCCGGCGCCAAGGTCAAGGCCGGCGACACCCTGCTGATCGTCGAGGCGATGAAGGTGATGAACCCGATCGCCGCGCCCAAAGCGGGGATCGTCAGGCAGGTCCTGGTCCAGGACGCCCAGCCCGTCGAATATGAGCAGCCGCTGGCGATCGTCGAGTGACGATCGAGCCCATCAAGAAGGTCCTCATCGCCAATCGCGGCGAGATCGCGCTGCGCATCCACCGCGCCTGCCACGAAATGGGGATCAAGACGGTCGCGGTCCATTCGACCGCCGACACCGAGGCGATGCACGTGCGGCTTGCCGACGAAGCGATCTGCATCGGCCCGCCGCCGGCCGCCGATTCCTATCTCAACATCCCGGCGATCATCTCGGCCGCGGAGATCAGCCATGCCGACGCCATCCACCCCGGCTACGGCTTCCTCTCCGAAAATGCCCGTTTCGCCGAGATCGTCGAAACCCACGGCGTCGTCTGGATCGGCCCCAAGCCCGAGCATATCCGCACGATGGGCGACAAGATCGAGGCCAAGCTCACAGCGGCGAAGCTCGGCCTGCCGCTGGTTCCCGGCTCCGACGGGCCGGTCACCAGCTTCGAGGAAGCGCTCGAGGTCGCCGCGCAGACGGGCTATCCGCTGATCGTCAAGGCCGCCTCGGGCGGGGGCGGGCGCGGCATGAAGGTGGTGACGTCCGAGGACCAGCTCGAAACGCAGATCAGCCAGGCCCGCTCCGAAGCCAAAAGCGCGTTCGGCGACGACACCGTCTATATCGAGAAATATCTGGGCGATCCGCGCCACATCGAATTCCAGGTGTTCGGCGATGGCAAGGGCAACGCCATCCACCTGGGCGAGCGCGACTGCTCGCTGCAGCGCCGCCACCAGAAAGTGCTGGAGGAGGCCCCCTCCCCGGTCGTCACCGCCGAGCAGCGCGAGCAGATGGGCGGCCTCGTCGCCAAAGCGATGGCCGAGATGGGCTATCGCGGCGCCGGTACCATCGAATTCCTCTACGAGAATGGAGAATTCTACTTCATCGAAATGAACACCAGGCTCCAGGTCGAGCATCCGGTGACCGAGGCGATCACCGGCCTCGATCTGGTCCGCGAGCAGATCCGCATCGCCGAGGGCCATCCGCTCACCCTGCGCCAGCAGGACGTCGTCTTCCGCGGCCACAGCATCGAATGCCGGATCAACGCCGAGGACCCCAGGACCTTCGCGCCCTCGCCCGGGGTGGTGAGGCAATATCACGCGCCCGGCGGCATGAACGTGCGCGTCGATAGCGGCCTCTATGCCGGCTACAAGGTGCCGCCTTATTACGATTCGATGATCGCCAAGCTGATCGTCTACGGCACCACCCGCGCCGGCGCGATGCGGCGGCTGAGGCGGGCGCTCCAGGAATTCGTCATCGAGGGGATGAAGACCACCATCCCCCTCCACCAGCGCCTGATCGAGGACCCGGAGTTCCAGGCGGGGGACTATACGATCAAATGGCTCGAGGAATGGCTGAGCCGCGACGGCGGGTAGCGGCGGTTGCTAAGGCGCGAAGCCTTCCTCGATCCGTCCCATGACCAGCCAGCGCAATTCATGCCGGTCCGCCTCGCCGCGCCGGACCTGGCGGGCGCGGAGCGCGTCCGCCATCGCCCGCGCCCAGCTCTTGCGCCAGGGGCCGACCAGAACCTTGGTGCGGTAGCGGTAAAGGCGAGGCGAAACGGCGGTCCGCGGGGATTCCTGGAAATGTGGTGTGGCCATGCCGGCCCCCCCTCTTGCGACGCGCCCGTAATGAACCTTCTTGACCCAGATTAAGTTCCGCCAGGGTCGCCAACGCTTGGATCCGGAGCGACGGCAGCGACCTGACCGGGAGACCGCGGGGATAGGGTCCGACCCTGGATTATCGACTCGCACCCTCCTTCCGCCCGCCCTATGAAGCGGCGGAGAGATTTCGGGGAGGTTTGTTCATGGGCTGGATCGTCTGGGCCGTCGTCGGGGCCGTCATTCTGTTGCTGCTGCTCTGGGGCGTGGCGATCTACAACCGGCTGGTGGCGCAGCGGGCGCTGGTCAGGGAGGGCTTCAGCGGCATCACCGTGCAGCTGCGCCGGCGCGCCGACCTCATCCCCAACCTGGTCAGCACGGTCGAAGGCTATGCGACCCACGAGCGCGAGACCTTGACCCAGGTGATCGAGCATCGCGGCGACGCGGTCTCGGCCAAGGGCGTCGCGGCGACCGCGCAGGCCGACAATATGTTCTCGGCGATGCTGGGCAGGCTGATGGCGGTGGCCGAGGCTTATCCAGACCTCAAGGCCAACCAGAATTTCCAGCAGCTCCAGGCCGAGCTCACCGAGATCGAGGAGCATCTGCAGAGCGCGCGGCGCTATTACAACGCCACCGTCCGCGACCTCAACACCAGCATCCAATCCTTCCCCAACGTGCTGATCGCGCGGCCGATGGGCTTCAGCGAGGAAGAATCCTACACCGACGCCGACGCCTCGATCCAGAGTGCGCCGGTGGTGAAGTTCGGCGCGGCGAAGGCCTGAGCCGATGATCCGCGTCCGGGCCCTGCTGGCGCTGCTGGTCGCGGCGCTGACCCTGATCGCGCCTGCGTCCCTGGCGCAAAAGCCCGAGGCCGATCTCGATCAGCAGGTCGAGCAGCTCGAAGCGACCGTCTCCGATTACGAACAATATGTGGGCGATGCGGCCGGAGAGCGGATCCTCTCCTATGTCAGCGAGATCGACGTCGCCGCCGACGGAACGCTCAGCGTCACCGAGACGATCACCGTAAACGCCCTGGGGCGCGAGATCAGGCGCGGCATCTATCGCGATTTCCCGACAATCTACCGGCGCGACAATCGCCGCGTCCGGGTCGGTTTCGAGGTCCGCAGCGTTGAGCGGGATGGCCGGCCGGAGCCTTACACGATCGAGTCGATCAGGCGCGGCAAGCGGATCAGGATCGGCGAGGCCGATACCTTCATCCCCCAAGGCAGGCACACGTACGTCATCCGTTATGCCACGACGCGCCAGATCGGGTTCTTCGACGGCTTCGACGAGCTCAACTGGAACGTGACCGGCAACGCCTGGGTTTTTCCCATCGATCGCGCCGAAGTGCGAATCCGGCTTCCGCAGGCGGTGCGATGGGGACAGCGCACCGTTTATACCGGGCCTGAGGGCGAGCGGGCCCAGCATGACGGCGAGGTCGCATCGGAGCGCCCGGGCGAGATCGCGTTCCGGACGACCCGGGGACTCAGCCCTCAGGAAGGCTTCACGGTCGCCGTCGCCTTTCCCAAGGGCGTCGTCGCGGCGCCGCGGCCGCCGACCGCCGCGCGCCTGTGGTTCCAGGATTACGGCCCCGGCATCGCCGCGGTGCTGGCCCTGATCGGGCTCTGCGTCTTCTATTTCTACGCCTGGAAGCGCGCCGGGCGGGGGCCGGTGGCGGGGACCGTCGTGCCGCTGTTCGAGCCGCCCGAAAATCTCAGCGCGCCGGCGGTCCGCTACATCCGCCGCATGGGCTATGACAATCGCGTCTTCGCCGCCGCGATCGTCGAGTGCGGCGTCAAGGGCAAGCTCCGCCTGGTCGAAGGCGAAAAGGGCTGGGTATCCGCCGCCAAGACCACCATCCACAAGACCGCCGAGAGCGGCGACATGCCGCCGCCCGAGCGCGACATGCTCGACGCGCTCTTCTCGGGCGGCGACAGCGTCGAGATGGACAAGGCCAATCACGCCGTGTTCGGCGCCGCCCGCGATGCGCTCAAGGAGCGGCTGCAGGAGGCCTATCTCGGCCCGCTCTTCCTCAGGAACCATGGCTGGGCCTGGGTCGGGCTGCAGCTGATGCTGGCGGCGATGCTGTTCGTCGGCTCGGTGATGGCCTTTGCCGACATCTATGCCGAGCTCGGCGAGCGGCTGCTGCCGGCGACCGGTTTCTTGCTACTGATCGGTTCCGTGCTGACGGGCATCAATTCGCGCTTCGCGAGGAAAGACGGCAGCTGGGGCCTGGCCGCGCTCGCCGCCCTGTTCGCACTCGGCGGCTGCGCATTTGTCGTCCTCGCCTTCGCCCGGGCGGTGGAGACGGAAGAACTGCTCGTGCTGTGGATGGCAGCGCCGCTGCTGGCTTTGCCCCTGGTCATTTCCGCGTTCGTCTGGATGGCGGCGCCGACGCGCGCGGGCCGGGACGTCATGGACCGGATTGCCGGCTTTGAGCGCTACCTCTCGATCACCGAGGAAAATCGGCTCGAAGTCCTCCATCCGCCCGAAAAGACGCCCGAATTGTTCGAACGCTATTTGCCCTATGCGATCGCGCTCGGCGTCGAGAATCGCTGGGCCGGCAAGTTCGCCTCGGTGCTCGCCGCCGCGTCGACGGAGCCGGGCCGGCATCACGGCATGGGCTGGTATTCCGGCAGCAGCGATCCCTGGTCCAATCCCGGCATGTTCGCGAGCGCCGTCGGCGGCTCGCTTGCGAGCAGCGTCGCCTCGGCGGCGACCGCGCCGGGATCGAGCAGCGGTTCGGGCGGCGGCGGCTTTTCGGGCGGCGGCGGAGGCGGCGGCGGCGGAGGCGGCTGGTAGGATGAAGGCGACCATCTATCACAATCCGAAATGCGGGACCTCGCGCAACACGCTCGAGATCCTCAGGAACCACGGCGCGGACGTGACCGTGATCGAATATCTGAAGACGCCGCCCACCAAAAGCGAGTTGAAGCGCCTCTACGAACGCGCCGGACTGACGCCGCGCGAGGGGCTCAGGGCCAAGGAGCAGCTCGCCACCGATCTTGACCTGGTCGACGGGCCGGTCAGCGGCAATGCGATCCTCGACGCGATGACCGAGAATCCGATCCTGATCGAGCGGCCCCTTGTCGAGACCGAAAAAGGCGTACGCCTGTGTCGCCCGCAGGACAGGGTCCGCGAAATCCTGTAGAGCCGCATCGCATGAAGGCGATCGCGGTCTACAGCCTCAAGGGCGGCGTCGGGAAGACCACCCTGGCGGTGAATCTCGCCTGGGCGGCGGCGACGCGCTCGGCGCGGCGGACCCTGCTCTGGGACCTCGATCCCCAATCGGCGGCGACCTTCCTGCTCGGCGCGGCCGCGCACAAGCGGCGCGACGCGCAGGCGGTGTTCGCCAAGGACCTCGCGGCAGCCAAGCTGATCCGCCCGACCGCCACGCCCCGCCTCGATCTGTTGCCCGCCGACGCCTCGCTGCGCGGGCTCGACCGCTTTCTGTTCGGCCTTGGCAAGAAGAAGCGGCTGCTCAAGCTGATCGAGGATATCGGGCGCGATTACGACCGGATCGTCCTCGACGCGCCGCCGGGCCTCACCGAGACCAGCGAGCAGGTGCTGCGCGCCGCCGACCTCATCATCGTGCCGGTCATCCCCTCGCCATTGTCCCGGCGCGCCTTGGACGAGGTCGTCGCCTTCCTCGACGGCAACGGCATCAGGCGCGGCCCGATCCTGCCCGTCTACAATATGGTCGACCGGCGCCGTTCGCTGCACCGCGCGGCGCTCGAGGCGCATCCCGACTGGCCGGCCATCCCGATGGCCAGCGCGTTCGAGGCGATGAGCGCGGCGGCGGGCGAGATCGGCCGGCTGCCGCCCGCTTCGCCCGCCGCGACCGCGCTGCTCGCCTTGTGGACGAGCATCGAAAAGCGGCTGACGCGGCCGTCCAAACCGGGTTGACCTGGCCGGCCGCCGATCCGATTCAGGGCCGATGAAGACGCTCGATCCCAACCTCTTGCTGCGCGCTTATTCGATCGGCGTCTTCCCGATGTCCGACGGCCGCGACGCCCGCGACCTCTTCTGGGTCGAGCCGCGGCGGCGGGCGATTATCCCGCTGGAGCGCTTCCATCTCTCCAGGTCGCTGCGCAAGACGCTGAAATCGGGGATGTTCGAGGTTACGCGCGATCGTGCGTTTGCCCGCATCGTCCGGCTCTGCGCCGAGCGCGACGCGACCTGGATCAACGCCGAGATCGAGGCCAGCTACATCCGCCTGCACGAGGCCGGCCGCGCCCATTCGATCGAAATCTGGCGCGGGGGCAGGCTCGCCGGCGGTCTCTACGGCGTGCGCCTGGGTGCCGCCTTTTTCGGGGAATCGATGGTCTCGCTCGAACGCGATGCCTCGAAAGTGGCCCTGGCCTGGCTGGTGGCGCGGCTGATCGTCGGCGGCTTCAGACTGCTCGACTGCCAGTTCATGACGCCGCACCTCGAAAGCCTGGGCGCGGTCGAGATCGACCAGAAGGACTATCTGGAGCTGTTGGCGGCGGCGCTCGGCGAGGGCTCTGGCGCCGGCGCGGGCCGGGGCGCGACGGGCTCCGCCGGCGGTTCCTCGGTCGAGGGGCCGGTCGAGTTCGAGGCGCTCGACCGGCTGCTGTCCGCCCGCCCGGCCGCGGGCGCCGGCGTGCCGCCCTCCGGATGGGTCATCGCGCAGCTTTTGGGCCAGACGTCGTAAATCGGGTGCTCGACGACGTTGAGTGACGGCGATTCCTTGTAGAGCCAGCCCGAAAAGACCCGCCGGAACTGCCCATCCGGCCCGCGCACGTCGAGCTGGACGAAGGCGCCGGTATATTGCTGGATCTCCCAGGGAGCGGTGGTCTCGCAGGCGCGTAAGCGAACGATCACCTCGCCGACCCGCACCGCCTGGCCGGGCCTTAGCGTCAGATCGCGCGAAACGCCGGTGCGCTTGTTGAGCAGCCCCACCACGGCCACGCGCTCGGCCATCGGCGTCGTGCCGGGGGCGAGCCGGGTCACGGTCTGGGGCACGTCGATCGTCTGATTCTCGATCTCGGCGGCGTTCTGCCTGTTCAGGTCGTCGGCGCCGCGGGGCGAGCAGGCGGCGAGCGCGATCGACGCCGCGAGCCCGAGAAGAACGGGGACGCGCATCGTTCAGTCGGGCGTCCAGGCCTGATAGTCGCCGCTCGCCGCCTGGCGGCGGCCGCCCTTTTCGAGCGCGCCGGTGGGGCGATAGGCGTCCGCCGTTCCGGTCAGATTGGGAGTCGCTGCCTTGAGGAAGCGCGGCGCCGGCGGCAGCACGTCGTCGGGCAAGCCCTCGATCTGGCGGGTGAGCCAGGCATACCATTCGGGCGGAACCCGGCTGACGTCGTTCGAGCCGGCATACATCACCCAGCGGCGGCCGCCTTTCTTCGCCTCGAAATAGCTGTTGCCGGCCGCGTCGCTGCCGACCTTGCGGCCGTTCTTCCAGCTGAACAAGGCGGTGCCCAGCGTCGCGCCGTCCCACCAGGTGAAGAGATTCTTGAAGAAGCCCATGGCCGACGCGCCTAGCGCCGAAGCCTGGCCCCGCGCAAGCTCGGAGAGGGAATCAGAGCGCTTCGACCTCGACCGCGAGGGGTCCCTTGCGGCCGCTCGCGATTCGCGCCCTGAGCGGCTGATCGGGCACGAGGTCGGTGAGGCCGCCGCGCCGGACCGTCTCCATGTGGACGAAGATATCCTGGTCGTCGCCCTCCTCGCGCACGAGGAAGCCGTAGCCGCGCAGGCGATTGAACCATTTGACCCGGACCGCCTCGAACGATCCCGCTTCCTCGAGCAGGCTCGACGGGTCGATGCGGTCGGGGGACGCGCCGTGCGGGCGGGCGAGATCGGGGACCACCGCCTGGCTGAGGTCGATGCTGATGACCTTGCGCGCCTGCAGGCCCCTCTCCTGCTGCACGACCAGGCATTCGATCATCGCGCCTTCGGGGAGGCTGCGCCGGTCATGCTCCTTGAGCACGCTGAAATGGATGAGGATGTCGCCCTCGGCCTCTTCGCTGACGATGAAGCCGAAGCCGCGGGTCGCATCGAACCATTTGACGGCGCCGGTGAGCTGGCGCAGCGCCTCGCCGTCCAGAACCTCGCAGGCGGGTCCGGGACGCGCGGCGGGCTCGCTCCCGGCGATCGAGGCATGCCCCCCCTCCACACGCGCTTGCTGACGCGACGTCATTTACGCCTGACCCCCCTAGATCAGACCGCAAAACTACCATGTATTCGCATTTTGTGAACCATAAGTGTTCATCACGCGTCCGCATCCGGGATTTCGCCCGGCCGGGCGCCGATAATGCGCCGCGCCAGGACAGGCGCGTGGCCGGCGCGCAGCATCGCGGCCAGCGCCTTTTCGCGCGCCGGGCGGTCGGCCTCGGCCCGGGCGAACGGCCCGATCCGCCTG
>JBKJZJ010000015.1:0-7910 GCA_046715355.1 Allosphingosinicella sp. | reverse complement strand
CCTGACGGTACGACGCGGAGCCAGGATCGGAGTCCAGTCCGGCTACGCCGCGTTGTCCATCGCCAGGCGCTTGTCGAGGTAGTTGGCGCAGATGCCGAGCAGCTCGTCGACACTGTTCTCGAAGAAGTGGTTGGCGCCGGGAATGATCTGCTGGTCGATCTTGATGCCGCGCTGCGTCTTGAGCTTGTCGACAAGCGTCTGGACGTCCTTCTGCGGGACGACCCGGTCGGCGTCGCCGTGGACGATCAGGCCCGAGGACGGGCAGGGGGCGAGGAAGGAGAAATCGTACATGTTGGCCGGCGGCGCGATCGAGATGAAGCCGCGCGCCTCGGGGCGGCGCATGAGAAGCTGCATGCCGATCCAGGCGCCGAAGGAGAAGCCGGCGATCCAGGTCGTCTCGGCTTCGGGGTGGATCGACTGCACCCAGTCGAGCGCCGAGGCGGCGTCGCTGAGCTCGCCGATGCCGTTGTCGAACACGCTCTGGCTCTTGCCGACGCCGCGGAAGTTGAAGCGCAGGGTCGCGAATCCCCGCCTGACGAAGGTCTTGTAGAGCGCCAGCACGATCGCATTGTTCATCGTGCCGCCGCCCTGCGGGTGCGGGTGAAGGATCAGCGCGACCGGGGCGCGGGGCCGCGGGCCCGGGCTGAAACGTCCTTCAAGACGGCCCTCTGGCCCTGGAAAGATGACTTCGGGCATTGCACCTGCATCTGGAATATTCAAAGGGAAGCGCGCGAAGCGCGTGCGGGCGCCCTATATAGGGATGCGGCGCGTTTCCGCAATTTGAAAGGGCGATCGGGCGGTGACGAGGCGAATCTATCTCGATCATGCCGCGACGACGCCGATCCTCCCCGAGGCGGCGGCGGCGATCCGGGAGGCCTGCGACCATTGGGCCAACCCCTCCTCCGCCCATGCCGAAGGCCGCGCGGTCCGGGCGGCGATGGAGGATGCGCGGCGACGGATCGGAGCTGCGCTCGGCTGGGATGGAACCCTCATCTTTACGTCGGGCGCGACCGAGGCGATCGAGATCGTCATGCGCCGCGCCAAAGCGGGGCCGCGCATCGTCTCGTCGATCGAGCATCCGGCGGTGCTGCGCGCCGCCCCCGAGGCGCGGCGGATCGCGGCGATGCCCGACGGCACGCTCGACCTCGCCGATCTCGACGCGGCGCTGGCGGGCGCGGAGCGACCCCTGGTCGCGGTCCAGTCGGTCAACAACGAAACCGGCGTCATCCACCCGATCGAGGACATCGCCGCGCGGGTGAAGCGGGCGAGCGGCCTGCTCCTCGTCGATTGCGCGCAGAGCGCCGGCAAGCTGCCGCTTCCGCAGGCCGACTTCATCTCGATCGCCGCGCACAAATTAGGCGGCCCGCCGGGGATCGGCGCGTTGCTGGTCAAGGACGGGGCCAGCCTCGAGGCGGTCGGCGGCCAGGAGGGCGGCCAGCGCCCGGGCACGGCGGCGGTGCCGATGATCATGGGCTTCGCCGCCGCCTGTGAGGCCGATCATAGCTGGTATGAGGAGGCGAAGCGGCTCCGCGCCCTGCTCGACCGCGCCATCGTCGAAGCAGGCGGCGAGGTCGTCGCAGCCGCCGCGCCGAGGATCGCGACCATCGCCGGCTATCGCATGCCCGGCGTGCCCGCCGCCGCGCAGATGATGCAGCTCGATCTCGCCGGCATCGCCGTCTCGGCCGGCAGCGCCTGCTCGTCGGGCAGCCTCAAGGCCAGCCACGTCCTCGCCGCCATGGGGGTGCCGGAAGCCGAGGCGAGCGAGGTGATCCGGGTCAGCTTCGGCCCGCAAACCCGCGCGAGCGACATTGAGGCCCTGCTCGCCGAATGGCGCCGGCTCATCGCGCGCCGCCGCGCCGCGTGACCGTCTACCTCGACTATCAGGCGACCACCCCGCTCGCGCCCGAAGCGGCGGCGGCGATGCGCCCCTGGCTCGACGATAAGTTCGCCAACCCGCATTCGTCCCACAAGCTCGGCCGCGAGGCGGCGGCGGCGGTCGAGGTGGCGCGGGCGCAGGTGCTCGGGGCCCTCCAAGCCTGTTCTCCTGCGAAAGCAGGAGCCCAGATTCAGTCCTGGACCCCTGCTTCCGCAGGGGAACGGCAGGCAGGGAAGCTCTATTTCACCTCAGGCGCCACCGAGGCCGCCAATTGGGCGCTGAAGGGTCTGGGACCGGGCAAGATAGTCACGCTCGCCACTGAACATGCCTGCGTGCTCGATACGGTGGATTGGCTGGCAGGACAGGGGAGGGAGATCGAGATCGTGCCGGTCGAGCCGGACGGCCTCGTCGATCTCGGCCGGCTTCGAGCGGCGATCGGCGACGATACCGGCCTGGTCGCTGCGATGCTGGTCAACAATGAGATCGGCGTGATCCAGCCCATCGCCGAGATCGCGCGCATCGCCCATGAAGGCCGCGCGCTCTTCTTCTGCGATGCCGTGCAGGGCTTGGGCCGCGTGCCGCTTCCGCTCGAGCTTTGCGACATGGTCGCTTTGTCCGCGCACAAGATCCACGGGCCCAAGGGCATCGGCGCGCTCTGGGTCCGCGACGGCGTCATGCTGGAGCCCTTGCTCCACGGCGGCGGCCAGGAAGGGGGATCGCGTTCCGGCACGCTGTCGCCCGCGCTCTGCGCCGGCTTCGGCGCGGCGGCGGCCTTGCTCGGCCCCGACGACCACGGCCATGTCGAACGGCTTTGGAGCGTCGCGCGCGAGGTGATGCGGGATTGGTCGCTCAACGGCTCCGAAGACCGGCGCTATCACGGCAATCTCAACTTCAGGCGCGCTGGCGTCGACGCCGTCCGCCTGATTTCCGAGGTGCGCGGCGTTGCCTTCTCGGCGGGGTCGGCCTGTGCGAGCGGCTCCGGCCGGCCGAGCCACGTCCTCGCCGCGCTCGGGCTTGACCGGAAAGCGGCCGCGGCCAGCATCCGACTGGGCTTCGGCCGCTACACGACCGAAGAGGAACTGCGCACGGCGCTCGGCCTGGTCAACGACGCGGCGGAGAGACAGCTGTGACGCTGGTGCGTTTCGTCTCCGCCGATGGCGAGCATGTTCAGGAGGTCGACGCGCCTGCGGGCGAGCGCCTGCTCGACGTCGCCCAGGCCGCCGGCCAGCCGCTCGAAGGGACGTGCGAAGGCCAGATGGCCTGCTCGACCTGCCACGTCATCGTCGATGCCGGCGATTTCGCGAAGCTGCCGCGCGCCGTCGAAGAAGAGGAGGACATGCTCGACCTCGCCAGCCACGTCACCCGCCATTCACGCCTGGCCTGCCAGATCTGGCTGACCGAGGAGATGGAGACGCTGACCGTGCGCATTCCGGGCGGCGTCCACAACATGCAGGGACGATGACATGATCCTGTTTCGAGCATTGGCGGCCGCCTGCCTGATCCTCTTTGCCGGCCTCGCCGACGCGCGCTCGGTCCTTCCGAACCCCCTGGCGAGCATCGAGAGGCAGGCGGGCGGCAGGCTCGGCGTCGCCCTGATCGACAGCCGAGGCCGGACGCTGATGTCGCACCGCGCCGACGAGCGCTTCGCCATGTGCTCGACCTTCAAGTTGCCGCTCGCCGCCATGCACGCGCAGACCGCCGGCGCGCGCCTGCCGATGACCGTCACCCGTGCCGATATCCTGCCCAATTCGCCCTTCTCGGAGCGCATGCTGGCGGGCGGCGAGATGCGGGTCGGCTTCGCGGCCGAGCATGTCATCACCGTCAGCGACAATACAGCGGCCAACCTGCTGCTGCGCCGGATGGGCGGCCCGCAGGCCTTCACGCGCCGGCTGCGCCAACTCGGCGACAGCGTGACCCGGCTCGACCGTTACGAGATGGAGCTGAACGAGAATCGCCGCGGCGACCCGCGCGACACGACCAGCCCCGCGGCGATGGCCCGCACCGCCAGCCGCTTCGTGTTCGGCGACCTCCTGCACCCGGCCTGGCGCACGCAATTGCGCGGCTGGATGGTCGCCAGCCGCACCGGCCTGCGCCGCATTCGCGCGGGCCTCCCCGCCGGCTGGCGGGCGGGCGACAAGACCGGCAGCTGCGGCACCGCCTATAACGACGTCGCCTTCCTGGTGAGCCCGAGCGGCCGGGAATATATGCTCGCCGTCTATCTCGACCGCCCGACCGGGCCCTCGGCGCGGGCGGAAGCGACGCTCGCCGATGTCGGCCGGCTGGCGGCGCTGCGGATTCTCGAGATCGAGCGAGTCGCGCGCGTGCGAAGACGCTGAGCCAACTACGCTTTCGGGAATGCGGGCAAAGCTTGCAAAAAGCGGCGCCGGAGACCAAATAGCGCCCGGGAGTCGGGCGGACGGCGCTCTCGCGAACCCGGTCAGATCCGGAAGGAAGCAGCCGTAACGAGTTTCCGCGCCGGGTCGTTCCGGCTCCCACCTCATCGCATCTCCACGTCTTGCTCCAGCTTTCGCTGGAATGACGGGTGGGGGCTGCCTAGTGTGATTCCCATGTCCGATTCCCCCCAACCCTACCGCGTTCTCGCCCGCAAATACCGCCCGCAGAGCTTCGACGAGCTGATCGGGCAGGGGGCGATGGTGAAGACGCTTGCCAATGCGATCGCCCGCGACCGGCTGGCGCATAGCTTCCTGCTCACCGGCGTGCGCGGTGTGGGGAAGACCTCCACCGCGCGGCTGATAGCCAAGGCGCTGAACTGCGTTGGCCCGGACGGGACCGGCGGTCCGACCATCGGGCCCTGCGGCATTTGCGAGCCCTGCCGGGCGATCGCCGAGGGGCGCCATATCGACGTGATCGAGATGGACGCCGCCTCCCATACCGGCGTCGACGACGTGCGCGAGATCATCGAGGCGGTGCGCTATTCGGCGGTCTCGGCGCGCTACAAGGTCTATATCATCGACGAAGTCCACATGCTTTCGAAGAACGCCTTCAACGCCTTGCTGAAGACGCTCGAGGAGCCGCCGGCGCACGTCAAATTCCTGTTCGCCACCACCGAGGTGAACAAGGTGCCGGTGACGGTGCTGTCGCGCTGCCAGCGCTTCGACCTCAGGCGCATCCCGGCCGAGCTCCTCTGCGCCCATTTCGGTCATGTCGCGCAGATGGAAGGCGTCGAGGTCGAACCCGAGGCGCTGGCGCTGGTCGCCCGGGCGGCGGAGGGGTCCGCGCGTGATGGCCTCTCCATCCTAGACCAGGCGATCGCGCACGGTGCCGGCGCCGTCACCGCCGAGCAGGTACGCGCGATGCTCGGCCTGTCCGATCGCGGCGCAACGCGCGCGATATTGGGGCAGATCTTCGCCGGCGACGCGCAAGGCGCCCTGGCCGGGGTCCGCGACCAATATGATCTCGGCGTCGAGCCGTCGGCGCTGATCCGCGGCCTCCTGGAGGCGGTGCACGGCATCACCCGTTCCAAAGTCGGCGGCTCGGCCGATCCCGCCCAGTCCGCCGAGGAGCGCGAGGCCTATGCCGATTGGGCGAGCCGGCTTGGCCACGGCGCCATTCACCGGCTGTGGCAATTGCTGCTCAGGGGCCTCAACGAGGTCCACAATGCGCCGATGCCGCTCGAGGCCGCCGAAATGGCGCTGCTGCGCGTGATCCACGCCTCGGACCTGCCCGATCCCGGCGCGGTGCTGGAGAAGCTGGCGAGCGGCGAGGCCACGGTGACGGCGCCCGCGGCGGCCGCTCCCCAGGCCGAGAGCCAGGGTGCGCTGCTGCAGCTGCCGCCGACCTTCGCCGCCCTGGTCGAGCTGCTCCACGGCAGGGGCAAGGCGCATATCGCCCAGCAGCTGCACGATTATGTCGGCCTGGTCAGCTACAAGCCGCCCGAGCTGATCGTGCGGCCGCTCAGGCCGCCGCCGGGAGACTTCATCCGCGACGTCGCCGACGCGCTCAAGGCGGTGACCGGGTCCGCATGGCGGGTCCGCACCGCCGAGGAGGAGGCGCAGCCGAGCCTGCTCGACCAGCAGAAGGCCGATGCCGACCTCCTGAGGCGGGAGGTGCTCGACGCGCCGATCGTCAAGGCGGCGTTCGAGGCCTTCCCCGAAGCCGAGCTTGCGGGCTACAGGACCGACGAACGAGGGAGTGCGTGACTTGCAGGATATGAACGAAATCATGCGTATGGCCCAGGAGGCGCAGGCAAGGCTGATGGAGGCGCAGGAGGCGCTCGACAAGGTCGAGGTCGAAGGCGTTTCGGGCGGCGGCCTGGTCCGCATCCGCGCCTCGGCCAAGGGCCGGATCATCAGCGTGACGATCGACGAGAGCCTGCTGGTCGTATCCGAGAAGCAGATGGTCGAGGACCTCGTCGCCGCCGCGATCAACGACGCCCGCGCCAAGGCCGATCAGGCCGCCGCCGAGTCGATGCGCGAGGTGACCGGGGGCATGCAATTGCCGCCGGGCTTCAAGCTGCCCTTCTAGTCGTAGACGCAAGCGTCGAGCCGTTCGCGCCCGAGATAGGCCACGCGCCGCTGGATGATGTTGCCGAAGCGGAAGGCCGGACTAGCGGGAAGCCCCGCCGCGCCGCCAGCCCGAATCGCGAGCCCGGCGCTCGGCCGCGTCGTCGAGCGGCTCGCCGGCCATCATCTCCTGCGCGGCCTGCTGGACGAGAAGGCTCTCGCTGCCCGCCTGGCGAAACTCGCCACGCTGCCCGCCCGAACCGGCGGCGGTCATCATCACCTGCCAGCCCGTATCGGTGCGGCAGGCGAGGCCGGCGGCGGCGGCGCTGTCGAAGGTGCGGCACAGGCGGCCGTCGCCGCGGGCGAAGCTGACCCCGATCCGCGTCGGGGCATTGGACGCCTGGGCCGAGGCGAGCTGCGTGTCGAGCGCCTCGGCCAGGCCGCCGCGAGCGACCATCGCGCCGCCCTCGACGGCGATCGGGCCGGCATCCAGGGCGCCGGGGACCAGCAGGGTCCGGCCGATGGCGAGGCCGAGGACAAGAGTCGCGGCCAGAGCGGCGGCGCTCTGCCAGAGCGGTCGGGCCCGGCGCGCGCGGGCGGCCGACAAATCGACGATTCTGGTGTCGAGCAGGGCGCGGAAGCGCTCGGGCACGTCCTCGTCGACGACCGGGGCGTAATGCGCCGCAAGCCGTGCGCGCAGCTGCCGCTGGACCGCGAGCCGCGCCTGCAAGGACCTATCCTCCGCCAGCGCGCGTTCGACGCGGGCGCGGCCGATCTCATCGAGCTCGCCGTCGGCGAAGGCCATCAGCATGTCGTCGTCGATCGTCATCATGCCGCCTCCAGCTCGAGCATCTGGGCGAGCGCCTGGCGGCCGCGGGTGAGGCGCGAGGTCAGCGTCCCGATCGGGATGTCGAGCAGGTCCGCCGCCTCGCGATAGGCAAGACCCTCGACGAGCACGAGCGCGATCACCTCGCGCTGCTCGGCGGACAGGTTGTTCATCGCCTTGTCGACCGCCTGCATCTCGACCCTCGCCTCGATCTCATGATGGGTGTCGGCGCCCACCGACGCGCCTTCCTCCTCGGGCAGGAAGGTGCGGGCGCGGCGCGCGCGGCTGCGCACCTCGTCGATCCAGCAATTGCGCACGATTCTCATCATCCACGAATCCAGTCTCGTTCCCGGCGTCCACTGTTCGCGGGCCTTGAGGGCCCGCTCCAGCGCCACCTGCAGCAGATCGTCGGCGTCGGCCGGATCGCGGGCGAGCGCACGCGCGAACCGGCGCAGCCGGGGCAGCAGCGTCAGCAGCTCACGCTCGAATGCCTGCAACAGGCGACTCCTTGTCCCTTGGAGGAAACGGATGGCCGCAAGCGTTTCATCCCCAAACCAGGAAAAATATGCCAAGGAAGCAGACATGACCATCCCCACAAGCTGGCGGCCGGCGCTGGCCGCGGCGCTCGCCTTCGCGATCTGCGCGGGCGCCGACGCGCAATTGCTGCCGCCGGTGCCCAATGTCGGCGGCGCGCTCGGCTCGGTCGGGCAGACCGCCCGCGACACGCTCGACCGCACCGGGGAGC
>JBKJZJ010000014.1:0-3120 GCA_046715355.1 Allosphingosinicella sp. | reverse complement strand
CTGCTCGAGCGCCGCCGCCTTGCTTTCGGGCACGTCGACCTGCACGCCGCTGGCGAGAGGGGCGCGGTCACCATGAAGATGATCAGCAGGACCAGCATCACGTCGACCATCGGGGTGACGTTGATCTCCGACATCGGCGTCCTGCGGCCGCGGCGGCCGGGGCCGAGTATGGGGCTCATGGCCATCAGCGCGAACCCCGCACCGGAGTCCGTTCGGGCTGAGCCTGTCGAAGCCCTCCCTTCTCCTTCAGCCCAAAGAAGGAAAGCCCTTCGACAATGATCAGGTGCGGATGTCCCCCGGACATCCGCAGCCATGCCTGGGAGGCATGGCGACCTGATTCATCAGGGCGAACGGTGTTCCCAGTTATCATGCCTCCGCCTCCAATTCCCGGCTCAGCGTGCCGTGGAAGCCGTCGGCGAAGCGCTGGAGGCGGGCCTCGAGGCGGTTGATGCCGTAGCTGAAGCGATTGTAGGCGATCACCGCGGGGATCGCCGCGAACAGGCCGATCGCGGTCGCGAACAAAGCCTCGGCGATGCCCGGCGCGACGACGTCTAGGCTGGTGCTCTTCTCCTGCGCGATCTTGGAGAAGCTGAACATGATGCCGAGCACGGTCCCGAACAGGCCGACGAAGGGCGCGACCGAACCGACGGTGGCGAGGATGTTGAGCTTCGACGCCAGCCGGTCGGTCTCCGCCGCGACCGCGCTGTGCATGGCGACCGCAAGCCGCGCGCGCGTCCCGTCTCTGTCGAGCGTCTTGCCGGCGGTCGAGCGGCGCCATTCGGCGATGCCGGCGGCGAGCACCTTGGCGGACGGCAGGTCGCCGCGCCCGCGCCCCTCGTAGAAGCTGTCGATGTCCTCCGATTTCCAGAAGTCGCGCTCGAACCGCTCATTCTCGCGGGCGATCCGCCGCATCTTCAGCCAGTGGGCGACGATGATCGCCCAGGTCCAGACCGAGGCGAGGAGCAGCAGCACCATCACGATCTGCACCGGCAGGTTCGCGTCGCGGAACAGGCCGACCAGCCACATCAGGCCGTTTTCGCTTGAGGCAAATGAGCTCACTCAGGGTCCTTCCTTCTTCAGCCGCGCATATATCTCCACCCAGGCGCGCGGCTGACGCTTCGGCCGTCCCTCTGAGAGGAAGGCGGCCGTGATCTCAGCCTCGGCCAGGAGTTGCGGCCCGCGCATGACTCGCTGCTGAATGGTGCAGCTCGCCGCGCGCACCTGCTTGACCTCGCTCAGCACGACGAGGGCGTCGTCGAGCTTCGCCGGCGCGCGATATCGGATCCGCGCCTCGGCGACGACATAGACGCCCTCGCCGCTTTCGATCGCCGCGCGCTGGTCGATGCCCGCGGCGCGCAGCATGTCGGAGCGCGCGCGCTCGATGAACTTGAGGTAATTGGCGTGGTAGACGATGCCGGCGACGTCGGTGTCCTCGAAATAGACGCGCAGCGCGAAATGGTGGGTCCGGCCCACGAAGGCGCCCTCATAGGGATGGTCGATATCGCGCACGCTGGCGGCTCTAACCGCCCCGGCGCCCGCCGGGAACCCCGTGGAACCACCTTCGGACCAGCCGAGCCGAATTCGCGTCGAGGCTAGCGGGCGCGCCTGAAGAAGGTCGCGCGCTGCGCCTGGACGACGCGCAGGAGGTTCCCCTGGGCGATGTTGACGTCGACCAGGTGGATGCCCCAGGCCGGCTGGCGCATGCCGGCGATCGAAACGTCGCCGGGAATCTGGTCGGTGCGCGCGTCGCCGGGGTCGGCATTCACGCTCACCGCCAGATAGCCGACCGGGCCGCGCTGGACGCATGCGGCCGAGACCAGGCCCTCGGTGCGCAGGAAGGGCGTCGGCGGCGGACCCTGCGCCGACCATATAATGTTGCTCTGCGAGACCGACGAGGAGGCGGCGAACCAATAGCTGTCGAGCGGAGCGCTGGCATCGCTGCCAAGGGCGGCCGGATTGGTGCAGGCGATGGTGCGGCCCGGCGCGGCGGCGCGGCCGAACAGCGCCAGCGCCGGCGGCGGCGCTTCGGCGCGGAACGACACGTAGGTGACGATGCAGCCGATCTGGCCGATGCGCGTGCACAGGGGCGTCGCGCGGAACGTGCCTCCGGTGATCCCGCCCACGGGCACCTCGACATTGTAGCCGAGCAGCAACGCCGAGAGCATGCGCGTGGCGATCGGCTTGCCCTCGATCTCCTCCTGGATCAGGCGAATCAGGTGGATCGTGCCCTGGCTGTGGCCGATCAGGACGAACGGGCGGCCATTGTTGTGGTGCCGCAGATAGTGTCGCCAGGCGTTCAGCACGTCGCCATAGGCGAATCCCAGGATCGGCGCCGGATCGCCGATGCTGGAGACGGTCGCCTGCCGGTAGAGCGGGGCGAACGGGCGGCAGACGCTGGCGAAGCGCGCGAACTGGATCGCCGTCGCCGCCTGCTCTTCGGCGGCGCCGGCGGTCATGTCGCTGTTGAGGCCGGGATCGCGCGAGACGGTCGGATAGAGGTAGAAACAGTCGATCGGCGGGTTCGCGGCGATCGTGCTGGTCCCCGGCGAACCATAGCCATTGCGATTGAGCGGCGTGGTCGGCAACGGCCGCCCGCACGCATCCTCGCGGCCCGGGAGGCAGAGCCAGCTAGCGGGATTGGCATAATCGACCGGCGGCGGCGGAGTCGGCGACGGTAGTTGGGCCAACGCCGGCGCGGCGGCGAGACCGAGAACCAGAGCGAGCAGCGGCTTCTTCATCGTCGTCCCCTTCATTTCGCGTCGAACAGGCCGCTCTGCCCCTTGGGCATCGGCAGGCCGAGATGGGTCCAGCCCGGGCCGTTGAGGTAGCGGCCGCGCGCGGTCCGCGCGATCAGGCCGAGCTGAATGAGGTAAGGCTCGATGACTTCCTCAATCGTGTCCCTGGGCTCGGAAAGGCCGGCGGCGAGCGTTTCCACGCCGACGGGACCGCCTTTGTAGATGTCGGCGATCATCATGAGATAGCGCCGGTCCATCGCGTCGAGGCCGAGCTGATCGACCTCCATCCGGGTCAGAGCGGCGTCCGCGACGCTGGCGCTGACTTCGGAATCGCCCGCGCCTTGCGCGAAATCGCGCACCCGGCGCAGCAGCCGACCGGCCACGC
>JBKJZJ010000013.1:0-4420 GCA_046715355.1 Allosphingosinicella sp. | reverse complement strand
GCCGCCTTGGTCGCGGCACGGATCGGCGCCGGCGGCTCGGTCGCGCGCGCCGGCCGCGCCGCCGTCGCCGGGGCGGTGCCGCCTTATGCGATCCCCAACGTCTTCGTCGATCATGCGAGCGCCGATCTCGGCATCGAGACCGGCCTGTGGCGCGGCGCCGCGCATAGCTACACCTGCTATTTCACCGAATGCTTCATCGACGAGCTCGCCCGCGCCGCCGGGCTCGAGCCGCTCGCCTTCCGCAGTTTCCTGCTGCAGAACAATCCGCGGCTCGCCCGCTGCCTCGCCACCGCCGCCTCGATCGGCGGCTGGGACGGCGGCACGCCGGGCAGCGGCATGGGGCTGGCCTGCCACAGCGCCTTCGGCTCGCACATCGCCTGCCTGGTCGAGGTCGAGGTCGGAAGCGACCAGCGCCTCCGGGTGATGCGCGCGGTCGCCGCGGTCGATTGCGGGCGGGCGATCAACCCGGAGATCGTCAAGCAGCAGATCGAGGGCGGCATCGTCCACGGCGTCTCGGCCGCGATCGGGCGGCCGATCGAGATCGCCAGCGGCATGCCGGCGGCTATGTCGATCGGCGCCTTCGGCCTGCCCATATTGCGCGACGCGCCCGAGGTCAGCGTCGAGCTGATCGAGAGCGAGGAGGCGCCCGGCGGGATCACCGAATTGGGCGTCGCGCCGGCCGCGCCCGCCATCGCCAACGCCTATTTCTCGCTGAGCGGCCAGCGCGTGCGCAGCCTGCCGATCGTGATCGGAGGCCCGAGGACATGAGCAGGCCGCCCGATCATCCCGCCGTCCCGGCGCCCAAAATCGGCGTGCTGCTGATCAACCTCGGCACGCCGGATGCGCCGGAGCCCGGGGCGGTGAAGCTTTACTTGCGCGAATTCCTCTCCGACCCGCGCGTCGTCGAAATCCCGCGGCTGGTCTGGCAGCCGATCCTGCGGGGCATCATCCTCAACACCCGGCCGAAGAAGTCGGCCCATGCCTACAAACAGGTGTGGATGCAGGAAGGCTCGCCGCTCGCCGTCTACACCGCGCGCCAGGCCAAGGCGCTCCAGGGCGCCTTCGGGCCCGGCGTCCTCGTCGATCATGCCATGCGCTATGGCAGGCCGGCCATCTCCGAGCGGATCGACGCGCTGAAGGCGGCGGGCTGCGAGCGCATCCTGCTCGCGCCGCTCTATCCGCAATATTGCGCGGCGACGACCGCGACCGCCAATGACGAGGCGTTCCGCCATTTGCGCCACCTGCGCTGGCAGCCGGCGGTGCGCACCCTGCCGCCTTATCATGACGACCCGCTCTATATCGCGGCGCTCGCCGACTCGGTGAGCGCGTCGCTGGCAGCCTTGAGCTTCGAGCCGCAGGCGCTGCTGGTCAGCTTCCACGGCATGCCGCAGCGCACGCTCGAACTTGGCGATCCCTATCATTGCCATTGCCGCAAGACCGCGCGGCTGCTCGGCGAAGCGCTCGCCCGCGATCTGCGCGTCGCCTTCCAGTCGCGCTTCGGCCGGGCCAAATGGCTGGAGCCGGCGACCGACAAGATGCTGGCCGCTTTGCCCGGAGAGGGCGTCACCCGGCTCGCCATCCTCGCACCCGGCTTTGCCGCCGATTGCCTGGAGACGCTGGAAGAGCTGGCGATTCGCGGCCGCGACACCTTCACGGGCGCGGGCGGCAGCGACTTCGCTTACCTTCCTTGCCTCAACGACAGCCAGCCGGGCATTGCGATGCTGCGCGCCCTGATCGCCCGCGAGCTTGAAGGATGGGTGCCGCCGCAATAAGGGCCTCTCCACAAAAGAAACGAAGGAGAGAGATATGGCACGGGTTGCGATCGTCACCGGCGGCACGCGAGGCATAGGCGAGGCGATCAGCATCGCGCTCAAGGACCAGGGCGTCACCGTCGCGGCCAATTATGCCGGCAATGACGAGAAAGCGCGCGCCTTTACCGAGCGGACCGGGATCAAGTCTTATAAATGGGACGTCGCCGATCTCGACGCCTGCCTTGCCGGGGTCGCACAGGTCGAGGCCGAACTGGGCCCGGTCGAGATCGTCGTCAACAATGCCGGCATCACCCGCGACGGCACCATGAAGCGCATGCAGCGCGAATCCTGGGACGAGGTGATGGACGTCAATCTGGGCGGCTGCTTCAACATGACCAAGGCGGTGTGGGACGGGATGAACGCCCGCAAATTCGGCCGGATCGTCAATATCGGCTCGATCAACGGCCAGGCCGGCCAATACGGCCAGGTCAATTACGCCGCCGCCAAATCGGGCATTCACGGCTTCACCAAGGCGCTCGCCCAGGAAGGCGCCCGCGCCGGCATCACCGTCAACGCGATCGCGCCCGGCTATATCGACACCGAGATGGTCGCCGCGGTGCCGCCCGACGTGCTCGAGAAGATCGTCGCCAAGATACCCGTGGGCCGGCTCGGCAAGGCCGAGGAGATCGCCCGCGGCGTCACCTTCCTCTGCTCGGAAGATGGCGGCTTCGTCACCGGGAGCACGCTGTCGATCAACGGCGGGCAGCATATGTATTGACGGCCCCGACAGGAGGTGGTGACGTGGGCCCGATCAAGCGCTCGATCATGATCGCGGGCCACGCGACCTCGATCAGCCTGGAGCCGGTCTTCTGGGAGGCCCTGCGCGCCGCCGCGGCAGCGGAAGCGCTGCCGCTCAACGCCTTGGTCGCGCGGATCGACGCCGATCGCGTCGCCGCGCCCGACCCGCCCAACCTCGCCAGCGCGATCCGCGTCTGGCTGTTCGAACGGGAGAGAGCCGATGGCGGTTGAGCTCAACCACAGCATCATCTGGTGCTCGGACAAGGCGCGCTCGTCCGCGTTCATGACCGAGATTCTCGGCCTCCCGCCGGCGCGCAGCTTCTACCATTTCCTGGTCGTCGATCTCGACAACCATGTCTCGCTCGATTTCTACCAGAAGGACGGCCCGGTCGCGCCCCAGCATTACGCCTTCCTGGTCGGCGAGGCGGAGTTCGACGCCGCCTTCGCGCGCATCGAGGCGCAAGAGCTGACCTACTGGGCCGATCCCGCGCGGACCAGGCCAGGCGAGATCAACGATCATGACGGGGGCCGCGGCGTCTATTTCGAGGACCCGGACGGCCATTTGCTCGAGCTCATCACCCGACCCTATGGGGGCTGAACGGGGCTAGCGTCCCAGCAGCACCCGCGCCTGCGTCGCGATTTGCGCCAGCATCGGCGCGGTGGTGACCGGGGCGGTGCGGGCGCGCTCGACGGTACGGCGGAACTGGTCGATGCGCGGGCCCTGGCTGGTCACCCATTTGTCGACCACCGCCTTGGGATCGTCCGACTTGCGCCGCTCCAGGAACTCGAGGCGGAGCTGCTCGAAGTCCCGCGCGAGACCCGCGGTCAGCAGCCGCTCCCACTGGTCGCGCGCCTGGAAATTGTTGGCGGCGTGCTGCGCCCAGTCGAGCCCCAGCGCCTCCCCCAATTTGGTGTAGGCGCGGGTCAGCTGGACCTCGTCGACCTTGAGCTTCTGGCCGAGCACGGCGAGGCCGACCGCGCCGTTGAGCTCGAACAGGCGGACGATCCTGTGGGCGATTTCGCCCGGCGCGCCGATCGCGTCCAGCTCCGCGCGCAGCCCCGATGCCTCCGACCGCGCCTCGGGCCGGAGCAGATCGTCGACCATCGCCTCCAGCTTCTCCAGCCCCGGCGTCAGCAAGGCGACGATCTCGCCCGGCGCCATTTCGGGCGAGGTGCAGCGCAGCAGATCGGCGATGTGCATCTGCAGTCCCGTCGAGGCCTGCTCGAACAGAGCGAGCCGGACCTCTTCGGGGATGTCGGCGCCGTCGAGCTCGCTCCAGAGCGCGTCCATCCGGAACAGGCGCTCGGCGGCGAGGAAGGCGGCGGCGGCCTGGCCGAAGGCGGCGCCCTCCTCCTCGGTCAAGGCGAAGGGGGCGATGATGCCGAGCCGGTTGACGAAGCGGTTGGCGACCTTGGTGGCGATGATCTCCTTCTTGAGGCGGTGGGCGCGGATCGCGTCGCCGTGCCGCTCGCGCATCGCCGCCGGGAAGGCGTTGCACAATTCCGGGACGAGGGTCGGATCGTCGGTGAACTTCGCCATCTCGACCGCCATCTGCAGGCGCATCTTGGCGGTCGAGAGCAGCACCGCCAGCTCGGGCCGGGTCAGGCCGAGATTCTGCTGGGCGCGGCGGAGCAGCTCCTCGTTGCCGTCGAGCCCTTCGACCGCGCGGTTGAGCTTGCCGCTCTCCTCGAGAATCTCGATCACCCGCACGAGTTGCGGCAGCGCCCGCGCGCCGCCCCGCTCGGCGATCGACAAGGCCAGGGTCTGCAGGCGGTTGTCCTCGAGCACGAGCTCGCCGACCTCCTCGGTCATCTCGGCGAGGAGAATATTGCGTTCCTCGAGCGCGAGCCTGCCCTCGGCCATCTCCCGG
>JBKJZJ010000012.1:0-10793 GCA_046715355.1 Allosphingosinicella sp. | reverse complement strand
GCCGCCGGACCTGAACCCCGCGCCGCCGCCCATGCAGCCAGCCCCGGAGAAGCCGCAGCGATAGCGGGCCGGTTCCGCTTGCGGTTTGCACAATTGAGTGTTATAACTGCCGTATGAACGCGCAACTCAAAATCACCCGCATCGGCAATTCGGCCGGAATCGTGCTTCCCAAGGAGCTGCTCGCGCATCTCGACGTGGCGGTCGGCGGGACCTTGTCGGTGAGCAAGACGCCCCGGGGGATCGAGCTCAGCGCGCCCGACGCGGATTTCGATGGCCAGATGGCGGCGGCGCGCGAGGTGATGGCGCGGCGCAAGCGCGCCCTGCGCGAACTCGCGAAATAAGCCGGTGGCCCACGACTGGATCTGGGTCACCGTCGAGGTGGCGATGGCGGCGCATGCCGAGCAGCTGGCTGAGCATGGCGGTGGCGAAGGCGTGCGCGATGCGGGCATGCTCGAAAGCGCGATGGCCCGGCCGCGGAACCTCGTCGCCTCCGGCGCGCCGGACCTGGCCGATCTGGCCGCCGCTTATGCCTACGGGATCGCGCGCAACCATCCCTTCGTCGACGGGAACAAGCGCACGGCCGCGGTGGTGAGCGAGGCCTTCCTGATGCTCAACGGCCATCGGCTCGCGGCCGGCGACGCCGAGCTGGTGGTCGCCTTCCTCGCCCTCGCGGCGGGCGACCTGTCGGAAGCGGAGATGACGGACTGGTTTCGAGAGCATTTGCGCGAACAGTAGCGTTGCGTTCCTCAGCCCATCCCGACTCCGCCTCATTTTGCCGCAGTGCAGCATTTATCCGGGTTGAAAGCCCGCACCGGGCTAATATCTGGCTGAAATGCGACATTTTATTCGTGCGGCCGCTTTGGCGGTGACGCTCCTTTTCGTGCCGTACGCGGCTCAGGCAGACACCGCGGCGCCCCGCTTCGCGACGCCGTCGACCGCCGCTTTCGCCCGCGAAACGGCGCCCGTCCGCGAGGCGGCGCCGCGCCGGGCCCGGCCTCAGCTCCATGGCGAGCGCGCCCCCGGCCAGTCCAAGGCGGATTATTATGCCTGGCTGGCGCGCGCTCCCGAGAACCGCGCCCGCGTCCTCGCCTTTCGCGACCATCTCGCCGCCCAGGGGCTGGAGGACGTGGTCCCGGTCTGGCAGCTGATCCGCACCTCCTCCTCCTGGCGGCAATGCGCGGCCGAGCGGTTCGAGGTCGCCCCGCGCGACAAATGGGATCATATCACCGCCACTTTGCGCTTCGTCCGCGACGAGGTCGTCCCCGCGGTCGGCGAGGTCGAGGCCCTGTCCGGCTATCGCAACGAGGCGCTGAACCGCTGCTCGGCCGGCGCCCCGGCGAGCGCCCACCGCCTGTTCTTCGCGCTCGACCTCACCCCGCTCGAACCCAATGTCACCCGGGTCGGCATGATCCGCTCGATCTGCGCCGCCCATGCCCGCGATGGCCGCGCCTACAATACGGGCCTTGGCTTCTACAACGGCATGCGCTTCCACGTCGATTCGAACGGCTTCCGCCGCTGGGGCGCCGACGGCCGCGGCGCGACCAGCCCCTGCGGCGGTTCCTACGCCTGAGCCATGACGCGATGAGCGGGCATCGATCCCGCTTGCGCAACTCGCCCCGGAGGTAGAAACTGCGGCCCCGGACCAGCGGGGAGGCAGGACGATGAAGGCGACACGTCCACTGAGCAGGCGTTCGTTTGTCGCGCGCGTGGCCGGCGGCGTCTTCGCGGCCGCCGCGGCCACCATCTTGGGCGGCAGGGCCGTCGCCGGGCAGGTGTCGGACCGCGATCCTTCCGATCCCTACGGCCAGGGCGGCGGCGGGGGGCCCGCCGCCCCCCGCACCGGCATCACCGACCGCGACCCGACCGATCCGGCGGGAAATGGCGGCAATGGGGGCAGCGGCCAGGCGACGTTCGAGCCCGGGGCGACCACCGGCAATTCCCCCGACGCCCAGGCGCAGACCGGCGACACCAACAGCGGCGAATATGGCAACGGCCCGCCTGGAAGCGTGACCGACCCGGTCGCGGAAGACGGCTCGGAACCGCGCCGCCGCCGCTGCTCCGATGCCGACGCGTCGCCGGGCGATCCCTCCGGCCGCGGGCGGCGTTGCTGACCGCATCCGCCATTACGGCCTCCGAAGCAGAGCAAGGTCCGCCGCCGCCTGTACTTGCTATGTAGGTAAGCGGAGGCGCCCGTGCGCCGGCGCCGCGCCTAGATGGACCGGAAATAGACGATCACGCCGGCGATCAGCAGCGGCGGCACCGCCACCGCCCAGAGCGGCGGCCCTCCGGCCTGGCGCCCGAGCAGGCTCCGCCGCGCCCCCCAATGCACCAGCGCCCGCACGCTGAACCCGAACAGGGCCGCGGCCGGCACGAACGGCGCCACGTTTCTCCAGAACTCACCTTCTCCCGCGCGTTGGCACTCCGGCACCGGCGAACAATGCGCCCCGCCCCAAGCCATGGCGAAGAAGAAGGGGAAGGCGACGACGAGGGTGAACATGATCGCCGCGGAGCAGCCGGCGACGTTGGCCGCGGCGCCGGGCTTGGGGGCGGGGTCTTCGTTCATGGGGGGAGGCTAAGGTTCTGCTCGCCTCGGGCCAAGCAGATTTCCGGCGCCTTCGCGCGTGACGACGGGTGAGGCCGAGGCCGGGCATGAACCCGATCGCCGGCTCTGCACAATTTCTCCATCGAATTCGCAAGATAAATCAATTGCGCGGTGTATGATATAACTGATACACCTTGGTCAGTCTTAACGGTGTGGGTAGTTCAAGCGTGGGCAATGGGTGGGGAAGCAGCCGCGGGCTGTTATTGTGCGGCGGCGTGGCGCTTGGCCTGCTCGCGCCGGCGGCGAATGTATGGGCGCAGACGGCCAGTCCGGCGCCACCGCCCGGTCCACGGCCCGCGCCCGCGCCGAACCCGCCGCCGGCACGCGAGCCTGCCGAGCCCGAGCCGCAGCCCGGCCAGGACGACATCGTGGTGACGGCGCCCACCCAGCAGAGCTCGATCGACCGGCAGACCTATATCGTCCGCGACACCGCGGAGGCGCGGAGCGCGACGACGACCGACATCCTCGCGCGCATCCCGTCCGTCGAGGTACAGGCGGACGGCACGGTCCGGCTGATCGGTGCCGGCAATGCGACGATCCTGATCGACGGCCGCCGGGTCTCCGATCCGCAGACGATGCTGCGCAACATGACGGGCAACCAGATCGAGCGGGTCGAGGTGCTGACCAATCCCGGCGCGCAATTCCCGGCCCAAGGCACGGGCGGCATCGTCAACATCATCACCCGGCGCAACACGCAGAACGGCCTCGGCGGCTCGGCGACGGCCAGCGGCGGCAGCTATGGCAGCTACGACCTCAGG
The DNA here is from genome assembly GCA_046715355.1 of Allosphingosinicella sp. Taxonomy (GTDB): domain Bacteria; phylum Pseudomonadota; class Alphaproteobacteria; order Sphingomonadales; family Sphingomonadaceae; genus Allosphingosinicella. Next base: position 7,433 of record JBKJZJ010000012.1, on the reverse strand, counting down.
GTCTCGCCGACCTTTGGCACCGGCAATTGGACCTTCACCGGCAATCTCGGCCATGGCAGGGGCGAGCAGCGCAGCGACTTCGAGCGCGAGCGCTTCTCGCTGCAGCCGGCGCCGGTGCTCGTATCGAGCGAGGACGGGCGGCAGATCGACGAGTTCCGCTATTATTACGGCAACGGCTCGGCCAGCTACCGGCCGAGCGACCGGCGCACGATCACCCTCACCGGGACGCTCGCCCATACCGACTTCACCCAGACGCGGCCCTCGGTGCTGACCGCCGCTTCGCTCCCCGGCGGGAGCGCAGACCAGCTCTCGACCAGCGACGCGGACTTCAATTACCGGGACCTCACGCTCGACTATCGCGGCACCACCGCCCGGCAGGGCGAGATGCTGACCGCCTCGGTGAAATGGGCGCGGTTCAGCGGCGCGTTCGACAGGCTGTTCTCGACCGATCCCGCCGGCGGCCCGGAGATTCTCTTCCAGCAGCGGCAGACCATGTCCGACGAAAACTGGACGGCGAAGGCGGATTATGTGCGGCCCCTCGGCGGCGCCAACCGCCTCTCCCTGGGCGCCCAGATCGTCACCACCAGCAACCGGCTGGCCCAGACCGCGGCCGGCACCCTGCCGTCCGGCGCGCCCTTCGCCGCCAGCTCGCTGGTCGACGGCAGCTGGTTCGAATATGCGGGCTATGCCACCTACCAATTCGAGCTTGCCGGCTTCACCATCATGCCGGGCCTGAGGCTGGAGGGCCGCGAATATGATCTGGGCGGCACCACCGGCGTGCCCGACCTCAAGACCACCAGATTCTTCCCGAGCCTCCACACGGAGCGCCAGCTCGCGCCGTGGCTGACCGGCAGCGCAAGCTATTCGCGCCGGATCACCTACCCGCCGATCCAGCTGCTCAACCCGGCCCTGAACTTCCAGGACGCGACCACCGCCCAGGCCGGCAATCCCCTGCTCCAGCCGCAGCTCACCGACAGCTACGAGATCCGGCTCCGCGGCGCTGTCGCCCGCCACAATCTCGAGCTCACCGCCTTCCGGCGGACGACCGAGGACATCTGGTCCTTCCGGGGCGAGGTGAACCCCGATGGGGTGCTGGTCACCCGCCCGTTCAACTTCGGCTCGCAGGCGCTGACCGGCGCCGAAATCTCGGCGCGCGGGCCGATCCTCGAGGGCCTGCGCTATGTGCTTACCGCCAACGTCTCCGACCAGAGCCTCGATCAGGACGCCGGCGGCCCGCTGCCGAGCCGGCACAGCGCCACCTGGTCGGGGACCGGCCAGCTCGAATATAAGGACGGCCAGGACGGCCGCCGCGGCGCCGACCGGGTCAATTTGACGCTCCGCTATTTCGGCCCCACCGACACCGGCTTCACCCGCGTCAACGCTTTCGCCCTCGCCACCTTCACCTGGTCGCACGCCATCACCGACCGGCTGTCGGGCGTGCTGACCATCGCCAATCTTAGGCTGTCGGAGGGGCGGGAAACGGTGACCACCGGCGTCACCAGCCAGTCGCGCGACCTGTTCGCCCCCACCTCGCCCCAGCGCGTCACCCTGTCCTTCACCTGGAGCTTCCGCCCGCCGGGTCAGGGCCCGCAGGTGCGGCAGCAACAGCCAGCGGGCCCGCCGCCGATCCCGGGGCAGTAGCGCCCGAGCGCAGCGCCGCCGGCTGCGCAGCAGCCGCCGGAGCAGCGCGAAGAGAGCGCGGATGCCGGCCAGCGTGCCGGCGCAGCCGGACACGACTGACGTCACGGGAATGGCAGGGGACGGGATGCCCCGCATCCCGTAGATCGCTCCGGGGGAGCGATCGACCCAGCCATGGTCCCGTGACGGCCCCTGCTCAGCCCGCACATTCCTCCATTACGGACTCCGCGCCGGACCCATTTCCAGCCGTCGCCCACGCTTGAAATGTAGGAAATGTTCCGGCTTCGTTCCACATATGGACGAGGAACCAGAACCGCTCACCGACGACCCCGAAATCGCGGCCCTGCTCGATTTCGAGCCGGTGGTGCGCAAGTGCAGGCGCCACGACGGCTGGACGCCCGACAACCAGCGCCGCTACATCGTCGGCCTCGCCGAAACCGGCAATCCCGAACTGGCCGCGCACCCGCTCGGCCGGACGATGAGCGGCGCCTACAAGGTCCGCACCTCGGCCGGCGGCGAAGCGTTCGGCGAGGCCTGGGACAAGGCGCTCGCCCTCCACCTGCGCCGCAATCCGCGCCCGCTCCCCAAGGGCCGCCCGTCGCGCGGCGAGATCCTCGCCGGCTCCGGCCGCGCCTGGCCGGCATCGGCTCCCGCCCCGGCGGGGCCGGACGCGGACGAAGAACTGGGCGGCGTCGCCGACGCCCGCGAATTCCTCGAAGGCATCCTCACCAAATATATGCTGAAGCTCGGGCAGGAGCGGCGCAGCCGGCTCGAGGGCCGCATCGTCGAGGCCGATTTCTACGTGCGCCAGCTGAGCTGGCTGGAGGTCGTGCTCGATCTCGGCGGCAAGGCGCCCGAGCTGCTCGAGGCGATGCAGCGCGGCGGCACCAACGTGATCGGCATCGTCGCCACGCCGATGAGCCTGCTGCTCGACACGGTGCGGCGCGCTTATTGGATGGAGAAAGGCGAGGCCGACCGGCCGGAGCTGTCCGCGCTCGGCGAGCATGACGACGAGGTCAGCACGGGCCCGGTCCCGGAGAACCAATATAGCCGCGAGCGCGACGGCGACTGGCACGAATGGACCAGGCGCCAGGAAGCCAAAGCGGCGGCCGCGGCGGAGGCGCAGGCGGCGTGGGAGGAAAAGGCGCGGGCGGAGGCGGAGGCTTGGGCGGAAAGGGAGGCGGCGGGGGGCAGTGCGCGCGATCCGGAGGCGGGGTCATGAGGTTCTTCATCCCCTGCGCCGCAAGCCGCGCGGAATCCGAGGAAATCTGGGGCCAGCTCAGGGCGATGCTGTCCGACCTCGGCCTCCCCACCACCCGCCGCCGCATCCAGGCGCGGGCGCTCGGGAGCGACGGCGACTGGATGCTCCTCGAGGTCGGCATGGAAACGCCGGACGAAGAAACGGTCCTCGCCATCTTCGAGGCAAGCGATATCGACCTCTTCTACGTCTGCACGCCGCAGCAAATTCTGGAGCAGGGCCTGCCCATCCCGCTCGGCCTCACCGAAGGCGCGCCGGTAATCGATTTCGACGCGGGGGTGGTGGGGCATGCTTGAGGCAGAGGCGCCCTTGAGCACAGAGGGGATGCACAGCAACCCCAAGCAGCGAATGGAGGCGCCGAAAGCCCAGCCGGCGAGGTACGCGGTCCTTGTCGCCGGGAGTTTGTTCGCCACGCGCGGCTTTGCCGCGCTACACGATGCCGCGGCAGTTTGCGTGGACGGTTTGGGAGGGCGAGCCGAGCGGGCATGCCTGGGTATAGTCGCGACAGTCGGGCGAACAGGGATGCGGAGCTTCTGGCGGGAGAAGGAGCAGGGGAGGGCAACGCTCGACGCACTGGCCGTCCTTTGCTGCGCTTGTGGCTCGAAAAAGGAGCTATCTGTCGCTTTGCTCACCCGCCACCTGAATCTTCGCGGAACTTAATTGGATGTTGATAATTTCGTGCGTGAACCGTATTTAGGGCAATCACTGAATTTATGAGGGATTCTTATGAGGCAGGTGTCTAACGAACCCTCGAAGTTTCAAAACCCCTTTAAGCCGGGCGCCGGTCATATGCCGCCGTTCCTAGCGGGCCGAAAGGATGAGGAGCAGCAATTTCGCAAGCTGCTGAAGCAAAGTGCGATTTTGGAGAATCTCGTGCTTACCGGCCTTCGCGGGCTGGGAAAGACTGTCCTGCTCGAAACGTTCAAGCCGATCGCCATCAGCGAAGGCTGGTTGTGGGTCGGCGCTGATCTCTCGGAGGTCGTCAGCGCTAGCGAATCGAACCTCGCGATCCGCATAATCACCGATCTAGCGATGGTGACATCGCCATTCTCTCTTCGCCTAGGCCAAAAGTCGGATGTAGGCTTTGGCGTCGGCAGCGAAGAAGTTCTCCAGCCGATTAACTATGCCTATTTGGCCGACCTGTATGAAAAGACGCCGGGTCTTACCGCTGATAAACTCAAGGCAGTACTGGAGTTTGTTTGGTCTCTCCTGAGTGGTGCGGGCCGACATGGTATCGTCTTTGCATACGACGAGGCTCAAAATCTATCTGATAATGAAACAAAAGATCAGTACCCTCTCTCAATACTACTAGATGTATTTCAGTCCATCCAAAGAAAGAACATCCCCTTCATGTTGGCCCTCACCGGACTGCCAACACTATTCCCAAAATTGGTTGAGGCTAGGACATTTTCCGAAAGAATGTTTCATGTCGTGTCTCTGCAGAAGCTTCCACACAAGGACTCTGTGCTGGCGATAAAGAGACCGATCCAAGACAGCAAGTGCCCAATCAGATTTACTGCGGCGTCCGTAAACGTTATAGCAGACCTATCTGCGGGCTATCCATATTTTATTCAATTCATCTGTCGAGAGGTATATGATATCTGGATTCAGAGGATCGATGTGGGAAATGATGATCTTCTAATTCCTGTCGAAGAGATCATGAGAAAGCTGGACACGGACTTTTTTGCTGGGCGCTGGGCCAAGGCGACAGACCGGCAAAGGGACCTGATGTGGGTAATATCAAAGCTCAAGAATTGTGATGGAGAGTTCACTGTTCAAGATATTGTCAACAATTCCAAAGACTTCCTGGAAAAGGGATTCAATAGTAGTCATGTTAATCAAATACTATCGGCCCTCGCTAATGCTGGCTTAATTTATAAAAATCGCCACGGGAAGTACATGTTCGCTGTCCCAATGATGGCTGATTTTGTCAGGAGGCAAGCCGATACGGGCGACTCTATATCTAGCCTAGCCGCATAGAAGTAGTTAGAAATTTGGAGCTACAAGATGGCTAGCTTTACAGTACGTGTAGAACTTCATGGCGCCAATGGTGCTGACTATGAGCGCCTTCATGAGGCAATGGGGAAAGGCGGGTTCAAACGCTTTGTAACGGGCGTTGACGCTTCTGGGAACACGGGTGTTTGGACACTGCCTAGTGCCGAGTACGACTACTCAAGTAGCGAGCCTGTGAAGAATGTGCGCGATATCGCGAAAGGTATTGCGGATAGCATTCGGCCTAGGGCTTGGGTGCTAGTTACAGAGGTGAAAGATCGGTCTTGGCACACAGAGAAGGTCCGCTCATCAAACTGACTCGGGTTAAGCGACCGTGTGGTCGTCACCCCCGGCTTTTGCCGTCTCGCGCGCCGTATGGCCGAGTTCCCGACGGCGCCAGCGCCCCTTGCTAACACTCCACTCGCAGGCCGAGAGGACCGACCCCAGCAGGCTCGCAAGTATCTCCATGATAGCTCACATCGACCGCGGGAAATCTACCCTGACCGATCGCCTCATCCAGTTCATCGGCCGCCTCTCCGCGCGGGAGCCATAAGGCGCGGCGCGCGTTGCTATTCCCGCACGTATCTCCACTATGATGCTACTATGCGTGACAAGAACGTCTGAACAAGCGGCAATTCGGCCGGCGTCTCCCCACCGCAAGATTCGCCCGAAGCGCCAGCCGCGGATCGCCACGAGCACATGGCCCTGGCGGAAAGGACCATGTGCGAGGACCGCGACGTCGTGCGCGTGCTCGCCCACATGCCTATGACGCGTGAGGTGATCGCGCGGCGGAAGCACGCGCTTCACAAGCTCGCCAAATAGAAACTGCCGTCTTTGCCAGCGCTCAACCCCTTTGCTAGGGCCCCCGCGACATGACAGATCTCAATCGTATCAGAAATTTTTCGATAATCGCCCATATCGACCACGGGAAATCGACCCTGGCCGATCGGCTGATCCAATCGACCGGCGGGCTGACCGCGCGGGAGATGACGTCTCAGGTGCTCGACAATATGGAGCTCGAGCAGGAGCGGGGGATCACGATCAAGGCGCAGACGGTGCGGCTCGATTACCGCGCTTTGGACGGGCTCGATTACGTGCTCAACCTGATGGACACGCCGGGGCATGTCGACTTCGCCTATGAGGTGAGCCGCAGCCTCGCCGCCTGCGAGGGCGCGCTGCTGGTGGTCGACGCGGCGCAGGGGGTGGAGGCGCAGACGCTGGCCAACGTCTACCAGTCGATCGAGCACGACCATGAGATCGTCCCGGTGATCAACAAGATCGACCTGCCCGCCGCCGACGTCGACAAGGTCCGCAAGGAGATCGAGGATATCGTCGGCCTCCCCGCCGGGGGCGATTGGCGGGACGGCGGCGCGGTGCTGACCAGCGCCAAGACCGGCATCGGCATCGACGAGGTGCTGGAGGCGATCGTCCAGCGCATCCCGCCTCCCAAAGGCGACACGGCCGCGCCGCTCAAGGCGATGCTGGTCGACAGCTGGTACGACCCCTATCTCGGCGTCGTCATCCTGATCCGCGTGATCGACGGCGCGATCCGCAGGGGCCAGCAGATCCGCTTCATGGCCGCCGGCACCACCCACCTGGTCGACCGCGTCGGCGTCTTCCGCCCCAAGATCGAGCAGTTCGAAGCCCTGGGCGCGGGCGAGATCGGCTTCATCACCGCGCAGATCAAGGACGTCGCCGAGACCCGCGTCGGCGACACCATCACCGACGCCAGGCGGTCGACCGCGCAGGCGCTGCCGGGGTTCAAGCTGGTCCAGCCGGTGGTCTTCTGCGGCCTCTTCCCGACCGACGCCAACGATTTCGAGAAGCTGCGCGACTCCCTCTCCAAGCTGCGCCTCAACGATGCCAGCTTCTCCTTCGAGATGGAGACCAGCGCCGCATTGGGCTTCGGCTTCCGCTGCGGCTTCCTGGGGCTGCTCCACCTCGAGATCATCCAGGAGCGGCTGACGCGGGAATACGACCTCGACCTGATCACGACGGCGCCGAGCGTGGTCTACAATATCGAGCTCAGCCATTCGAAGGAGGAGCCTTCGACAGGCTCAGGACAGGGCAGGCGGATCGAGATCCACAACCCGGCCGACTTCCCCGATCCCAATAGGATCGAAAGCATGGAGGAGCCGTGGATCGAGGCGGTGATCTACGTGCCCGACGAGCATCTCGGCTCGATCCTCAAGCTCTGCCAGGACCGGCGCGGCATCCAGAAGAACCTCACCTACGTGGCGGGGCGGGCGCAGCTCACCTACGAGCTGCCGCTGAACGAGGTGGTGTTCGACTTCTACGACCGGCTGAAGAGCATCAGCCGCGGCTATGCGAGCTTCGACTATCACCAGATCGGCCACCGCGACGGCGACCTCGTCAAGATGAGCATCCTGGTCAACGAGGAGCCGGTCGACGCGCTCAGCATGATCGTCCACCGCGGCACCGCCGAAGCGCGCGGGCGCGGCATGGTCGAGCGGCTCAAAGACCTGATCCCGCGCCACATGTTCAAAATCCCGATCCAGGCGGCGATCGGCGGCAAAGTGATCGC
>JBKJZJ010000011.1:0-5639 GCA_046715355.1 Allosphingosinicella sp. | reverse complement strand
GCCGGCGAGCGCGCCGGCGCCCGCGCCGATGATCGCGCCGACGGTGCGGTCGCCGCGGCCGGCGATCTCGCGGCCGAGCAGGCCGCCGGCGATCGCGCCGATGATCGTGCCGGTCGAGCTCGAGCAGCGGCGGCCATAATGATTGCCGTAGCGCCGGCCCTGGTAGCGCTGCGCCGCATAACGCCGGTCGTAGCGCTGATCGTAGCGCTGATCGTAGCGGCGGTCGTAGCGCTGATCGTAGCGGCCGTCGTAACGCTGGGCGCGATTGTGGTAGCCAGAATCGTAGCGGCTGGAATAGCCGTAGCCGCTCTGGGCCTGCGCGGCCGCCGGCATGGCGGTCAGGCCGGCGACGGCGACGGCGGTGGAAAGGGCGATTTTCTTGAACATGGTTCAAACTCCTCCGTCTGTTCGGCCGGTTGCCGGAAAAAGCGCTCCGGCCTTCGACATGGCCTTCATTTCGCACGATTCCCTTGAGCCGCCCCTGAATGCACTCGTCAGCAGCTGTTCATGAAGTGGGGGGGTTTTCCTGAACGGATTTGGCGCGGACGCTGGAGCCGCTCGCTCGCCTTGCTGGCGATCCTGGTGCTGCTGGCGACGATCGCCTGGCCCGAGCCGCGCCCCGCGCCCTGGGGCCCCGGCGACTCCGCGCTGACCGCGACCCCCCTCCCGCTCGATCCGGGCGATCCGGCGCGGCGCGACGTCGGCCGGCTGCATTTCCTGGAGGGCTGGGAGCTCGACAGCGAGGATCAGAGGTTCGGCGGCCTTTCGGGCATGCATGTCGAGGCGGGCCGGGTGACCGCGATCAGCGATGTCGGCCTCGTCATCCGCTTTCCGCTGCCCGGCGCGCTGCCCACCCTGCCGGTCACGTTCGAGCCCCTGCTAGAGGGGCCGGGGCCGCGCAACCGCCGGTCGAGCCGCGATTCGGAAGGGTTGCTGGTCGACCGCGACCGGCTCTGGATATCCTTCGAGCGCCGCAACATGATCTGGCGCTACGACCGCGCCTCGCTCCGGGCGCAATCGGCGGCACGGCCGGAAGCGATGCGCCGCTGGCTTGGCAATAGCGGCGCCGAAGCCCTCGTCCGGCTCGCCGACGGGCGCTTCCTGGTCTTTGGCGAGGGCAAGGACGACGGCGCCCCCTTTAGCGACGCCGTCATGTTCGCCGGCGATGCCGCGGTGCAGGGGACGCCCGCGATCCGGCTGCGCTACCGCCGGCCGGCGGGGTTCCGGGTGACCGACGCGGCGCTGCTGCCGGACGGGCGCATCCTGATCCTCAACCGCCGCTTCGCCTGGCTGCGGCTTTCCGCGCGGCTGGTGGTCGCGGACCCGGCCGGACTCGCGGCCGGCGGCACGATCGAGGGAGAGGAGGTGGCGACGCTCGAATCGCCGCTCAACGTCGACAATATGGAGGCGCTCGCCATCACCGTCGAGAATGGCCGCACGATCGTGTGGATCGCGTCGGACGACGATTTCATGGCGATCGTGCGGCGGACCTTGCTGCTGAAGTTCGAGCTTAGGCTTTAGCGGTGGCGGGTGAGCGCGCTTACGCCGCCGCGGCCTCGCCCGCCTGCTTCTTGGCGATCTCGCGCTTCAGGCGGCGGACCTTGAGGCTCAATTTGTCGTCGCCCGTCTTGGCGAGCCAATTGTCGAGCCCGCCGACATGCTCGACCGACCTCAGCCCGCTCATCGAGACGCGCAGCTTGACGCCGCGCTGAAGCGCGTCGGAGATGAGCGTGACGTTCTGCAGGTTCGGCAGGAACGTGCGCTTGGTCTTGTTGTTGGCGTGGGAAACATTGTTCCCGACCAGCCGGCCCTTGCCGGTCAGCTCGCAAATACGCGACATTTCAATCTCTTCCTGGAACGGGAGGCGCGAGGCTTCCCCGAAAGGACGGGCGGATAGCGGCCAGGGCGGGATTCGTCAACCGCCGCGGCGAGGGCGGCCATGCAACCGATCCTCGCGCTGCATCGTTACGCCCGCAACCCTTACAAGCGAGAACCGCCATGCGAACCCTATTGCTCCTGGTCGCCTTAATCCTGCTCATCGGCGTCGTGCTCGTCGCTACGGGCGTCATTCACCTCAGCCGCGACCAGGGCGGCAACATCACGCTCAAGACGCCCGAGGTCACGATCAACCGGGCAGACGGCAACGGCTCGGTGACGCTCAAGACGGACGATGTCACGGTCGGCACGACCACCGCCAACGTCCAGGTCCCGGTACCGAGCGTCACCACCAACAGCCAATGATCTTTGCGCCGGCCGCCTCGCGCGGCTAGCACGAGGCATGAGCTTTCCGCTGCCCGAACCGATGCGTCTGGCGCTCGACGAGGCGCGCGCCGCCGCCCTGGCGGGCGAGGTGCCGGTGGGCGCGGTGGTGAGCCGGGCCGGCGCAGTGCTCGGCGTCGGGCGCAACCGGATGCGACTGGACCAGGACCCCAGCGCCCATGCGGAAATCGTCGCGATGCGGGCGGCGGCGCGGGCGATCGGCGACTGCCGGCTCGACGGCTGCGACCTGTGGGTGACGCTGGAGCCTTGCGCGATGTGCGCGGGCGCGATCGCCCTGGCCCGGGTCGCGCGGCTCTATTTCGGCGCGCCCGACCCGAAGGGCGGTGCCGTCCTCCACGGCCCGCGCCTGTTCGCGCAGCCGACCTGCCACCATGCGCCCGAAGTCTATCCCGGCATCGGCGAAGGCGAGGCGGGCGGGATGCTGCAGGAATTCTTCCGGGCGCGGCGGCCCTAGCGTCATTGCGAGCGAAGCGAAGCAACCCAGAACGGGCTCCGAGGCCGCACTGGATTGCCGTGTCGCTGCGCTCCTCGCAATGACGAAGCAGCAATTGCAACCTCCCGCACTTCCCGTCTAGAATCGCCGCGGCCATGCCCGCCAACGCCCCCCTTGCTCCTTTTCCCTGGCTCGATGTGCTGATCATCCTGCTGCTGGTGGGCTTGAACGGCCTCTTCGCCATGTCCGAGCTCGCCGTGGTCTCGTCGCGCAAGCCGCGGCTGAAGGCGATGGCGCGGGCCGGGCGCCGCGGCGCGCAGACCGCCCTGGACCTCGCCGCCGATCCGGGCCGCTTCCTCTCCGCGGTGCAGATCGGCATCACCCTGATCGGCATAATCGCCGGCGCCTATTCGGGGGCGAGCCTGGGCGGCCCGACGGGGCAGCGCATCGCCCTGCTCGGCGTCGATCCGAACACGGCGGCGACATTGGGCTTCGTCCTCGTCATCGTGCTCACCACCTACGCTTCGCTGGTGATCGGCGAGCTCGTGCCCAAGCAATTCGCCCTGCGCTCGCCCGAGACGATCGCCGCTATGGTGGCGGGCCCGATGCGCGTCATCTCCAAGGTGACCGCGCCCTTCGTGTGGCTGCTCGACAGGACCAGCGCTTTGGTCTTCCGGCTGCTCCGGATGAACCGCGAATCGGGCGATCACGTCACCGCCGAGGATCTGCATCTGGTGGTGGCCGAGGCGGCGACCGCGGGCGTGCTCGAGGAAAGCGAGCGGGCACTCATCTCCTCGGTGGTCCGGCTCGCCGACCGGCCGACCCGCGAGGTGATGACGCCGCGCACCGAGGTCGACTGGATCGACGTCGATGCGGACCAGGCGACGATCCGCCGCAAGCTCATCGAAGCCTCGCACAACCGCATCCCTGTCGCGGAGGGCTCGGTCGACAGGCTGATCGGCGTCGTCCAGGCGCGCGACGTCGTCTCCTGCCTGCTCGAAGCCAAGGCGATCGACCTGCGCGCGCTGATGAAGCCGGCCCCGATCGTGCCCGACCAGCTCGACGCGATGGATGCGATGAACGTGCTCCGGGATTCAGAGGTGCCGATGGCCTTCGTCCATGACGAATATGGCCATTTCGAAGGACTGGTGACGCCCGGCAACCTGCTCACCGCGCTCGCCGGCAAGTTCATTTCCTCGGCCGATTTCGACACCGACCCGCCTTTGGTCGAGCGCGACGACGGCAGCTGGTGGGTGTCGGGCTCGGTCTCGGCCGACGCCATGGCCGACAATCTGTGCTTCAAGCTGCCCGAGGACCGCGACTTCGCGACCGCGGCGGGCTTCGCCCTTTCGGTGCTCAAGCATCTGCCCGAGGTCGGCGAGCGCTTCACCTATCGCGGCTGGCAGTTCGAAATATCCGACATGGACGGCCGCAAGATCGACAAGATGCTGGCCAGCGAGATCAAGCGTGGGAGACGGGCGTAGGCGGGGTCGGCGCAAAGCCGACATCATCGTTGCTCCACGTCATCCCGAACTTGATTCGGGACCCATGAACACGGAATTGGCGAGCTTGCCGCCTCCGTGTTCAATGGGTCCTGACTTTCGTGAGGATGACGTGGAATAATCACCGGCGTTGACGCTGCTCAACCGCCCAGCTTGCCGAACCGCTCCTCGAACGTCTCGATGTCGCCGCGGGCGAGCAAATCGGCCTGCTCGATCACCCGGTCCTTGGCGAGGCGGCCCTGGAAGGGGCCCATGCGCTCGTCGAGATGGGCGACCTCGTTGGCGTTGAGGCCCGCGAGCTGGTCGAAGCGGGTGATGCCGAGCTCGCTGAGGCGCGCCACGAATTTGGGGCCGACGCCCTTCAGCTGCCTCAGGTCCTCGGCCGGGCCGGCCGGGCCGCGATGGACGTCGACGCCGAGCACTTCGCCGGCGACGTCGGTCGCGGCCGTGGCGACCTCGTCGGCGACGCCGCCGCCCTGCGCGGGGGCGCGCGGCGGCGCCATATAGGGCCGCTCCCGGCTCGCGACATAGGGGCTGCCGCTCTCGTCGGTCCGCCGCTCGACCTTCGGCGCCTTGCGCCGCGCGCGAATGCCGAGGACCATGATCGCAACCCCGATCAGGATCACGATGACGAGGATGATGGTCACGGTATCGAAGGTCATGGCTTGGCTTCATCCTCGGCTTTGCCGTCGGCGGCTGGTGCAGGGGGTAGCCGGAACGCCCAGCGGGCGGTGACCACGCCGATCAGGAGCGCGGCCGCCAGCAGCCACAGGTTGGAAGCGGCGAGGTTCAGCATCCAGGCCTCACAAATAACCCTCGCGCTTGCGCCTCGGCCGGAAGAGCAGCCAGCCGAGCCCGAGCCCGATCGCCCAGGCGAGCGCGGCGAGGCCGAGCGTCTCGGCGATCAGCGGCACGACGCGTCCGCTCGGCTCCCAGCGCAGGCCGGAAATGCCGGGCACGGTCCGGACCCAGTCGTTGATCCCGTACACGTCCGACTCCCGGCGCGGCATGCTGCAATCCCGGTTGCCGCGGATGAAGCTGGCGGTACCGCAGCGCAGGAACGAATCGTTCGTGCCCGAGAGGATCGCGACACGGGACAAAGGCTCGCGGCCCATCCGAACCGAAATGGCGGCGGGCAGCCGGTTCTCCGTCTTGACCCTCCCTACCACGGCCTTCGCATCCGCCTCCAGCCGATCCACATAGGCCGTGCCCCGGCCGAGCGGGCCGTGGCTGATCCAGCCGGCGAGGAGCGCGGCGGCGAGCCCGATCGACAGCTTTTGCCAGCGCGACATGCCCAGCCTCATAGCCCGCGCCGCCCCTTGCGCGCAATCTCCCGCCAGCCGATGTCGCGCCGGCAAAAGCCGCCCGGGAAACTGATCGCGTCGACCGCCGCATAAGCGGCACGCCGCGCCTCCGCGACGCCG
>JBKJZJ010000010.1:0-5946 GCA_046715355.1 Allosphingosinicella sp. | reverse complement strand
GCGCCCCGGTGCACGATCAGGCGCAGATCCGCGCCGCGGAGCGCGCCGGCGCCGCCTTCCTGTTCCTCTCGCCGGTCTTCGCCACCCGCTCCCACCCCGGCGCCCGCCCGCTCGGCCTGGCGCGCTTCGCCTGGCTGGCGCGGCGCACGGCGCTGCCGGTGATCGCGCTTGGCGGAATGGACGAGGCGCGCGGCCGAAGGCTGGCGAGCTTCGGCGCATACGGCTGGGGCGCGATCGACGCCTGGGCGAGGCCTTCCGGTTAGAAGCGGAAGGCGGTCCCGACATAGACCGCCTGGCTGTCGCGGCGGTCATCGCGGGACAGCGGATCGAGGCGGTCGCGGGAGATGCGGTAGCGGGCGCCGGCGGTGAGATCGACGTTGCGCGCGATCGAATAGGCGCCGCCGACGTCGAGCGAATAGGCCTGATCCTCGGCGATGATGCGCTGGCCGCCCTGGGCGCGCTCGGCGCCGACCGCGACCCGGCCGGTGAGGCGGCGGGTGGCGCGATAGGACATGCCGACCTGCGCCGATTCGCGAATCCCGGCGATGAGGCCGTTATCCGCCTGGGCGACGTCGCCCGAGACGGCGAAACGCCGCCAGCCGACCGAGACGCCGAGATTGTAGGAGCTGGGCGTGATCGCGGTGACCGTCGAGCTCGAGGCGGGCCCGGCCTCGCGCGAGACCTGCGCCGGCGTCGTCTGGCGGGCGCGCACGGCGACGCGAAGGCCGCGGCTGCGGTCGCCGAAGGCCGAGGTCGGCGTGAATCGGAATTCCGTGCCGGTCGAGCCCAGGCGGCGGCGCGCCAGCGTGGCGGCGAGGCGGGGATCGGAAACGGCGGGGGTGAACGAGCCGACCGGCCGGCCCGCGAAGGAGACATTGGGCCGGGCCAGTTGCTGCGAGCGGGCTCCGGGCGCGGCCCAGGCAGGCGCGAGCATCAGCGTGATCGCGACCAGCGATACGCCTGCTGCCGTCCCGATGGCGCGCGGCTTCCTCAAAAGACTCACTCCCTCCTCCTAGGGACTTAGTACGAGTCGCGGGCCTTTCCTAGCAAGGCGCCGCGACACGGACCTGAATCATTCACTCATGTTGCATCATTCACACAATCAGCCTTTCCCGCACATGAAGCGTTCATCGGCCGCGACCCACATCGGCGTGTCCTGAGAGCGGTTCGCCGCCGCCATGCAAGACGCTTGCCGCTGGCGCGGCGATATCTATAACGACGCTCGACCCCTTCCGTTTCAAGGATCAGATATGGCTCGCGTACTTTCCATCGGCCTGGCTGTTGCCGGCGCCTTTTCCCTGGCCGGCTGCCAGTTCATCAGGGACGACATCAACCGGACTTTGGGCCGCTCGCCCGCCGACAATGCCCGCCGGACCGACCAGGCGGCGAGCCAGGTCACCACGATCGGCGTCAACGCCTATCTGTGGCGCGCCTCGCTCGACACGCTGGCCTTCGCGCCGATTGCGCAGAGCGATTCGAGCGGCGGGGTGATCGTCACCGAATGGTATACCAACCCGCAGAACCCGTCCGAGCGCGCCAAGGTCAGCGTCGCCATCCTCGACCGCGACCTGCGCGCCGACGCGCTCCGCGTCACCGCCTCGCGGCAGACGCTGCAGAACGGCCAGTGGGTCGAGGCGCCGGTGACCGCGGCGACCGTGCAGCGGCTCGAGGAGATCATCCTGACCCGCGCCCGCGACCTCCGCCGCGCCGCGATCGCCGGATAATCCTATCGAGGACGCTCAGGCGATGGCATCGCGCTTCAATCCGTTAAAAGCCGATGCGCATTGGCAGAAGGTCTGGGAGGAGGGCGGCACCTTCCGCGCCTCCGACGACAGCGACCGGCCCAAATCCTATGTGCTGGAGATGTTCCCCTATCCTTCGGGGCGCATCCATGTCGGCCATGGCCGCAACTATGTGATGGGCGACGTTTTGGCCCGCTACAAGAGGATGAAGGGCTTCGAGGTCCTGCATCCGATGGGGTGGGACGCGTTCGGAATGCCCGCCGAGAATGCGGCGATCGAGCGCAGGGTCCATCCGGGCGAATGGACGAGGGCGAATATCGAGGCGATGCGGGCGCAGCTCAAGCTGCTCGGCCTGGCCCTGGACTGGACGCGGGAATTCGCGACCTGCGACCCGTCTTATTACGGGCACGAGCAGGCTTTGTTCGTCGATCTGTTCGAAGCCGGCCTCGTCTACCGCAAGGAGAGCGAGGTCAATTGGGACCCGGTCGACATGACCGTGCTCGCCAACGAGCAGGTGATCGACGGGCGCGGCTGGCGTTCCGGCGCGGCGGTCGAGCGGCGCAAGCTCAACCAATGGTTCCTGAAGATCACCGAATTCGCCGACGAGCTGCTCGACGGCCTCGAGACCCTCGACCAATGGCCCGACAAGGTCCGGCTGATGCAGGAGAATTGGATCGGCAAGAGCCGGGGGATGAAATTCCGTTTCGAGCTCATGCCCGATCCCTTTCTGGAGGAGTTCGAATCGATCGAGGTTTTCACGACCCGACCCGATACGATTTTCGGCGCAAGTTTCGTGGCCGTGTCGCCCGACCACCCGATCGCGACCGCGCTTGCCGCGAAGCAGCCGGACGTTGCCGCGTTCATCGCGAGATGCAAGCAGGGTGGGACGACAGCAGCGGAACTGGATACGGCGGAAAAGCTCGGGCTTGAGATTTCGGAGGTTGTGCATCCGCTCGAAGGGGGCTGGACGCTCCCGGTCTTCATCGCCAATTTCGTGCTGATGGACTATGGCACCGGCGCTATTTTCGGCGTGCCGGGCCACGACCAGCGCGACTTCGAGTTCGCCACCAAATATGATCTCGAGATCAGCCGCGTCGTCGCCGCCGGACCCGAGGATGCGGACAAACCGATCTCCGGCGAGGCCGAGAGCGGCGAGGGCGTGCTGGTCAATTCGCGCTTCCTCGACGGGATGGACGTGGAGACCGCCAAGGCGGCGGTCATCGCCCGCGCCGAGGCCGAGGGCTGGGGCGACGGCACGATTGTCTGGCGGCTGCGCGACTGGGGCGTCTCGCGCCAGCGCTACTGGGGGACGCCGATCCCGATCATCCACTGCCCGGACTGCGGAGCGGTGCCGGTGCCGAAGGCGCAACTGCCGGTGGTGCTGCCGCAGGACGTGGATTTCGAGACGCCCGGCAATCCGCTCGACCGCCACCCTAGCTGGAAGCAGGCGCAATGCCCGAAATGCGGCGGCGCGGCGGTGCGCGAGACCGACACGCTCGACACTTTCGTCGATTCCTCCTGGTATTTCATCCGCTTCGCCAGCCAGCCGGCGGACCGGCCCTTCGACAAGGCGGTCGCGGAGCGCTGGCTGCCGGTGGATCAGTATATCGGCGGCGTCGAGCATGCGATCCTGCACCTGCTCTACGCCCGCTTCTGGACCCGGGCATTGCGGCGGCTCGGCATGCTCGACCTGGCCGAGCCGTTCCAGGGCCTGTTCACGCAGGGGATGGTCACCCATCTCACCTATCGGGACTCGGACGGCAACTGGCTGCTGCCGGAGGAGGCGGAGGCCGCGAAGGCGGCCGGCGAGGCGGTCATCGCCGGCCGGATCGAGAAGATGTCGAAATCGAAGAAGAACGTGATTCCGCCCGAGCCGATCGTCGAGCAATATGGCGCCGACGCGCTTCGCTGGTTTCTGCTTTCCGATTCGCCGCCCGAGAGGGACCTGCAATGGACCGATGCCGGCATCGAGGGCGCCTGGCGGTTCGTTCAGCGGCTCTGGCGGCTCGCTTCGGCTGAAGCGGGGGGCGAGCGCCCCTCGACTTCGCTCGAGACAGGGAAAGACGAGACGCTGGAGCGCAAGCTTCACCAGAGTATCGCCGCCATGGGAGCCAATATCGAGGCGCTGGCGTTCAACAAGGCGGTGGCGAACATTTACGAGCTCGCGAACGCGATCGAGAAGGCGGCGCCGTCCGCCTCGCGGACCGCCGCGGTCCGCGCGATGCTGCGTCTGGTGGCGCCGATGGTCCCCCATGTCGCGGAGGAGGCCTGGGCCGCGGCGGGGCATGCGGGGCTGATCGCCGACGCCCCCTGGCCCGAGGCCGATCCCGCTCTACTCGTGGAGGACCAGGTGACGATCGCGATCCAGGTCAACGGCAAGCTTCGCGATACGGTCAAGGCGGCGAAGGGCGCCGCGCGGGAGGAGCTGGAGGCGATGGCCGTCGAAAATGCCAATGTGCGGCGCATCCTCGCGGGCGCCGCGCCAAGCAAGGTGATCGTGGTGCCCGACCGGCTGGTCAACGTCGTCGCATGAAGGCGCGGCTCGCCTTGCTCGTCCTGGCCCTGGCGGCCGGCGGCTGCAATTTGCGGCCGCTCTATGCGGGCGGCGGCTCCGGACCGGTGGTGCAGACGCTGCGCGGCGTCCAGGTCGCGCCGATTCCGGGACAGAATGGCTGGCTGGTGCGCACCGCTTTGGTCGACCGGCTCGGCAGCGGCGACAGCGGCACCGTGCGCTACCGGCTCGAGGTCGAGCTCGACGACAACATTACCGGCTTTGGCATCCGCTCGGACAATGCGGTGACGCGCGAGCGGCGGACCCTGCGCGCGCGCTACCGCCTGATCGACGCCGAGCGCGGAACCGTGCTGCTCGACGCGACCGCCGGGTCCGACGCCGGCATCGACGTCGTCTCGTCCGAATATGCGACCGTCGCCGCCGAGCAAACCGCGCTCGAGCGGCTCTCGGTCGAGGTCGCCGACCAGATCGTCTCGCGGATCGCGCTCTACGCGTCGCGGCGCGCCGCCGCGCCGGCCCCCTCCCGACAAGAACCATGAAGGCCAATAAGGGCCAGGTCGACAAGGCGCTGAAGGCGCCGGCCGAGATCCGCTTCTTCCTGCTGCACGGCCCCGACGATTCGGGCAGCCGCGCCCTGGTGAAGACGCTGGCCGCGGCGATGGGCGGCGAGGCGGAGCGGGTGGATCTTTCCGGCGCCGAGCTGAAGGCCGATCCGGCGCGGCTGGCCGACGAAGCGGCGTCCATCTCGATGTTCGGGGGCGCCCGCTGGATCCTCGTCGAATCCGCCGGCGACGAGATCGTGCCGGCGCTCGAGGCGTTGCTCGAGGCGCCGGCCGCGGGCAATCCCGTGGCGGTGGTGGCGGGAAGCCTCAAGCCCGCGTCGAAACTGCTCAAGCTCGCGCTTGCCGCGCCCGGGGCCCTGGCCTTTGCCTCCTACGTGCCGGACGCGCGGGATGCCGACCGGCTGGCCCAGGAGATGGCGCGGGGAGAAGGGCTGGTCGTCCGCCCCGACGTCGCCCACCGCATCGCCGAATCCTGCGGCGGCAACCGCGCGCTGATCGCCCAGGAGCTCGCCAAGTTCGCGCTCTATGCGGGCGCCTCGCCCGAGACCCCCCAGGCGATCGATCATGATGTGATCGACGCGCTCGGCGCGGGCGGCGAGGAGGGCGATTTGTCGCGCCTCGTCGACAGCGCCGCGAGCGGCGACGCGGCGGGGCTGGAAGCGGAGTTGGTGCGGCTCCACGCCGAGGGGCTGGAGGGGATCACCTTGCTGCGCGCGATGCTGCGGCGGATCATGCTGCTGGCGCGGCTCAGGGCCCAGGTCGAGCAAGGCAGCAGTGTTGGCGCCGTCATGGCGTCATCGGGCAAGTCGTTGTTTTGGAAGGAAAGAGACGAGGTCGGCCGTCAGCTTTCGCGGTGGCGGGCCGATCTGCTCGCCAAGGCGATGTCGCGGCTCCTCGAGGCCGAGCGCCAGATCAAAGCGTCGGGCGGGATCGGCCCGCTGGCGGCCGACGAGGAATTGTTCGCGATCTGCAGGCAGGCGGCGCGGCTCCGATAGGAGTGCCCTTATGCTCCCCGGCGAAGGCCGGGGTCCAGCGGCGCGGGCCGAAGACTGGGCCCCGGCCTTCGCCGGGGAACACGGGGTCAGAACTTCTCGCCGCTCAATCGCTGGCAGATCATGTCGAGCTGGTC
>JBKJZJ010000009.1:0-5976 GCA_046715355.1 Allosphingosinicella sp. | reverse complement strand
GCCGCGGCCGCCTTCGCCCCGTCGCAGGCGGCGCAGCCGGCGCGCGGCCCCGCCGGCGCCTGCGCGCTCTCTTTGCCCGCCGCAGCCGATGACATGAGCTTCGACGATGCCGGCCGCGCGTCCGGCGCGGAGCGGGCGCGGCTCGTGCAGGCGACCGGCGCCAATTTCGCGGCCGCGGCGCGCCGGTTGTGCGGCGCCGGCGTGGTCCGCGCCGCCCATTTGCGGCCCTATTCGCGGCTGCTGGTGCGCAATGCCGAGGGCGCGAGCGAGCCCAAAATCTATGACGATGCCGAAGAGCTGCCCGGCGCGCTGATCATCGAATATGTGTTCGAGAGCGCCGCCCCGGCCCAGGCGGCGATCGAGGCGGCCCTGCGCTGCTGGCGCAACCCGCAGGCGGCGGGCTGCGCCGAAGAGGATATCGGACCCTGATCCGCAATGGCAACGAGCTTCAGGCGGGGACGTCGCTGCGGCCCTCGATCTGCAGCGCGTCGCTTTCGCTTTCGGTGAAATCGCCGCCTTCGCCGCGGAAGGCGGCGGCGAGCCGGGCGGGCTCGACGGCGCGCTCCCAGCGCGCGACGACGATGGTGGCGACCGCATTGCCGACGAAATTGGTGAGCGCGCGGCATTCGCTCATGAAGCGGTCGACGCCGAGGATCAACGCCATGCCCGCGACCGGGATCGAGGGCACCACCGACAGGGTCGCCGCCAAGGTGATGAAGCCCGAGCCGGTCACTCCCGCCGCGCCCTTGGACGAGATCATCGCCACCGCCATCAGCAGCAATTGATCGCCGAAGCTCAGCGGGATGTTGCAGGCCTGGGCGATGAACAGAGCGGCGAGCGACATGTAGATGCAGGTGCCGTCCAGGTTGAACGAATAGCCGGTCGGCACGACCAGGCCGACGATCGGCTTGGGGCAGCCGGCGCGCTCGAGCTTCTCCATCAAGAGCGGCATCGCGCTTTCCGACGAGGAAGTGCCGAGCACGAGCAGCAATTCGGCCTTGACGTAGCGGACCAGCCCCCAGAGCGAGAAGCCGGCCGCGCGCGCGATCGCGCCGAGCACGACGATCACGAACAGCAGGGATGTCGCATAGAAGGTACCGATCAGGGCGGCGAGATTGGTAAGCGAGCCGATGCCGTATTTGCCGACGGTGAAGGCCATCGCGCCGAACGCGCCGATCGGGGCGGCGTACATCAAGATGTGGACGATTCGAAAGACGATCGCGGTCAGCGTCTTGAGCAGGTCCTGGACCCTGGCGCCCTTCTCGCCGATCAGCGCCAGCGCGATCCCGAACAGGATCGCGACCAGCAGCACCTGCAGGATCTGCCCCTGGGTGAAGGCGCTGACCAAGGTGTCGGGGATGATCTTCATCAGGAAGCCGGTGATGCTCTCCGCTTGCGCCTGATTGACGTAGGAGGCGACCTCCTGCGCGTTGAGCGTCGCCGGATCGACGTTGAGGCCGGCGCCCGGCCGGACCAGATTGGCGACGACGAGGCCGATCGCCAGGGCCAGCGTCGAGACGCTCAGGAAATAGATCATCGCCTTGGCGCCGACCCGGCCGAACGCCTTCAGATCCGCCATGCCGGCGATGCCGGTCGCGACGGTGAGGAAGATGACCGGCGTGATGATCATCTTGACCAGCTTGATGAAGCCGTCGCCGAGCGGCTGCATCGCCTGGCCCGCTTCGGGCGAGAGCCAGCCGAGCAGGGCGCCCGCGGCGATCGCCACCAGCACCCAGAAATAAAGGCTCCGCCAGAACCGCCGGCGCTTTTCGGCCATGTCTCTCCGCCCCTCTTTCGATCATTGATAGGCGGGGCCGGGGCCGATGTCAGGCCATTGATCTTCGGGGGCCATTGAGGCTTAGCATCGCCTCATGGACGAGAGCCTCGCCGTCACCGCCATCGCCCACCAGATCCAGCTGGCGGTCGCGCCGGTCTTCCTGCTGGCGGGGATCGGCGGGATCATCAACGTGCTCGCGCAGCGGCTCGCCCGGGTCGTCGACCGGTCGCGCCAGCTCGAGGCCGAGCCGCCCGGCGAAAGCGACGGGGCGCGGGCCGCTTACGCGGCCGAGCTCGGCGTGCTCGAGCTGCGGATGAAAGTGGTCAATTGGGCGATCAGCCTGTGCACGGCGAGCGCGCTCTTCGTCTGCGTGGTGGTGGCGATCCTGTTCGTCGCCGATCTCGCCAAGATCGCCTTCGCCCGGCCGATCGCGATGCTGTTCATCCTGGCGATGCTGCTGCTGATCCTGGGGCTGATGCTGTTCCTCTACGAAATCAGGCTGGCGGCGCGAGGGCTCCGGATTCACCGCGAGCGGCGGAGCAAGCAGGTCGACGGATGAATGGGGGCGGCGGCGGCGAACGGCTGGCGCGGGTGGCGCTGATCGTCTCGGCGATCGCGCTCGCGCTCTCGATCCTCGGCCTGTTCCTGCCGCTCCGCTAGGCTCAGCGGCTGGCGGCGATCGTGCCGACGATCACGTAGAAGAGGATCATCAGCGGGCCGAACAGGAAGAGGGTCAGCGCGACGGCGCCGATGCGGACGAGGGTCGGATCCCAATCGGCGCCGCGGGCGAGGCCGGCGCAGACGCCGAGAATCTTCGCATTGCCTTTGTCGAGGGCGTAACGGCTGGTCATCGTCTTGATCCTGGATATTCGTGTGTCTGGGTAAGGTCGGAAGGACCGGCCGGGTCAGATGACCTGGGCCGGACCAACCGCCGCGGAAAGGAACAGGCTGCTGGCGACAAGGGCGCCGAACACCGAAAGGGCCAGCTTCTGCAGGTTGATCGAAAGCGTCATTGTAGGTCTCCTCAAAATCGACCGCCGGACCATCCGACGATCATATCGGGAGAATAGCAGGCGTCGTGCCAAGTCGAGGAAATGGCGGAAATCCGCCATTTTTGTGATTACGTCTGTATTGCGTGGAGATTCACGGTCCCGAATGTTGGCGCGTTGCGCCAATATTTGGACCGCTCGATTGTCCGCTTTTGCCCCTCATTGTCCGAAATCGGATAAAGCGGTCAGGCGTCGGCCGCTTGCCCCGGCCCGTCTGCATCGGCGGCTTCGTTGCCGGTCGGGCCGAGATTGTGGGCGATCAGGCCGCCGACCAGGGCGGCGACGAAGGCGCCGCCCTGGCCCCAGCCGGTCAGCGAATAGCCCAGCGCGAGCACGGCCGCCTGGAAGGCCAAATAGCCGGGGGCCACCCAGGCGGTCCAGCCGACCTGGCTGATCCGCCGCGCCGCGAAGCCGCCGGCGAAAGCGGCGACGAGATAGCCCAGGATTCCAAGCGCATTGGCCGCCGCGGGCCGGTTGCCGAGCACTTCGGCGGCGCGCGCCCGGTCGGACACGTCGAAGGGGGCGTAGGGGAAGAGGCTGCTGGACAGAAACTCGCAGCCGGTCTGCAGCCCGATCGCCACGGCGAGGCCGATGATGATCCCGATCGCAATCCGCATATTTTCCGGCCCTCGATCCCGCCGCATCCCATATCATGCGGACGGTGCGGGAGAAAAGGGTCAGCCGTTGACGATGGTGCCGCCATTGGGGTGGAGGACCTGGCCCGACATATAGCGGCTGTCCTCGCAGGCGAGGAACAGGAAGCTGGGCGCGACCTCGTTGGGCTGGCCGGGCCGTCCCATCGGCGTGTCCTCGCCGAAGCTCTGCATTTTCTCCTTCGAGGAGCCGCCGCAGGGGTTGAGCGGCGTCCAGATCGGCCCGGGAGCGACGGCGTTGACGCGGATACCCTCGCCGACGAGATTCTCCGAGAGCGAGCGGGTGAAGGCAGTGATCGCGCCCTTGGTCGCGCTATAGTCGAGCAGCTCCTTCGAGCCCTCGTACATGGTGACCGAGGTGCAATTGACGATCGCCGCGCCCTTCTTGAGGTGCGGGCGGGCGGCCTGGGTGAGGAAGAACATCGAGAAGATGTTGGTCTGGAAAGTGCGCTTGAGCTGCTCCTCGCTAATGTCCCTGATGTCCTTGTCGGGATGCTGCTCGCCGGCATTGTTGATCAGGATGTCGAGGCCGCCGAGCTCTTTCACCACCCTGGCGACCGCCTGATCGCAAAAGCCCTTGTCGCCGAGATCGCCGGCGATCGCGATCGCCCTGCGCCCCTCCGCCTCGACGATCGCCTTCGTCCTGGCGGCGTCGTCATGCTCGCACAGGTACAGGATGGCGATGTCGGCGCCCTCGCGCGCGAACAGAGCGGCGACGGCGCGGCCGATGCCGCTGTCGGCGCCGGTGATCAAAGCGACCTTGCCCTCGAGCCGGCCCGAGCCCGGATAGAAAGGCCGCCATTCGGGCTTTGGCTCGAGCGCGCTTTCGTGGCCCGGCAAATCGTCTTCGTGGATCATCTCGATCGTGTCGGTGTCGGCCATGTCGTTCCTCTCGAGCGCTGGTCGAAAGGAAAAACCGCTTTGTCGAAAAGCCGTTCCGGCGCGCCGCTTATGTCGCGGCCATTAGGCGTGCGTTCAGGTTGACGCGGCCAGGTTAGTGTTACAAACGTAGCAGGTAAATTGCTCGATGCCGCAGGGGACGGCGGCCGATGAGGGAGGATCATATGACGCCGTCCGGTGCGCGCTCCGCGCTGCTTGTCGCCTTGCTGTGTTCGGCATCGCCGGCTCTGGCCCAGCCCGCCGAAGAGCCGCCGCCGGTTGCCGCCTCGCAAGGCGCGCGCAGCTACACGCCGGCCGACTTCGCCCGCTTCGCACCGCGTACCGCGCTCGACATGCTCGACAATGTCCCGGGCTTCTCGATCAACGCCGGCGACACCCAGCGGCGCGGGCTCGGCGAGGCGACCAGCAACGTGCTGATCAACGGCGAGCGCTTCACCGGACGCTCGACCGACATCCAGACCGAACTGGGCCGGATCAGCGCCGCCAACGTCACCCGCATCGACATCGCCGACGGCGCGACCTTCAACATTTCCGGGCTGAGCGGCCAGGTCGCCAACATCATCACCACCTCGCGAGGGCTTTCGGGCAGCTTCGCCTGGCGGCCGCAGATCCGGGCGCGGCGAACCCCGCCCCGGCTGCTCGACGGCGAGGTCAACATCGCCGGCGCGATCGGCGGCACGGATTTCACCCTGGGGCTGCGCAATGTCAGCCGGCGCAACGGCAATGCCGGGCCCGAGCTCGTGACCGATCCGGCGGGCGCGATCCTCGACCGGCGCGACGAAGTGCTGTTCGTGAACGAGGATGGGCCGCGCCTTTCGGGAACGCTTCGCCGCGCGTTCGGCGACGGCTCGATCCTCAACGCGAACGCCGCTTTCGCCCTTTTCCACCTCGATCTTGGCGAGGATAGCTTCCGCTCCGGTCCGGGCCAGCCGGACCGGACGCGCATCCTGCGCGAGCGCGAGCGAGAGTATAATTACGAGTTCGGCGGCGATTACGAATTCGCGCTGGGCGGCGGGCGGCTGAAGCTGATCGGGGTGCGGCGCTTCGAGCACAGCCCCTACCGCCAAATCCTCACCATCGATTATTCGGACGGCAGGCCGCGCGAAGGCCAGCGCTTCACCCAGACCGCGGACGAGACCGAGACCATCGCGCGCGGCGAATATCGCTGGCGCGGCGGCGCCAACGACTGGCAGATCAGCCTCGAAGGCGCGCTCAACCGGCTCGACATCGAGAACGATCTCTCCAGCCTGAACGCGGCCGGCGATTTCGTGGCCGTCGCGGGCGCGGCCGGCGCCTCGATCGTCGAGGAAAAGCGGGCCGAGGCCATCCTCACCTACGGGCGGCCGCTCTCGCCGACGCTGACGCTGCAGGCGGCGCTGGGCGGCGAATATTCCGAGCTGAGCCAGACCGGCGCCGGCGGCCTGACGCGCGCCTTCGTCCGGCCCAAGGGCTTCCTCAACCTCGCCTGGCGGCCCAATGCGAATTTCGACATCAGCGCCCGCATCGAGCGCGCCGTCGATCAGCTCAATTTCTTCGATTTTGTTGCGTCTTCCAACGTCAGCGCCGGCACATCGAACGCCGGCAACGCCAATCTGGT
>JBKJZJ010000008.1:0-18364 GCA_046715355.1 Allosphingosinicella sp. | reverse complement strand
CGGCTGCAGGGCTATGAAGCGCGCGGCGGCTCGATGGAGCCGATGCTCTACGACGGCTGCCTCGCCGCCCTCACCCGCGCGCGCACCACCCAGTTGCGCGGCCGGCCCGAAGAGCGAGGCGAATGATCGCCCTGACTCTCGGGCTTGCGCTCTTGCAGGGCGTGGTGCTGCTGCACCCGACCGATGCGTTCCCGGATCGGGTGATCGAGCCCGAGGCGGCGGCCCGGACCTTCCTCGCCACCTGCTGGCGGGGATTGCGGGCGCCCGAGCGGTTTCGCGCCGCTATCCAGGCGTCGCCGCTGCAATTCGTGCCCGCGCCGACCCGGCATGCCGGCGATCGCTATCGGTCCGACCGGGCCGACATTCATTACGTCCTCGAACCTCCCTTCGCTGGCTACGAGCGCCCCATCTGCACGATGTCGATCAGGCTGGCGAACGAGGAGGAGGCGACCCGCTTCATCGCCAGGCTGACCGAGAAGCTCGGGCTCGCCGCGCCGGAAACCGGAACGATGATGGATGTGGGCACCACCGTCTATAGTTGGCGGGACGTGCCGATCGACGACCGCGCCTACCATCTTGCGGCAGAGGCGGATATCGACGCCAATGGGCGCCGGCCCGTGGTTCTCCAACTCTCATTGTCTTTCGAGAACCGGATGGGATGGCCGGCGGAATAATGATGTTCAACAAGATCCTGATCGCGAACCGGGGCGAGATCGCCTGCCGCGTTATCCGCACCGCCAAGCGGATGGGGATCGCGACGGTCGCGGTCTATTCGGACGCCGATGCGCGGGCGCCGCACGTGAAAATGGCCGACGAGAGCGTCAGGCTCGGCCCGCCGCCCGCCTCGGAGAGCTATCTCGATGCCGAGCTGATCATCGACGCCTGCAGGGCGACCGGCGCCGAGGCCGTGCATCCGGGCTACGGCTTCCTCTCCGAGCGCGAGAGCTTCGCGCGCGCGCTGGCCGAGGCGGGCATCGCCTTCATCGGGCCGCCCCCCGAGGCGATCGCCGCGATGGGCGACAAGATCGAATCGAAGAAGCTGGCGCAAGCCGCCGGGGTCAGCGTCGTACCGGGCCATCTGGGCGAGATCGCCGACACCGCCGAGGCGGTGCGTATCGCCGCCGAGATTGGCTATCCGGTGATGATGAAGGCTTCGGCCGGCGGCGGCGGCAAGGGCATGCGCCTCGCTTATTCCGAGCAGGACGTGCGCGAGGGCTTCGAAGCGACGAAGCGCGAGGGGCTTGCAAGCTTCGGCGACGATCGGGTGTTCATCGAGAAGTTCATCGAGAGCCCCCGCCATATCGAGATCCAGCTGCTCGGCGACCGGCACGGCAATATCCTCTATCTGGGCGAGCGCGAATGCTCGGTGCAGCGCCGCCACCAGAAGGTGGTCGAGGAGGCGCCCTCGCCCTTCGTCACGCCGCAGATGCGCAAGGCGATGGGCGAGCAGGCGGTCGCGCTCGCCCGGGCGGTCGGCTATTTCAGCGCCGGCACGGTCGAGTTCATCGCCGGCGCCGACAAGAGCTTCTACTTCCTCGAGATGAACACCCGGCTGCAGGTCGAGCATCCGGTCACCGAGCAGGTGACGGGCCTCGATCTGGTCGAGCTGATGATCCGGGTCGCCGCCGACGAGCGCCTCGCCTTCGGCCAGAGCGACGTGGCGATGCTCGGCTGGTCGGTCGAGACCCGCGTCTATGCCGAGGATCCCTATCGCGGCTTCCTGCCCTCGACCGGGCGGCTGGTCCGCTACCGCCCGCCGGCGGCGCGCGAAGGCGTGCGCGTCGACGACGGCGTCGCCGAGGGCGGCGAGGTCAGCATGTTCTACGATCCGATGATCGCCAAATTGATCACTTCGGGCGCCACGCGAGAGGCGGCGATCGACCGCCAGATCGAGGCGCTCGATGCGTTCCGGATCGAGGGGATCGGCCACAATGTCGACTTCCTCTCCGCGCTGATGCAGCATCCGCGCTTCCGCGCCGGCGAGCTCACCACCGGCTTCATCGCCGAGGAATATCCCCAAGGCTTTCACGGCGCGCCGGCGGCTCCCGGGCTGCTGAGGGCGCTCGCCGCGGTCGCGGCCGGCATGTCGTTCAGCGAGGCCGCGCGCGCGCATCTGATCTCCGGCCAGCTTGGCGACCCAGTGCCGCCACCCTGCGACTGGACGGTGCGCATCGACCGTGACGAATTTCATGTCACGCTCGGGGAGGGGCATGCTTTGGTCGATGGCGAGCGGGTCGAAGGGCGGCTCGACTGGGAGCCCGGCGACTGGATGGCGGCCGCCACGGCCAATTGCGCGGCGCTGACGATCATCGTGGCGAAGCGGCGCAGCGGCTGGCTGCTCGCCACGCGCGGCGCCCGATACCAGGTGACGGTCTATCCCGCTCATATCGCGGCCTTGTCGCGCCACATGATCGAGAAGGTCCCGCCCGACCTTTCCAGATATCTGATCTGCCCGATGCCGGGCCTGCTCACCCGTCTCGACGTCGCGGAGGGCGACCGCGTCGAGGCGGGCCAGCCGCTCGCCGTGGTCGAGGCGATGAAGATGGAGAACATCCTGCGCGCCGAGAAAGCCGGCTCCGTCAAGGCGGTCAACGCCGGGCCCGGCGACAGCCTCGCCGTCGATGCGGTGATCCTCGAGTTCGAATGACGCTGTCACCCTAGAGTCACGGCGCCGTGCTTTTTTGTGCGTTGCCGCAACGATCTACGTGACGGGCGGTTTTGCTGACATGCAAAAGCCCACAGCTCGCCTTCGCACCGCTGCCTTGACTGGCGCGGTCTTCCTTCTCTCCGCCGCCGCGCCGGCCTCCGCGCAGGACGAAGCGGCCCCGAGCGGCCGCACGGTCACGCTCGGCATCGGCGCCCAGACCTATGCCAAATATCCCGGCGCCGATTCCAACGGCATCGCCCCCTTTCCGATCTTCGGCCTGCGCCGCCCCGGCGAGCCGATCGTGTACACTTCGGCGGACGACAGCGCCGGCTTCGGCTTCCTCGGCCATGACAGCGTGATCAATTTCGGCCCCGCCGTCCGCTTCCAGGGCAAGCGCGACGAGGACGATGTCGGCGCCCCGGTCGGCAATGTCGGCTTTACGGTCGAGCTTGGCGGCTTCGTCGACATCAATCCCTCGCGCAACTTCCGCATTCGCGCCGAATTGCGCCG
Organism: Allosphingosinicella sp.; assembly: GCA_046715355.1. Taxonomy (GTDB): domain Bacteria; phylum Pseudomonadota; class Alphaproteobacteria; order Sphingomonadales; family Sphingomonadaceae; genus Allosphingosinicella. The sequence continues at coordinate 15,207 of JBKJZJ010000008.1, read as the reverse complement.
CGGCATTGGCGGCCACAAGGCCTGGGTGGGCAGCCTCGGCGCCGACCTGATCGCGCGCGACGACCAGAATTACATCTTCTCGATCGGCCCGCGCGTGCGCTGGGGGGACAATCGCTACAACGACGCCTATTTCGGCCTGCCCGTCGCCATCCCGGCAAGCGGCCTTCCCGCCGCCTATAATCCCGGCGGCGGCATCACCGCGGTAGGCGGGATCGCCAATTTCACCCACCGGCTCGGCCGCAATTGGGGCCTGCAGGCCTATGCCGGCTATGACCGGCTGGTCCGCGACGCCGCCGATTCGCCCATCGTCCGCGCCTTCGGCTCGCGCGACCAATTCTCCGGCGGCGGCGGCCTGTGGATCGAGTTCAACGTCGGCGGCGGGCGGCGCTAGGCTCAGTCGTTCGTCCGGACGTCCGCCGATTCGACATCCTGCTCGCCGGTCTCGGCCTCGGCGAGCAGCTGCGCGTCCTCCGAACCGCGGGGCCGCAATGCCTCGTCCGGCCGCGCCTCGGCCGGAACCTGGTCGAGCGGATCGGGGAGCTGCGCCTCCCTGGTCTGCGGGGTGCGGGGATCGGGCATCTCGTCTCTCCTCGCCCCTCCCAACGCGCGGCCCTTTGACTTCGCTCCCCGACTCATGGTGAGAGGCGCTCATGCGCTACATCCTCCTGCTCCTTCTCCTCGCTTTCCCCGCAATGGCGTCGGCCCGTCTCGCGCCGCAGGAGCGCCGCATGGCCGCGGCCGTCGATGCCGAGAGCGCGCGCACGATCGCCCTGCTCGAACGGCTGGTGAACCGGAACAGCGGCACCCTGAACCTCGAGGGTGTCCGCGCCGTCGGCGAGATGATCCGCGCCGAGCTGGAGCCGCTCGGTTTCAACGTGCGCTGGGTGGACATGGCCGCGACCGGGCGCGCCGGCCATCTCGTCGCCACCCATGCGGGACGCGGCCGCAACATCCTCCTGATCGGCCATCTCGACACGGTGTTCGAGCCGGACAGCCCCTTCCAGGCCTTCACCCGCGCCGGCAACCGCGCGACCGGCCCCGGCATCGGCGACGACAAAGGCGGCCTCGTGGTGATCGTCGCGGCGCTGCGCGCCATGCATGCGGCCGGGACGCTGCGCACCGCCAACATCACCATCGTCCTCACCGGCGACGAGGAGCGGGTGGGCGCGCCGCTCGCCGTCGCCCGCCGCGACCTGATCGAGGCCGGGCGCCGTGCCGATTTCGCGCTGGAGTTCGAGAATCTCGCAACCGAGGACGGCCGTGAATTCGGCTCCGTCGCGCGGCGCAGCTCGACCAACTGGACGCTGACCGCCCACGGCCGAACCGGCCACAGCGCCGGGGTCTGCGGCCCGGCGCTCGGCTGCGGCGCGATCTACGAGCTCGCCCGCATCCTCGATTCCTTCCGCCGCGAGCTGCCCGCCCCCAACCTCACCTACATTGGCGGGGTTATCGCCGGCGGCACCCCGGCGACGATCGACGCCGACGGCTTCCGCGCCGCCGCCTCTGGCAAGACCAATGTCGTCGCCGAGACCGCCATCGCCCGCGGCGACATCCGCACCCTGAGCCCCGAGCAGGAGACCCGCGCCCGCGCCGCCATGCAGGCGATCGTCGCGCAGCATCTGCCCCGCACCGAGGCCGAGCTCGTCTTCGCCGAGGACGGCTATCCGCCGATGGCGCCGACGGAGGGCAATCGCGCCCTGCTCGCGCGCCTCAACGGGGTCAACCGCGACCTCGGCCTCGCCGAAATGGCCGAATTCGACCCGGCCCGCCGCGGCGCCGCCGATTCCTCCTTCGTCGCCGGCGACGTCGATACGCTCGCCGGCTTGGGCGCGGCCGGCGGCGGCACCCATGCGGAGGGCGAGTGGGTCGACCTCGACTCCCTCCCCCGCCAGGCCAAGCGCGCCGCCATCCTGATCACCCGGCTGACGCGTGAGCGGTAAGCCCCCTCTCCCCAATGGGGAGAGGGTTGGGGAGAGGGGGGAGTCGGGCGAGCTTCCTCAGACTCCCCCTCTCCCTTCGCCGCTGCGCGGCTCTTCCCTCTCCCCAATTGGGAGAGGGTTCAGGCGCGGCGCGCCGTCAGCAGATAGTTGAGCGACAGGTCCTCGCTTAGCGTGAAGCCGCGCGTCAGGCTGAAGCCGAGCCCGGTCACGTCAACCACCTCCAGCCCCGCATCGGCGACCATCGCCTTCAGCTCGTCGGGCTGGACGAACCTGTCCCAATCATGCGTGCCCTTGGGGATCTGCCCGATCCTCTCGGCGAGCCCGACCAGGAGCAGCCGCGACCATGACGTCCGGTTCGGCGTCGACAGGATCAGCAATCCGCCTGTCGCAACCGCCGCCGCCAGCGCACCCACGAAGGCCGCCGGCTCCGCGACATGCTCGACCACCTCGAGCGAGGTTACCAGATCGTAGTGCCCCTCGAGCGCCTCCGCGCCGCCGACGCGATAGTCGTTTTCCAGCCCCTGCCCCAGCGCATGCTCGCGCGCCGCCGCGATAGTCTCGGGCGCCGCGTCGATCCCGGTCACCGCCGCGCCCAACCGCGCCAGCGGCTCGGCGAGCAGCCCCGCCCCGCAGCCCACGTCCGCGGCGCTCTTGCCGAGCAGGGGCTTCAGCCCGGTCTCGTCCGCCTGCCAATGCTGGTCGATCCGCTCGCGTATATATTTGAGCCGCACCGGATTGAGCCTGTGCAGCATCGCCGATGAACCCTTGGGATCCCACCAATCCGCCGCCATCGCCCCGAAATGCGCGGCTTCCTTTGGGTCGATTGTGGAGGGAGGCTCGCTTGCATGTGCCATGGCCGCTCCCTAACAGTGCCGCCGTCATTTTCCCATGGGCTTGCTGGAGCCATATGCCTCGCATCGTGATGAAGTTCGGCGGCACGTCGATGGCGGGGAGCGAGCGCATCCGCCATGTCGCGGGGCTGGTGAGGGCGCGGGCGGAGCGCGGCGACCAGGTGGCGGTGGTGGTCTCGGCGATGGCGGGAGAGACCGACCGGCTGATCCAGTTCTGCCGCGAGGCCGCATCCGTCTACGACCCGCGCGAATATGACGTGGTGGTGGCGTCCGGCGAGCAGGTGACCTCGGGCCTGCTCGCCATCACCCTGCAGGGCATGGGCCTGAACGCCCGCTCCTATATGGGCTGGCAGCTGCCGATCCGCGCCTCGGGCCACGCCGCGGGGCTGATCGAGGGGATCGACGTCGCCGTGCTGGAGCGGGTGTTCGACGAGCAGGGCATCGCCATCATCCCGGGCTTCCAGGGCGTCGCCGCCGACGGCAGCCTGGCGACCTTGGGCCGCGGCGGCTCGGACACGTCGGCGGTCGCGCTGGCCGCGGCGATGAAGGCCGACCGCTGCGACATCTACACCGACGTCGACGGCGTCTACACGACCGATCCGCGCATCGTGCCGCGCGCGCGCAAGCTTCCTATCGTCACCTACGAGGAGATGCTCGAGCTCGCCTCGGTCGGCGCCAAGGTGCTGCAGACCCGCTCGGTCGGCCTCGCCATGCGCTACAACCTCCCGCTGCAGGTGCTCTCCTCGTTCGAGGACAGGCCGGGCACGCTCATCGTGCGCGAGGACGCGCTCAAGGATTATGCCATGGAAAGACAGCTCATCACCGGCATCGCCCACGACAAGAGCGAAGCCCGGATCACCCTGACCGGCCTGCCCGAGGCGCCCGGCGCCGCCGCCGCCATCTTCGGCGCGCTCGCGAAGGGCGGGATCAATTACGACATGATCGCGCAGGGCTCGCCCACCGACCTCACCTTCACCATCCCCGCCGCCGCTCTCGCGCAGGCCGCCGACATCCTCGAGAAGGAGCGGGGAAGAATCGGCTATGCCGGCCTCGCCACCGACACCGACATCTGCAAGGTCTCGATCGTCGGCGTCGGCATCCGCTCCGATCCCGCGCTCGCCGCGAAGATGTTCGCCACTCTGGCGACAAGCAAGATCGAGATCCTCGCCATCGCCACCTCGGAGATCAAGGTCTCGGTGCTGATCCCGCAGGATCATGCCGAGCTCGCGGTGCGCGTGCTGCACACGGCGTTCGGGCTGGATGCGGAGGATGTGGCGTAGCCTCCGGTCGATGGGTATTGCTCGTCATTCCAGCGAAAGCTGGAAACTCTCTTCTTTAAGAGGCAAAGGGATTCCATGAATGGGATCCAAAGCCCCGTCCGGGGGACGGGGCGCCCATTCATTTCGCTGGAATGACGGTGACTTGATGAACGATGTGAGCTCCACCCTCGGCCACGACCGCCTCGCCCGGCTGATGAAGCGCGGCAGCGATTTCCTCGGCTGCGAAATGGCGGTGCTGGGCGGGGCGATGAGCTGGATCTCGGAGCGCAATCTCGTCTCGGCGCTGTCCAATGCCGGGGCCTTCGGGGTGATCGCCTGCGGCGCGATGACGCCGGATCTGCTCGACACCGAGATCGCCGAGACGAAGAAGCGCACCTCCAGGCCGTTCGGCGTCAACCTGATCACCATGCATCCGATGCTCAGCGAGCTGATCGCGACCTGCGCGCGCCATGAGGTCACCCATGTGGTCTTCGCCGGCGGCCTGCCGCCCTCCGGCGCGATCGACAAGGTGAAGGCGTTCGGGGCGAAGCTGATCTGCTTCGCTCCAGCGCTCTCGCTGGCCAAGAAGCTGGTCCGCTCGGGCGTCGATGCTTTGGTCATCGAGGGGATGGAGGCCGGCGGCCATATCGGCCCGGTCTCGACCTCGGTGCTCGCCCAGGAGATCCTGCCGCCGCTCGCGGGCGAGGTGCCGATCTTCGTCGCCGGCGGCATCGGCCATGGCGGGCTGATCGCCGGCTATCTGGAGATGGGCGCGGTCGGCGTCCAATTGGGCACCCGCTTCGTCTGCGCCACCGAGTGCATCGCCCATCCCAATTTCAAGAAGGCGTTCATCCGCGCCTCGGCCCGCGACGCGATCACCAGCGTCCAGATCGACCCGCGCCTGCCCGTCATCCCGGTCCGCGCGCTCAAGAATCGCGAGATGGAGAGCTTCGCCGCCAAGCAGCGCGAGGTCGCGATATTGCTCGACGAGGGCAAGGTCGAGATGATGGAGGCGCAGCTCCAGATCGAGCATTATTGGGCGGGCGCGCTGCGCCGCGCGGTGATCGAGGGCGACGTCGAGACCGGCTCGGTCATGGCCGGCCAGTCGGTCGGCATGGTAAAGGACGAGGCGCCGGTCGCCGCGATCCTCGCCCAGCTCATGGACGAAGCCGCCCACGCGCTGGAGCGGCGCTCGGTCCACGCATAGGAGACGGAGAAGATCATGAAACACATGCTGACGATAGCGGCGGCGGCGCTCGGCGCCTCCTTCGCCTCGGCGCAGACGCCGGAGCGCGCGGTGCGGGACGTGACCTTCAACCGTCCGGTGGCCGCGGGCTCCTGGGGCGGGGTCGTGCGCAGCGGGCCCGGCATGGACTATCCGCGCATCGCCTCGCTGCGTGAGGGCGAAGCGGTGACGCTGCTCGCCAACACCCATATCGACCGGGACGGCTATCCCTGGTTCCTGATCCGCTTCAGGGGCAACCAGCTCGGCTTCCAATGGGGCGGGATCCTGTGCCGCAAGGACGTTCCGGTCGACGGCGTGTACCAAACCTGCCGCCGTTAGCCCGGGAGACTGGCATGCACGCAACCGACGCCGCCTTCGCCGGCTCGATCCCGGCGCTCTACGACCGCTATCTGGGCCCCTTGCTGTTCGAGCCCTATGCCGCGGACATCGCCGCGCGCGCCGCCGCGCTCGGGCCCCGGCGCATTCTCGAGACGGCCGCCGGCACCGGCATCGTCACCGAGGCGCTGGCGCGCGCCTTGCCGGGCACGGAGATCGTCGCGACCGACCTCAACCAGGCGATGCTCGACGTCGCGGCCGGGCGCGTCCGGTCGCCGAATGTCCGCTTTCAGCAGGCCGACGCCCAGGCGCTGCCATTCCCCGACGGCGGCTTCGACCTCGTCCTCAGCCAGTTCGGGGTGATGTTCTTCCCCGACCGGGTCGGCGCCTATCGCGAGGCGCGGCGCGTGCTGGAGCGAGGCGGCCGCTTCCTGTTCAATGCCTGGGACCGGATCGAGATGAACCCGGTCACCGCCACCGTCGGCGGCGCCGTCGCGGCCCTGTTCCCCGAACATGCCGACAGCTTCTATCGCCGGGTGCCGTTCGGCTATCACGACAAGGCGGCGATCGAGGCCGACCTGCGCGCCGCGGGCTTCACCGAGATCGCCATGGAGACGGTGGCGCTGGTGAGCCGCGTCGCCGCGCGCGACGCCGCCATCGGCCTGACCCAGGGCACGCCGCTGCGCGCCGAGATCGAGGCGCACGGCGCCGACCTCGAGCAAGCAACCGAAGCCGCCGCCGCCGCGCTCGCCACGCTCGACGGCCGCGACGTGCAGATGTCGGCGCGCGTAGTCAGCGCCGGCGGCTGAGGAGGAGGCGATCATGACCCTGGTGAGACGCGAGGTCCTGGCCGGCGGGCTGGCATTGGCCGCGGCCGGCTTCCCGGCCCTGGCGGAGACGCCGCTAGGACCTATGCACGGCCTGATCGGCAGGATGCGCGCAACGCCCGGCCAGCGCGACGCGCTGATCGCCATCCTGCTCGAAGGCACAAGCGGGATGCCGGGCTGCCTCGCTTACGTCGTCGCCACGGATCCGGCCGACGCCGACGCGATCTGGATCACCGAGGTGTGGGACAATCGGGCGAGCCACGCCGCCTCCCTTCAGCTCCCCCAGGTCCGCGCCGCCATCGCCCGCGCCCGCCCGCTCATCGCCGGCTTCGACAACGGCCGGGAGACCGTCCCGGTCGGCGGCATCGGCCTGCCGCTGGAGAGCTGAGGAAGGATTGTCTTAATGCACGGCCGGGCCTAGCCTCCCTCCATCGACGAGAATCCCTGTTTTTCGCCTTTCTGATAAGTTGTCGGGGGTGCAGATGGTTCAATCGCACGACGAAGGCGATCTCGGCGCCGCCGGCCGCGTCGAAGATTCTCGCTATAGTTCGGTCGTTTCGACGCGGCCGCTTCCGATGCAGTTCAAGCGGCCGCCGCCGTGGAACAGGTGGCTGCACAAGGTGGTCCATTATTGGCGCTACGGCTATTCGCATCCCGATGAAGACTTGCTCGGCGTGATCGACGCCGTCGGCGACGCGCTGCATGTCCAAATCCTCACGGCGCGGGCGCTTCTGGATGGGACGCGCAAAGAGGAGGCGGATCGGATCAATGACGAAATTGAGCGGGAGCTCAAGCGCAAGCCGCCCGATTTCGCGACCTTGCTCGGCTTCGAAGCGAGGATCAACGCGCTCTATCCGCCGGCTTTGGCGAAGCGCCGGCAATGGGTGATCCGGGAGCGGTTCGAGCGGATCGCCTCACCGGCTGCCCTGGCATCGTGGCGAGTGGTCGAGGAGCGCGCGAATGCGCGGCAATCGGTTAGGGGCGAAGGCGGCGCCGCGGGCCAGGCCGAGCCGACGCCGGCCGCGACGGCGCAGAGCCAAGGCGCGGCAGGAAGCGCCGGTCCGGACGCCGGGCAAGGAGGTCAAGGGGTGGGAGGAGCAGGAGCAGGAGCAGGAGGAGGAGGTAGCAGTGGGAGTGGCGGTGGTGGCCCCGGTCCTTCGGATGGCTGCCTGCCCGAGGCCGTGATCGACGAAAGCGAGGCCGACGCCCAGACCCTGCTCGCCTATATCCACACCTCATATCTGATGACGATCGGCCGGGAAAAGGCGATCCGCGATCTCAAGCGCTGGCTGTTGATGCGCTTCTGGATGTTCCTGTTCTGGCTGATCGTCACCCTGGGCTTCATCTGGCTGATTTTGAAGGCGACGCAGGTCCTCGAGCGCTACGGCCTCAAAGACTATTGGCCGCTCATCCTGGGTCTTTTCCTCGTCGCGGCGGTCGGGCGCGCGGGCGCGACGTTGAGCGTGATCCAAAGGCTGCAGAAGGCGGTGTCGGCCAACGTGCTCGCGGCCGACCCGATCATCGAGCTGACGGCGTTGCGGACCGGCAAGAACGAAATCAGTCTGGCGCTGATGAGCAGCTCGGTTTTCGCGCTGCTTCTCTACGCCTTCTTCCTGAGCGGGATACCTGAGACTCTCGGCCTCAGGGGAGGCATCTTTCCGACACCGGCCATCGCCGCTTCCACCCCGAATCCGATCGCCAGGGGCGACTCAACCCCACCGGCGCAGCCGGCGAAAGATGGCGCCGGCGGGAACCAGACCGGACCTGCGCCCGCCGACCCGAAGCCCGCCCTGGCGGCGCCGGAAAACGCCTCGGCCGCGGCGCCCCCCGCCGCCGTCCCGAATGCGACGAATGCGGCGAATGCGGCAACCCCGAATGCGGCGGCACCCAAGGCCGCGCCCGCGACCGCAACCGAGCCCGAGACCGATGCCGCGGTCGCCGCTGCGGCGCAGGATGAAAAATGCGCCCAAGACAACAGGGCCTGCGTAGCGATCGACGATCTTCGCAGCGCCCTGGGGCTGCGCGATTCGGCGGACTTCTTCAAGCTCCTCATCTGGGCGTTCATCGCGGGTTTCGCGGAGCGCTTCGTCCCCGACATGCTGGACCGGGTGGTAGCGCGGGCGAAGGGCGGCGAGACGACGTCGCCGGGCGCCGCTGCCGTCGCTCCGGCCCGCGCCGGGCCGGTCGGCACTGCTCCGGTGCCGCCGCCGGCGGCGGCGCCAGGCCCGGACCATCGCTCCGGTCCCTGAGCGCAACTGGGCGTTGGAACGGCATCGCCCTTTCTGATAGCGGCGGACCATGCCGACGGCCTCCGCCACCTCCGCCCGCGAAATATTGACGGGCCTGCACGAGGTGATGGCCTCGCGGCACGGCGCGCAGGCGAAGCTGAACAAGGTCGTCAAGATCATCGCCGAGGCGATGGCGAGCGAGGTCTGCTCCATCTATTTGCTGCGCGACGGCGTGCTCGAACTGTTCGCGACGCTCGGCCTCAACCAGGAAGCGGTGCACGTCACCAAGCTCGCCATGGGCGAAGGCCTGGTCGGCACGATCGCCAAGGACGTCGCCCTGCTGAACCTCGCCGAGGCGGCGAGCCATCCCGAATTCATCTATCTGCCCGAGACCGGGGAGGAGATGTTCCACAGCTTCGCGGGGGTGCCGATAATCCGCAAGGAGCGCGCGATCGGCGTGCTCGCCGTCCAGCATGCCGATCCGCGCGCTTATGACGAGCTCGAGATCGAGGCGCTGCAGACCGTGGCGATGGTGCTCAGCGAGCTGATCGCCAATGCCGGCCTCGCCGATCGCGCGAGCGCCGCCGCGGACAGCCGCGACGGGGGCACCCAGCATCTCACCGGGCTGCGCCTGGTCACCGGCATGGCCCGCGGCCACGCCGTCTATCACCAGCCGCGCGTGCTCATCGAGCATACCGTCGCCGAGGATATCGAGGCCGAGCGGCGCCGCGTCGTCTCCGCCTTCGGCCGCATGCGCGAGCAGATCGACGCGATGATGGGCCAGGCCGAGTTCGGCACGGTCGGCGAGCATCAGGAGGTGCTCGAGACCTACAAGATGTTCGCCTATGACGAGGGCTGGTCGCGGCGGATCAACGAGGCGATCGATTCCGGCCTCACCGCCGAGGCGGCGATCGAGCGGGTGCGCCAGCGCACCGCCCAGCGCATGCGCCAGATCGACGATCCCCTGCTCGCCGACCGGATGCACGATCTCGACGACCTCGCCAACCGGCTCCTGCGCATCGTCTCGGGCCAGCTCGGCACCGCCGCCCAGGCCGGGCTGCCGCAGGACGCGGTGCTGATCGCCCGCAATCTGGGCCCCGCCGAACTGCTCGAATATGACCGGCGCAAGCTGAAGGGCGTGATCCTCGAAGAGGGTTCGCTGACCGCGCATGTCACGATCGTCGCGCGCGCGATGGGCGTGCCGATGCTGGGCCGGATCGCCAATGTCCGCCGGATGATCGCGGAGGGCGACATGGTGCTCGTCGACGGCAACGAGGCGGCGGTCTGCGCCCGCCCGACGCCGGCGATCCAGGAGGCGTTCGACACCAAGCTCGCGGCGGGGCAGAAGCGCCGTGCCGAATATGCCGCGGTCAAGGACTTGCCGCCGGTGACGAAGGACGGCGTCAGGGTCTCGGTGATGGTCAATGCGGGCCTTCGCGACGACGTCGCCGCTTTGTCCGCCACCGGCGCCGACGGCATCGGCCTGTTCCGCACCGAATTCCAGTTCCTGGTCTCGGCGACCTTGCCGCGGCGCGAGAGCCAGCAACGGCTTTACCGCGCGGTGCTCGACGCGGCCGGAAACAGGCCGGTCATCTTCCGCACGGTCGACGTCGGCGGCGACAAGAGCCTGCCCTATCTCAACACCAATCCGGAGACCGAGGAGAATCCGGCGATGGGCTGGCGGGCGCTGCGCCTCGCCCTCGACCGCGACACCTTGATGAAGGCGCAGGCCCGCGCCCTTCTCGAGGCCGCCGCCGGCCGCGAGCTGCAGGTGATGTTCCCGATGGTCTCCGAGCCCTGGGAATATGACGCAGCCCGCGCGATCGTCGAGGAGCAGCGCGCCTGGCTGGCGAGCCGCAAGAAGAAGCTGCCGGCGCGGATCCTCTACGGCTGCATGCTCGAAGTCCCCTCGCTCGCCGAGATGCTGGACGTGCTGCTGCCGAAGCTCGATTTCCTCTCGATCGGCACCAACGATCTCACCCAGTTCCTGTTCGCCGCCGACCGCTCCAATCCGCGGCTGGCCGAGCGCTACGACTGGCTGTCGCCGGCGATCCTGAGGTTCCTGAAGCGGATCGTGCGCGCCGCCGACAAGCATCAGGTGCCGCTCGGCGTCTGCGGCGAGATGGGCGGCCGCACGCTGGAGGCGATGGCGCTGATCGGCATCGGCGTGCGCCGCCTCTCGATCACGCCGGCGGGCGTCGGCCCGGTCAAGGCGATGATCCGCTCGCTCGACGCCAGGGCCGCCGCCGCCCAGCTCGACCGCATGCTGAAGACGCCGCCGGCCGATTTCCGCGCCACGCTGTCCGCCTGGGCCGAGAAGCACAAGGTCGCCATCGCCTAAGCCACCGCCGGCCTCGGGGCGGCGCGGAACCGGCGGGCATCGGTTGACAGCGCTGTACCGCTGCGCCGATGAGCATTCCCTCACGGAGGACGGCTCTGGAACGAAAGCGATTCGATGTCGGAGCATGACGCGGGCGAAAGCGAGGCCGGGTTCGTCTCGATCGGCGAGCGGCTGAGGCGCGCGCGCGAGGCGCGCGGCATGTCGCTCGACGACGTCGCCGGCCAGACCCGCATCCCGATGCGCCACCTGCAGCATATCGAGGCCGAGGATTGGGAGGCGCTGCCGGGGGCGACCTATGCGATCGGCTTCGCGCGCAACTACGCCAATGCCGTCGGCCTGGACGGCCCCGCCATCGCCAGCGAGCTTCGCGACATGATCGGCGGGCCGCGCCGCCGCGCGCCGCCGCCCGAATATTACGAGCCGGCCGATCCCGCCCGGGTGCCGCCGCGCTCGATCGTGATCGCCGCCGCCATTCTCGCCGCCCTGCTGATCGGCGGCTATCTGATCTGGCGGGGCACATTGGGCGCCGACGAGGCGACGTCCTCGAATCCGGTCGCCGGGGCGCCGACCCAGATTCCGGTCTCCGAGCCGGCGTCCGGTCCCCCACCGGAGGCCCTGGCCGGCCAGAGCGTGACCTTGACCGCGACCGGCAGCGTCTGGCTGAGGATCACCGAGGGGCAGGGCGGCGCCCAGATCTACCAGGGGATCCTCGCCGCCGGCCAGGCCTACACCGTCCCCGCCGGCGCAAGGCAGCCCGTGATCCGCACTCCCCATCCGCAATTGCTTCGCGCCTCCGCCGGCGGCCGCGACCTCGGCCCGCTCCGGGCCGAAGACCGGCTCATCGACGGCGTCAGCCTGCGCGCCCAGGACCTCGCCGCCGGCGCCCGGGGCGCGGCGGCCCCCGCTGCGGGCGGACCCCTGAGTGCGCCCGCACCCGAGCGGAGCCCGGAGACCGGGCCCGGGCTTTAGGCGTGGCGGCCCGGACGCTTCCTGCGGTCGCTTAAGGCTGGCGACGGGCGCGATCCTCCCATATCATCCGCCGCAGGCTAAAAGGCATGCGGAGTATATCATGCGTATTCACCTTATCGGGCTGATCCTGCTCGCCGGCATCGGCGCACCCGCTTTCGGGCAGGAGCGCCAGCCCTCGGTCGAGCGGCGGGTCGACAGGCTCGAGCAGCAGCTCCGCGCCGTCCAGCGCCGCGTCTTCCCCAACGGCAACGTCGAGCCCGAGCTTGGCGAGCCGCCAGCGCCCGGCCCGGCGGGCGCTGGAGCGGGCGATGCGCTGACCAGCCTCACCCAGCGGGTCGACGCGCTCGAGACGCAGCTCAGGGGACTGACCGGCCAGATCGAGGAGAACGGCTATCGCACCCGCCAGCTCGAGGAGCAGGTGACGCGGCTGCGCACCGATCTCACCGCCCGGCTCGACCGGCTCGATCCGCCCGCGCCCGCGCCGGTTCCCGTGCCCGTCACGATCGAACCTCGCCCGGAGCCGCCGGTCGAGACTCCGCCCGAGCCGGCGCCCGCCGCCGCCTCGGTCCCGGGCTCGGCCGAGGAGGCTTATTATGTCGGCTTCCGGCTCTGGGAACGGCGCCAATATGCCGAGGCGCAGGCGGCGCTGGACGCCGCCGCGACCCGCTATCCGAGCGGCCGCTGGCTCAGCTGGACGCGCAACCTGCAGGGCCGCGCCTATCTGGACGACGACAAGCCGGCCACCGCGGCGCGCATCCTGCTCGCCAATTATCAGGACAATCCGCAGGGCGAGCGCGCGGCCGACAGCCTCTATTATCTCGGCGAGGCGCTGACCCGGCTCAATCGCCGCACCGAGGCCTGCCGCGTCTATGACGAGCTCGCCCGCGTCTTTCCCGCCATGCGCGACGCGCTTCGCCAGCTGCTGCCGGCGGCGCGCAGGGCCGCCCGCTGCTCGAGCCGATAGCCGCCGCGACTGCATGGCGCACGTCGATTGACATGATCCGAGGTGCGCCGTGCCTGTGGCTTGAGTTTGCAGGCGCGTGCCCCGCTGAAGCGCAAACGGCAAAGGGGAACCCCGGCTTGCACCGGAGTTCCCCTTTCAGCCGTTCAGCCGGCTAGGCTAGCAGCGCCGGCCCCGGCCGCCCGGATCGCCGTAGCGCCCGCTATCGGAATCGCTGCACGACCGGCGGCGTCCGCAACGGCGGCCGCGTCCAGACGGATCGCCGTAGCGGCCACGATCGGAATCGGTGCACCGCGGGCGATAGCCGCTTCCGCAGCGGCGGCCATAGCCGACGCCGTCGGAGCCGCGACCGGAATCGCGATCGGTGCAGCCGCTGCGGCGGCGTGCGCGGCGGCAGCGCCGGCCGTCCCCGCCCGGATCGCCGTAGGTGCCGCTGTCCGAATCGGAACAGCCGCTCTGCGCCTGGGCTTCTTCGGTCCCGACCACTCCGATCAGGCTCGCCGTGGCAATGCCGCCGGCGACGGCAGCGAAAAACGAACGGCGGCTAAGCTTGCGTGTAGGTTTCATCGGCGACTCTTCCCTTTCGCCAGAGGCGGGACAATGCCCGCGACGACAGAGGCGTAACAGATTTGAACGGCGGGGAAAACCTTTCGCAGCCGAAAAACCCACTCCGGCGCTCAAGTCATTGATCTACCGGCGAATACACCTTCGCCCGCGCCCGGATGGGTCGCCTGTCGGGCCCCGATCCCGGTCGTTGCACTGGCCCGAGCCGCGGCCCCGGCCGGCCGGATCGCCGCGCGCGCCGCCGTCCGAATCGCTGAACCCGGTCCGGGGCCGGCCATGGCCCGCCGAATCGGCATTGGCGCCGCTGTCGGAATCGCTTTCGCCGGTCCGTGGGCGCCCGCGCCCGGCCGGATCGCTGTTGGTGCCGCTGTCGCCGTCGCTATGGCCGGTGCGCGGGCGGCCATAGCCGGCCGGATCGGTGGGATCGCCGTCGCTTTCCCCGGTCCGGCCGCGGCCGCGGCCCGGCGAATCGGCCCTGGCGCCGCTGTCCGAATCGGTTTCCTGGAAGGCCAGCGCCTGGCCGGAAACCAGGGCCAGCGCCCCGCCCGCCGCGAGGCCGCCGGCGACCTTGGCCAGAAACGAGCGGCGGCTCAGCCTGCGCGTCACTTTCATGTGCTTTCTCCCCGCCGCGCGGCACAAGTGCGTTTCCCCGCCCGGCGCGACAGGGCTAGGATGCCATGCATGAACGGCCCCTTGCCCGATCCCGCCGGCGTCGACCGCTTCCGCGCCGGCCTCGAGACCTTGGCCGGCCCCGCACCGGGCCTGCTCGGGGTCGCGGTTTCGGGCGGGTCCGACAGCCTCGCCTTGCTGCTCCTCGCCAATGCCGCCTTTCCGCACCACGTCCGCGCCGCGACCGTCGACCACAAGCTGCGCCCGGAAAGCCCCGCCGAGGCCGCCTTCGTCCACGATATCTGCGCCGGCCTTGGCATTCCCCACGCGACGCTCTCCGCCGGCGACGCCATCGCCGGCAACGTCCAGGCCGGCGCGCGCGCCTTGCGCTACCGGCTGCTCGCCGGCTGGGCGGCGGCGGAAGGGATAGACTGGCTGCTCACCGCCCATCATCGCGACGACCAGGCCGAGACTTTGCTGATGCGGCTCCAGCGCGGCTCGGGCCTCGCCGGCCTCGCCGGCATCCGCGCCGCCACCGAAATCCTGGGCCTCCGGGTGGCGCGGCCGCTGCTCGGCTGGTCCCGCGCCGAGCTCGCCGATCTGGTCGCGGCGGCCGGCCTCGAGGCGGTCCAGGACCCTGGAAATCGGGACGAACGCTACGACCGCGCCCGCCTGCGCCGCCGCCTCGGCGAGGCGGACTGGATCGATCCGGCGCCGCTCGCGCGCAGCGCGCAAGCGCTCGCCGAGGCCGACGTCGCGCTCGAGTGGAGCGTCGAGCGGCTGATCGAGGAGCGCGTCGAAGCGGCGCCGGGCGGCCTCGCCTTCGACCCAACGGGAATTCCCCCCGAACTCCGCCGCCGCGCGCTGCTGCGCCTCCTCGCCCTCCTCGTCCTCGCCGACCCGCCGCGCGGCGACGCCGTCCAGCGCCTGCTGGCCGCCCTCGAGGCGGGCGGGACGGCGACCCTGGCCGGAGTCAAATGCGAAGGCGGTCCGATCTGGCGGCTCACCCCCGAACCGCCGCGGCCCAATAGCTAGCCGCGCTTCGCCCTGACCAGCGCCTCGTCGAGCGCCGACAGGAAGCGCGAGCGGTCCGCCTT
>JBKJZJ010000007.1:0-7185 GCA_046715355.1 Allosphingosinicella sp. | reverse complement strand
GCGTGATGGGCTGATCACCCACCACGGCGATGATGCGATCGAGCGGAATCCTGGCCGTGTCGCGCGGCGCGGTCGAGTCGCGCACCGGCGGCTGCTGCGCGGCAGCCGTCGCGGCGGCGACAATGCGCTCCGCCAGCCCGGCCGGGACGGGCGGCGCCGGCACGTCGGCGAGCAGCGCCGCGAGGCGCGGGTCGGGACGGGCGTCGCTCATTCCTGGGCTCCTTCCGGCAACAATCCCTGCCGTCTAAGGGTCGCGCTCAGCGTCTGGCGCGCGCGCACCAGGAGCGATTCGAGCGCCTTGACGCCAATCCCCAGGGCCGCGGCCGCTTCCGCGTTCGAAACGCCCTGCTGATAGGTGAGGACGATCGCGGCGCGCTGCCGGTCCGGTAGGGTCCGGATCGCGCCGGCGACCGCGGCGCGGCGCCGCTCGGCGTCGATCACGACGTCGGCCGGTGGGCCTTCGTCCTCATGCTCCGCCAGCAGCGCGTCGCTGACGCCAAGCGGACGGCGCAGCCGGTCGAGGCAGGCGTTGGCCGCGATCCGCCTGAGCCAGGCGCCGAGACCGCCGCCGGATGGCGCCCAGCCCTTGGCGTTCACCCACAATTTGACGAAGCTCTCCTGCACCACATCCTCCGCCTCGGCCGGATCGCCCAGCATCCGCCAGGCGAGGGCGTGGATCATCGGCATGTGCCGCCCGACGATCTCGCCGAACGCCGCCGCGTCGCCCGCGCCGACGCGCGCCATCAGTGCGCGCTCGTCCACTCCGCCGGCCCCGGGCGGCAGCGCTTCCACGGGCTCGAAGCTTCTCGTCAACACATCTCACGTTCCACGGCCGCAAGCATGTAACGGGGATAGCGCGAATTCCCTTCGAAATCCCGGCAAAGGAAAAGGCCCGGCGTTTCCACCGGGCCTTCCCATCTTACCGCTTCTCCGGCGCCGCTATTCGCGGCTGCCGAGCAGGCGCAGCAGCATCAGGAACATGTTGATGAAGTCGAGATAGAGCGCAAGCGCGCCCATGATCGCGGCCTTGCCCAGGAACTCGGTGCCCTGGAGTTCGAAGTAGATGCTCTTGATCTTCTGGGTGTCGTAGGCGGTGAGGCCCGCGAAGATCAGCACGCCGATGCCCGCGATCGCGAGGCTGAACGTGTCATTCTGCCAGAAGACGTTGATGACCGAGGCGACGATGATGCCGACCACGCCCATCAGCAGGAACGTACCCCAGCCCGTCAGATCCTTCTTGGTCGTATAACCCCAGAGGCTGAGGCTGGCGAACGCCGCCGCGGTGGCGAAGAAGGTGAGCGCGATTGAGGCGTTGGTGTAGACGAAGAAGATCGACGCCAGCGACAGTCCCATCACCGTCGCGAAGGCCCAGTAGAGGATCTGCGCCGTGCCGGTGGAGAGCCTGTTGATGCCGAAGCTCAGCACCAACACGAACGCCAGCGGCGCCAGCATGATAACCCATTTGAGGATGCCCGGGCCGAACAGGATTTCCTGCGACCCTTCCCATTGCGAGAAGAGCATGGCGACGATGCCCGTCAGCAGGATCCCGGACGTCATGTAATTGTAGACCGACAGCATGTGCTTGCGCAGGCCGGCGTCGACGGAAACGTCGCGCACGTCGCGAAGATCGCGCCCCGCGGTGTCGATCGGGGCCGGCCTCGGCGGTGCCGCACCGGGCCGCGGGTCAGACCAATTAGACATTTCAAAATCTCCCATCCCCGGCAAAAATTGCCGTGCCATCGGAATATCGGAGGAATTGGGGCTCATTTCAAGGAAAACTGGCGGATCGGGCGGTGCGCGGAGGGTCGTTAACGATGATTTTTCGGTCGTGCCCTGTTAGGCCGACGCGATGCACCGCCTCTTCGTGGCGATCCGGCCGCCTTTGGCGATCCGCGAGCTGCTCCTCGCCGCGATGGGCGGGATCGGCGGCGCGCGCTGGCAGAGCGAGGAGCAGCTTCATCTCACCCTGCGCTTCATCGGCGAGGTCGACCGACACCGCGCCGGCGATATTCACGCCGCTTTGGGCGCCGTGCACCATCCTCCCTTCGAGCTCGCCCTGAATGGGATCGGCGCGTTCGAGCGGCGCGGGTTCGCCGATACGGTCTGGGCCGGCGTGATCCCTCACGAGCCGCTCCGGGCGCTGCACAAGAAGCTCGATGCCGCCCTCGCCCGCGTCGGCGTCGCGCCCGACGAGCGCGCCTATCTGCCGCACATCACGCTGGCCCGCCTGAAGCGCGGCTCAGGCCCGGTCGGTAATTTCCTCGAAAGCGCCGGCGGCCTCGTCAGCCCGCATTTCACCGTCGACCATTTCGCCTTGTTCGAAAGCGATCTCACCGCCGAGGCGGCCGTCTATTCGATGGTCGAGCGCTATCCGCTCTAGGCGCCGACCGTATCGAGCAGCCGTTCGACCATCGGCGCGTAGCTGGACCCGAACAGTCTGAGATGCACGAGCGCCGGAAAGAGCTGGTAGGACGGCAGGCGATTCTCCCACCCCGGCTCGCGATCCCCATAGGCTTCCCAGAATTCTCCGGGCGGGTCGCCGAACAGGCAGAGCATGGCGAGATCGACCTCGGCATGGCCGTAATAACAGGCGGGATCGATCAGCGCGGCGAGCCGGCCGCCGAAGACGAGGATGTTGCCGGTCCATAGATCGCCATGGAGGAGGCAGGCGGTCGGCGCGGCGGGCAGCATGTCGCCGAGCCGTCCCGCCAGGCGCTCGACGCGTTCGCGCCAGGGCCGGTCGAGCAGGCGCGCCGCGGCGGCGAGCCGCTGCTCGCCCCAGAAGCGCGGCCAGTCCCGCCCTTCGCGATTGTCGAGCGCGACCGTGCCCAGCGCATAATCGACCGGCCAGCCATAGGCCGCGCCGGTTCGCGCGTGCAGCCGCGCGAGCTCGGCCCCGATATCCGCCCAGGCATTCGGGCTCAGCACGCCGTCATTGGCGACATAGTCCAGCAACAACACGCCGTCATGCTCGCCCTCGACCGTCGGCACCCTGATGCCCACGCCTGCGAGCGTGCGCAGCATCGCCGCCTCGGTCCCGACCGAGGGCCCGCCCTTGGCGACGATAGCCCCCTGCGCGCGCGGCACCAGCAGCGCTTGCGACAAATCCCCACCGGCCAGCCGCTCGAGCCGATCCTCCGCCACCCCGGTCAAGTCGGCGACCCGCTGGGAGAAGGCGGTCACGTCGCGCCTCACCCTTCCGGGAAAAGGTGGGAATAAGGCTCGGCCTCCTCGAGCACGCGCGCGAAGCTTGGCCGCGCTTTGAGCCGGTCGAGCAGCGCCAGCGCATTCGGCCAGGTGCCGGTCATCGGCATCACCTTGTCGGCGTAGAAGAGCGCCGGCGCCGCCGCGCAATCGGCCAGGGTGAAGTCGTCTCCCGTCGCCCAGCGCCGATCGGCCACGTACCGCTCGACCATGCCGAGCGCGGTGGCGAGCGAGGCCCGTGCCTCGGCGACGCCGAACGCATCCTTCTGCCCGTCGGGCCGCAGCCGGTCGAAGACGATCCTCTGCATCGGGCCCTGGACGTAGAGGTCGTAGATCCGGTCCCAGAGCCGGACCTCGCGCGCACGGTCGGGATCTTCGGGGACGAAGCGGACCGGCCCGCGGTGATGGCGATCGAGATAATCGATGATGATGCTCGTCTCCGGAATCACGGCATTGTGCGCGTCATCCTCGAGCACCGGCATCTTCGCGATCGGCCACAAGGCGGCAAAGGCGGCGCGGGACTCGGGATCGCCAAGATCGACGATCCCTGGTGTGAACGCGATGCCGTTCTCGTAGAGCGCGATCAGCGGTTTCCAGCAGAAGGAAGAGAGCGGATGATAATGGTAGATGAGGCTCATTCGGCTCTCCCCTTGCTGAGCGTTTCGGCGAGCCCGCGCGCACCTTGCGTCACGTCCCGCCAGGTCGCGTCGAAATGCGAATCGCCGCCATAATAGGGATCGGCGACCGCCTGTCCCGCGCGTCCCCGGGCATGATCGAGAAGCAGCGACAAGGTGGCGCGGCTTCGCTCCGGCCGGAGCGCGGCGAGATCGGCGTAATTCTCCCCGTCGAGCGCGACGATATGGTCGAACCTCTGGAAATCGCCGGGGGTGACCTGCCGGGCGCGCAGCTGCGAGATATCGGCGCCGTGGCGCCGCGCCGCGGCGATCGCGCGCCGGTCCGGCGGCTCGCCGGCGTGCCAGCCGCCGGTGCCCGCCGAATCGGCCTCGACCTCGAGCGCCAGCCTCCGCGCCTCGGCGCGGAACGCCGCCTTGGCGAGCGGCGAGCGGCAAATATTGCCGAGGCAGACGAACAGCACCCGGTGGACCATCGCATCAAGCCTTGTTGCCAAAGCGCGCCGCTCTGCTAGCCAGATGCAATCAGAAGCACAATCGGGGGATCCGATGGCCACCAACGTGGAGGAGGCCGCGATCGCGGCTCCGGCGAAGCCGCGCATCGGCGCCTATGCCTGGTACGCGCTGGCCGTGCTGGTACTGGTCTACATCGTCAATTTCGTCGACCGGCAGATCCTCTCGATCCTGCTGGGCGACATCAAGCTCGGCCTCGGCGTCTCCGACACGGAGATGGGCTTTCTCTACGGCACCGCCTTCGCGGTCTTCTACGCGCTGTTCGGGATCCCGTTGGGCCGGCTGGCCGACAGCTGGTACCGCGGCCGCCTGATGGCGATGGGCCTCGTGCTGTGGTCGTCGATGACGGTCCTGTCGGGCTTCGCCAGCACCTTCGCCATGCTGGCCGTCGCGCGCATCGGCGTGGGCATCGGCGAAGCCAGCGCTTCCCCCGCGGCCTATTCGATGATCTCGGACAGCTTCCCCAAGGAGCGGCGCGCCACCGCCTTGTCCATTTATTCCAGCGGGCTCTACATCGGCGGCGCGCTCAGCCTTCTGGTCGGCGGCCTGGTCGCCAGCCGCTGGCGCGCGGCCTGGCCCGATCCCGCCGACGCGCCTTTAGGCCTCGCCGGCTGGCAGGCCACATTCCTCGTTGTTGGCGTACCCGGCCTCCTGCTCGCGCTCTGGGTGCTGACGCTGCGCGAGCCGCCGCGCGGCGGCATGGACGGGGCGCCGGCGCCCGTCGTCCGACCCCATGCCTGGCGGGACTTCGGCAAGGAGCTGTTCGCCATCCTGCCGCCACTCACCCTGTTCAACGTGGCCCGAATTCCCGGCGCGCTCGTTCCCAATCTCAAAGCGCTGGGCGTGATAATCCTCATCTGTTTCGGCCTCTACCGGCTGACCGGCGATTGGCCGCAATGGCTGGCCTACGGCATTGGCGTCTATGCCATTTTCTCCTGGATCCAGTCGATCAGGCATCGCGACTATCCCCTCTACAAGCTAATCTGGGGATCGCCGGCGGTGGTGGTGCTGGTTGCCGCTTTCGGCAGCATTTCCTTCGTCACCTACGCCACCACTTACTACATCCCGGCCTATGTCGAGACGCATTTCTACGGCGGCGCACATATGCCCGGACGTTATATCGACGGCTTTTCCGCCAAGGAGGAAGTGGGCTTCATCTTCGCCTGGACGGCGGCGATCTCGGCGGCTGCCGGCGTCATCCTCGGCGGCTATCTGTCCGATCTGTGGCGCCGGCGCAATCCGAACGGCCGCCTCTACATCAACATGCTCTCGGCGCTGCTGCCGATCCCGCTCGTCGCCTTCCTGCTGACCACCGACAACCTGGCCGCTTTCTATTGGGTCAACCCGGTCGCGCATCTGTTCGCCTCGGCCTGGGTCGGCGCCGCCGTGGCGACGCTGCAGGATCTCGTTCTCCCGCGCATGCGGGCGACCGCCGGGGCGACCTATATCCTCGGCACGACCATGATCGGGCTCGCGCTCGGCCCCTATTTCGCCGGCAAGATGTCGGTCGTGACCGGTGACCTCGCGACCGGCATCGCCGCGCTCTATTTCATGCCGGTGCTGACCCTGATCGGCTTGTGGATCGGCTCGAGGCACATCGCCCGCCTCGAAGCCACCAAGGTCGAGCGCGCCCGCACCGCCGGCGAGCCGATCTAGCCGCCGCTAGTAATTGAGCACGCCGCAGGCGATCCGGTCGCCGCTCTTGCCGCTTGGGTCGGTGCGCTCGTCGTCGGGCGCGGCATGGACCACCACAGCGGTGCCGTCGGAGTCGAGGAAGCCATTCCGGCTGTCCCATATGGTCGGCCCGGCGATGGTGAAAACAAGCCTGCCGGTGCCGTCGGCGCCGACCTCGAGGTTGGGCAGATCGCCGCGATGATGGCCCGCGGGGTTGAGCCGGCCATGCTCTCGGGAGGTAGGATTCCAGTGAGGCCCGGCGCTCTCGAAAGCGGGGCCCTCGCAGCGGCCGACGGCATGGAGGTGTACGCCGTAGCGGCCAGGCGGCAACCCGTTGACCGCGATCCGGACCTGGTTGCCGCTGACATGGATGGACGCGCCGCCCACGCGGCGCCCGTCGGCCGTCTTCAGCTCGGCCCCGGCCAGGCCGAGGATCGTCGCCATGGCGGGGGCCGCCAAGGCCAGCGCGGCCAGCGCCGCTGCGATCGTCTTCGTCATGACCGTGCAACGAGCAAGGAGCGGCCCAAGTTGCCGCTCATGCCGCGGCGCGCGGCGGGCGGCCGATGCCGTGCCAGGCGAGGCCGGCATTTTCGACCTCCTCGGGCGGATAGATGGCCCTGAGATCGACCAGCCGCGGCGAGCGCATCGACGCTGCCAGCCGCCTCAGGTCGAGCGCCCGCAAAGCATCCCATTCGGTGACCAGCACGACCGCGTCGGCGCCATCGGCCGCCTGATAGGGATCGGCGAAGAGCGCGACATCGGGCATGAGCGGCCGCGCCTGCTCCATGCTTTCCGGATCGTAACCGCGCACGGCGACGCCGGCATCCTCGAGCGCGCGCACGATGCTGAGCGAGGGCGCGTCGCGCATATCGTCCGTATTGGGCTTGAAGGCCAGGCCGAGCAAAGCGACGATCTTGCCGCGCGGCTCCGCGCCCAGCGCCTTGATCACCTTGCGGCCCATGGCGCGCTTGCGCGCGTCGTTCACCTTGACCACCGCTTCGACGATCCTGAGCGGGGCGTGCGCGTCCTCGGCCGTCTTCAGGAGGGCGATCGTGTCCTTGGGGAAGCAGGAGCCGCCATAGCCGGGGCCCGCGTGCAGGAATTTGGCGCCGATTCGGCCGTCCAGGCCGATGCCCCGCGCCACGTCCTGGACGTCGCCACC
>JBKJZJ010000006.1:0-6333 GCA_046715355.1 Allosphingosinicella sp. | reverse complement strand
GCGCCAGATTGCGGCGCGGCTGCGGCCGGTCGTCCTCGGCGGCGGCCAGCCGCTCCAGCACCCAGATCGCGCGATCCACCTCGCCGTAGCGCAGCAGCCGGTCGGCGACGATCGCCAGCGTCTGGCTGTTGCGCGTCGGCAGTTCGAGCGCGCTGAGGACATAGGCGATCGCGTCGGCCCGGCGGCCGCTCCGCCACGCCCAGTCGGCGACGTCGAGCCAGAAAGCGGGCAGGTCGCCATGCTCGCGCTGCTGCGCGGCGAAGACGCGCTCGCGCGTGGCCGGCGTCGCCGCCAGCAGCGCCCGCAAATAGGTCCGCTCCGGCTTCCAGGGCTCCAGCGCGATCGTGCCGCGCCGCCCCTGGCCGGTCGCCCCGTCGCCTCCACGCGCGTTGCCGCGGATCCGCGAGCCGCTCACTATGAGGTTCTCCTCGCCCGATTCCGCGGGAGCCTGGCTCATTCGCTGATCGATCGGCGGCGCCATCGGCACCGGCATCGGCGGCACGATCGAAACAGGTCCGTCGTCCTCGCGGTCGCGCGGCCGGGTCCGGCGCGACGGGCTGAAGCGCGTGGCATACCATGTCCGCATCTCGCGCCACTGGCTCAGGATCGTCTCCAGCCGGCCGGCGCGCTGGCTCGTCTCCTCAGCCGCCATCTGCGCGCGGACTTCCCGATAGGTTTCGCGCCATTCCCTGGGCGCGCCGGCGGGGGGCTCGATCTTCGCCTGGGCATAATCTCGGCCATTCTCCAGCACGATGAAGGAGACGTCGGGCGAGGCCACCGAATAGCGGCGCGAGAAATCGACGAGCGCGTCGCGGCTGCGCTCGTCGCTGGCGGCGAGCAAGGCGACGCGCTCGGCCGCCCAGAGCGCCCCGGGGCCGTTGCTCTCGCGGTCCGCGCGGGGCCGCCTATAGACGCGCTGGCTCTCGCCGCCCGGCAGACCGGACAGCCGCACGACGATGTCGCCGCTCGCCGGCATCGGCCCGACGATCCGCCAGCCCCGCGCACCCGCGTCGAGCAGGCTATAGTCGATCCGCGCTCCGCCGGCCGTGCGGACGTCGAGCACCCGCGGTACCTGCCGGGTCATCCGTCCCAGCACCTCCTCGGCCGGACGGGCGCCAAGGTCGAAGGCCTCGCCGCCGGACGCGCCGGCGAGCGCGCCCAGCCAGGCGCGGTCGGCGTCGCGCGCGCTCGACACGGCGAACAGCAAGCAGGCCGGGGCGAAGCCCTCGCGCCGGTCGATCGTGACCAGGCCGTCGCTGAACAGGAGGCAGGTCCCGCCCGCGGTCAGCCGCGTGCCGGCGAGCACCGCCAGGCTGGTCGCGCCGCGATAGCGCACGCTTCGCAGGCGGGCGACGAGCGCGGCGGGGCTGGCGGCGCGCACCCGCTCGATGCCGCCGCTGTCGAACAGGATGAGCTCGATCGTCCGCGGCCGCGCCCGCTCCAGGTAGCGCCGCACGAGGGCGATTTCCGCCTCCAGATCGTCGTCGGCGCGCGACAGCGAGCGGTCCCAGAACACAGTGACGCTGCGTGGCGGCACGGCCGTCCCGCCGCCGCCCGGGGCCCGGTCCGAAAGCTCGAAGAAGCGCTCGCCATTGGCATGGCGGCTGATCTGGAGGGCCGGCCCCTCGGTCATCGGGATAATGATGCCGCCATCGAGCGTGGCCTCGCGCCGGTCCAGCGTGAAGCGCGAGACTGCGTCTTCGTCGCGCCAGCGCGCGGGCGCGCCCGCGACGCTGAGCCCGGATGCGGTGGCGCCGGTCACCTCGATGTCGATCCCCAGCGCGCCGATCTCGCCCGTCTCGCGGAACGGCAGGACATAGCCGCGCGCCGGATCGAGCGGGGTGACGAAGGTGAGACGGATGGTGCGGCCGCCGCCGGGCGGTATGGGGAAAACGCGGGTGCGGAAGAGATTGTCGCGGCTCACCTCGGCGAGGCCCGGGTCGATCCGCCCGCGCACCAGCCTTTCATAGGCGATCCGGGCCTGGCGCTGGTCGACCAGCACGCCCTCGATCATGCGGTCACCGATGTCGAGCGCATAGCCGGTCACCACCGAGCCCGCCGGCATCGCCAGGGTGAAGTCGCCTTCCAGAATCTCGCGGCCGGGATTGGCGAAGCGCGCGGTGATGGTGGTTTCGGCGATCGTCCCGCGGATGCGCACGCGCACGCCGAGCGATTCGATCCTGAGCTTGCGGACCGCCGCCTCGCTGTCGACCCCCGCCACGCGGGCGGTGAGGCTGGGGCTGGGGCTGGGGCCCTGGGCGAAAGCGCCGCCCGCGAACAGCGGCAGCGACAGCAGCAGGAGGCAGAGGCGGATCAACGCGCACTTCGAACCGGACATGAGAGACTCCACCAACAGCATGCGCATCCTAAGCCGGGCGCGCCCGGCCGCCAAGTCCTTTGTTATATTGTATCATTGTGGGCCGCCCGCGGCCGCCCGCCGCGATGTCAGATATCTTCATGAACCATGTCGACCTCGCGCACGCGCCGCTTCTGGCGGGCGGTGTCGACGAGCCGGCGGAGCATTTCGCGGCGCTCGCGCGCCCGCTTGATGTCGGGCAGCAGCAGGTCGCCGCCGCGGGTGGTCTCGTCGCTCGAGGTGACGCTGATCGTGCCGATATCGGCCATCTGGTTGATCAGCGTGAAGTTGATCCTGACGTCCTTGACCCGGTAGAGCTCGACCTCGTCGATGCTCTTGATGAAGATGCCGCGGCGGACGATCAGCCGCTCCTCGGTGACCTCATATCTGGCGGCGACGTTCTGGAACCACTTCCAGCCGGCGATGGCCAAGGCGGCCACGGTCAGCGCCAGCCAGTACATGCCGAACCCCAAGAGGCCCATGACGGCGAGCACGATCCCGGCGAGGCCGAGCAGGACCGTCCCCCAGCCGGCGAGCGTGCCCATCAGCCAGCCCCTGGTGGACGGCCGGAAGGTGTCGAGCGGCGCTTCCATAGATCGTCTCCCCGATTGCGCGCCGGAGGCTAGCACGCGCGGCGCGGAAAGGAAGCCGATTTGCTTTTGTTAATCCCGCTTGTGCATGAATTGCCGCCGCGCGTCCCGGGAGCCGTCATGAAGACTCTTCTCTCGATCTTCTTCCTCGGCCTCTCCCTCACCGCAGCGGCGGGCGAGGCCGCGGCGTGCCGTCTCTCCGGAATCAGGCCGCTGCCGGTGCGCAGCAATTATGCGGCGGTGGCGCTGGCGACTGTCGTTGACGGCGACGAGCACGGGGCCGACGTCCGTTTCGGCCTGACGTTTGACGGGCGGGTGGCTGAGCGCACCGTGCGGCTGGATTATCGTGGACAGCAAGGCGACGGAGGCCTCGTGATTACTTTATGCCAGGCGCTTGGCCCGCGCGTCAGCGCGGGTGACCGGGTCGTGGTGGTGACCATGCTGACGGGTGAAGGCCGGCAACGCGCGGCCGGTTGGACGACGCTGGCCACTGCGGAACAGGAAGATGATTTCTTCGCGCTCTATCGTACTGAGCCGCGGCCCGCGGCCAGGCGCCGGTTGCGCGAGCGGTGGCGAGAGGTGAACCGCCTGAACGGGCCCGTCCCGCTCACCGATCCGGCGCGCTGGATGGCGCCTTATTCGGGGTCGCTGGGGTCTACGGGCGGGGAGGGCATAACCCGCGCCACATTCGAAATCACCAACGATGGGCGCCTCGCCAATTGCGAAATTATTTGGCCCGACTCACCCGTCGCGCTCGACGGCGCCCTCTGCGAGCACCTCAGCCGGCAGCGACGCTTCCGGCCCCCGATTTTCGCCCGCGAACGCCGGGGCTGGTACGAGGTTCGCTGGAACGAGCGGGTGGGAGCAGGCCGCTAGATATCGCCGCCGGTCGCCACCAAGGTGGCGGAGATGGTCACCGGGTCGCCCCGCTCGAAATGGAGAATGAGCGCGATCTGGTCGCCGGCGGGAACGTCGCGGGCGACATCGAACAGCATCAGATGCCGTCCGCCCGGCGTGAAGCTGAGCGTCTCGCCGTCGCGGACCGGGATGCGCGTGAGCGGGCGCATCTCGGTCATGTGGCCGCTGTTCATGGTCTCGTGCATCTCGATCCGGGCCGCCTGCGGCGAGCTGACCGAGAGCAAGGCACCGCGATCGCCGGCGACCCGATATTCGAAATAGCCGGCCGCCGGCCGCCCCGGCACGGCGTGCAGGCGGACGATCGAACCGGGCGCCGCCGCGGCGGTTTTCGGGGCAGCCGCGTTGCCGGACTTGTTGTGATCATCGTGGGCGACCTGGCCGCACGCGGAGAGGGCCAGCATTGTGGCCAGGACTGGAACAGTGGCTCGCATGGCGCGCCCCTTAGGGGCCCGCGCTTCTTGTCGCAACAAAAACGCCTCCTATATCGCCTGCAACACGCCGGTGCGGATGCTCGAAAAGGGGCCGCGCGGGCAGCATCTATTTTGAGGGGCCAAGAGGTAGCAATATGGCAAGAGTGATCGGCATCGATCTCGGCACCACCAACAGCGCGGTCGCTGTGATGGAGGGCGGCAAGCCCAAGATCATCGAAAATGCGGAAGGCGCGCGCACGACGCCGTCGGTCGTCGCCTTCACCAAGGAAGGCGAGCGGCTGATCGGCCAGCCGGCCAAGCGCCAGGCGGTGACCAATCCCGACAATACGGTGTTCGCGGTCAAGCGGCTGATCGGCCGCCGCTTCGACGATCCGATCACCAAGAAGGACACGGAGCTCGTCCCCTACAAGATCGTCAAGGGCGCCAATGGCGACGCCTGGGTCCAGGCGGGCGGCAAGGATTATTCGCCCAGCCAGGTTTCCGCCTTCATCCTCCAGAAGATGAAGGAAACCGCCGAGGCCTATCTCGGCGAGACCGTCACCCAGGCGGTGATCACGGTGCCGGCCTATTTCAACGACGCCCAGCGCCAGGCGACCAAGGATGCCGGCCAGATCGCCGGTTTGGAAGTGCTGCGCATCATCAACGAGCCGACCGCGGCGGCGCTCGCCTACGGCCTCGACAAGCAGGACGGCAAGACGATCGCGGTCTACGACCTTGGCGGCGGCACCTTCGACATCTCGATCCTCGAGATCGGCGACGGCGTCTTCGAGGTGAAGTCGACCAACGGCGACACCTTCCTCGGCGGCGAGGATTTCGACGCCAGGATCGTCGATTTCCTCGCGGACGAGTTCAAGAAGGCCGAGGGAATCGATCTGAGGTCCGACCGGCTCGCGCTGCAGCGCCTCAAGGAGGCGGCCGAGCGCGCCAAGATCGAGCTCTCCTCGGCGCAGACCACCGAGGTCAACCTGCCCTTCATCACCGCCGACGCGACCGGGCCCAAGCACCTCGTCAAGGCGATCGGCCGCGCCGACCTCGAGAAGATGGTCGAGGCGCTGATCAAGCGCACGCTCGATCCGTGCAAGAAGGCGCTGGCCGATGCCGGCGTCAAGGCGGCCGACATCGACGAGGTCGTCCTGGTCGGCGGCATGACCCGCATGCCGCGCGTGCGCGACGTCGTGAAGGATTTCTTCGGCAAGGAGCCGCACACCGGGGTCAATCCGGACGAGGTCGTCGCCATGGGCGCGGCGATCCAGGCGGGCGTGCTGCAGGGCGAGGTCAAGGACGTCCTGCTGCTCGACGTGACCCCGCTGTCGCTAGGCATCGAGACGCTTGGCGGCGTCTTCACGCGGATGATCGACCGCAACACCACCATCCCGACCAAGAAGACGCAGACCTATTCGACCGCCGAGGACAATCAGAACGCGGTCACCATCCGCGTCTTCCAGGGCGAGCGCGAAATGGCGGCGGACAATAAACTCCTCGGCCAGTTCGACCTGGTCGGTATCCCGCCGGCGCCGCGCGGCGTGCCGCAGATCGAGGTCACCTTCGACATCGACGCCAACGGCATCGTCAACGTCCAGGCCAAGGACAAGGGCACCGGCAAGGAGCAGCAGATCCGCATCCAGGCCTCGGGCGGGCTTAGCGACGCCGACATCGAGTAGTTGGTCCAGGAGGCCGAGCAGTTCGCCGACGAGGACAAGACCCGGCGCGAGGCGGTCGAGGCGAAGAACGGCGCCGAAAGCCTGATCCACTCGACCGAGCAGCAGCTCAAGGAGCATGGCGACAAGATCGACGAGGCGCTCAAGACCGAGATCGAGGCCGCCGTCGCCGAGGCGAAGACCGCGGTCGAGAGCAACGACACCGACGCGATCAAGGCCAAGGCCGAAGCGCTCGCCCAGGTCGCGATGAAGATGGGTCAGGCGATTTACGAGAAGGACCAGCAGGCGGCAGCCTCGCCGGGCGCCGAAGCGCCCGCGGGCGAAGCGGAGGCCGCGGCCGGCACAGGTGACGAGGAGGTCGTCGACGCCGAATTCTCCGA
>JBKJZJ010000005.1:0-5009 GCA_046715355.1 Allosphingosinicella sp. | reverse complement strand
TGCGCTTCGCCTGGCCGTCGGCGCCGGGGCGCACGCGGATGTGCCGGATCACAACGTCGTTCGCGCGCACGACCACACCCCCGCGATTGAGCGTGATGCCGGGGGAG
Source organism: Allosphingosinicella sp. (assembly GCA_046715355.1). Taxonomy (GTDB): domain Bacteria; phylum Pseudomonadota; class Alphaproteobacteria; order Sphingomonadales; family Sphingomonadaceae; genus Allosphingosinicella. The sequence continues at coordinate 4,902 of JBKJZJ010000005.1, read as the reverse complement.
GGCGCGGTCTGGCCGGCGATGGTGAGGAAAGGCTCCCTGATGTCGAGCGTGGTCAGGCCCAGGTCGATCACGCCGGCGACTTCGAACACGACGATTCGCGGGCCGCGCGCCTCGACCGCGGCGCGGAACGAGCCAGGCCCGCTCGCATCGAGGTTGGTGACGCGGATGATCGCGCCGCCGCGTCCGCCCGGCGTTTGCGCCGCCCAGCCGGCCGCCCCCGGAAAAGCCCGCGCGAATGCGGGCGGCGGCAGCAGGGCCAACAGCATTATCCAGAGACGGAACAGACGCATGACGATCCTCCCGGCGACCGGTCTTGACAGGAGCCCGCAACCGGATCAAAACCCTTATGACACCGGTTACTTCGTCGGGAAACCGGAAAAGGCGACTGCGGCAAACGCGGCGTGAGGGAGAGGGAGAAAGGGGCGGCCGCGACAGGCCCGTTCAAATCCTCACCCAATCACGCATGATGCGCGCAGGCTTTTTTTGGATCGGCAAAGACACCGGTGTCACAAGGGGAGCGCGATGCACTTCCCGGCCTGGAAATGGGGGAGCGCGTCGCGGGCGCGCGGTGTTGGAAGGGATCGGACATGACTTCGAAGCTCGACATTGCGCGGCGCGCTCGCATCCTCGCCGGCCTGCTCGGCGCCGCCTCCTGGCTGGCGGCCGCGACCGCCGCCAACGCCGCGCAGGGCGATGCCGCGCCGGCGCAGGACGAAGCCCAGGCCCCCGTGCCGGCCGAGGGCGACGACAATGAGGTCGTGGTCACCGGCTTCCGCGCTTCGCTGACCGCAGCTCTCGGCGCCAAGCGGCAGGACAATGGCATCGTCGATGTGATCGTCGCCGAGGATATCGCCGACTTTCCCGACCAGAATCTCGCCGAATCGCTGCAGCGCATCCCGGGCGTCTCGATCGACCGCGACGCCGGCGAGGGCCGCACGATCACGGTGCGCGGCCTCGGCCCCGATTTCACCCGCATCCGCCTCAACCAGCTCGAAGCGCTGGCGACCACCGGCGGCACCGACAGCTCGGGCGGCGCCAACCGCAGCCGCGCCTTCGACTTCAACGTCTTCGCCTCCGAGCTGTTCAGCCGGCTGACCGTGCGCAAGAGCTCGTCGGCGGAAGTCGACGAAGGCTCGCTCGGCGCGACCGTCGATCTGCAGACCGGACGCCCGTTCGACTATAACGGCTTCGTCATGTCGGCGAGCGGGCAGATGGGCTATAACGACCTCGCCGATCAATGGGACCCGCGCGGCGCTTTCCTCGTCTCCAACACCTTCATGGATGGCCGCCTCGGCATCCTCGCCTCGGTCGCCTACAGCAAGCGCGGCCTGCTCGAGGAAGGGTTCAGCTCGGTGCGCTGGGACGGCGGCAACAGCGTCGGCGGCTTCTGCTCGCCGGTCGGGCACGTGCCGCTCAATCCGACCACGGGCGGCGCCAATTGCGGCAACGCGCCCAACATCCCCGGCTACACCGCGGGCCCGCGCTTGCCCAACACGCCGGGCAACCAGGCCGAATATGACGAGGCCTCGCTGGCGACCAACGTCCATCCCCGCCTGCCGCGCTACGGCCGGCTGACTCACGAGCAGGAGCGGCTCGGCATCACTTTCGCGCTCCAGGCCCGGCCCTGGGAGGGCGCTTTGTTCACCGTCGACCTGCTCCACGCCCGGCTTCAGGCCACAAGGCAGGAGGATTTCCTCGAGGCGATCTCGTTCAGCCGCACCGCCGCCCAGGGCGGCAAGCCGCAGACCAGCGTCGTCGACGCCCAGTATGACGCCAACGGCAACCTCGTCTACGGCGTGTTCAATGGCGTCGACATCCGCTCCGAATCGCGCTTCGACGAGCTCGACACCAAATTCTGGCAATATCAGATCCAGTGGGACCAGCAGGTCACCGACACTCTGCGCTTCTCCTGGCTCGCCGGCCATTCCTCCTCCGAGTTCCGCAATCCCTTCCAGACCACGACCACGCTCGATGCACCCAACGTCAACGGTTATACGATCGACTTCCGCAACAGCCGCGGCCAGCCGACCATCACCTATCCGTTCGACGTCACGTCATCGACCGCCGCCGGCGGCTGGCAGCTGATCGGCACGCCGCCGGGTGTCACCCCGGCGCAAATCACACCGTCCGAAATCCGCATCCGGCCGCAGGGCGCGGACAACAGCTTCACCACCTTCCGCGGCGACGTCGCCTGGGACGTGCTGCCGGACCGGATCGCGCTCAAGGGGGGCTTCTTCTACCGCGAATATGATTTCAGCACGTTCGAGTTCCGCCGGGTCAACCAGAGCGACACCATCCTCGCTCTGCCGGCGGGGACTCCGCTCTCCGCGGTCACCACCACGCTCACCGGATACAATAGCGGCAGCACGCAGACGAGCTGGCTGATCCCGGATCTCAGGGCGCTGGCCACGCTCTACAATATCTATTGCAACTGCCTGCAGTCCGGCAATGCCGGCGGGCCCGGCGACTTCACCTTGTCGAGCATCACCAACGGCAATGCCCGCGGTAACAACCGCCAGGTGCGCGAGGAGGATGTGGGCGGCTACGTCCAGGCTGATTTCCGCACCGAATTGTTCGGCCGGCCGCTGCGCGGCAATGTCGGCCTGCGCTACGTCCGGACCGACCTCAGGGCGGCGGGCTATCAGGCGCTCGGCGGCGGCACCCTGACCGTGGTCGACCGCTCCTATGACGATTGGCTGCCGTCGGCGAACGTCGCGCTCGACGTCACCAGCAATTTCGTCGTCCGTCTCGCCGCCGCCCGGGTGATGGCGCGGCCGCAGCTCGGCTTCCTGTCGCCCGGCGGCTCGATCAACACCACCGGCCAGCTCACCATCACCACCGGCAATCCCTTGCTCGATCCGTTCCGCGCCACCACGGTGGATGCGAGCTTCGAATGGTATTTCGCGCCGGAATCGCTGATCGCGGTCGGCCTCTTCTACAAGGATATCGGCACCTTCATTCAGAACCTCAGGACCGAAATCCCCTTCAACCAGACCGGTCTTCCCCTGAGCCTGCTGCCCGCCAATTTCACCGGCAACGAGCTGTTCCTGGTGACCGCGCCGATCAACACCCAGGGCGGCCCGCTCAAGGGCTTCGAGATCACTTATCAGCAGCCCTTCCGCTTCCTGCCGGGGCCGCTCAGGAATTTCGGCGCGATCCTCAACTTCACCTATGTCGAATCGAAGATCGCCTATGTGACCTCCGCGACCAACCCGGCGCCGATCCGCGACGACCTCATCAACCTGTCGCCCCGCAGCTGGAACGCGACGCTTTATTATGACGACGGCCGGTTCAGCATCCGCGGCTCGGTCGCCTATCGGGCCGACTATCTCCAGCGCGTCCCGGCGACGAACGTCGTCAACGACGTCGAGGGCAAGAATTCGACGCTGAACATCGACGCCTCGGCCTCGTTCGCGATCAATGACAACATCACCCTGACCGCCGAGGCGATCAACCTCACCGACGAGTATAACGACCAGTTCGTCGACCGCGACCGCAACAGCCCGTCGGTCGTCCACCATACCGGGCGCCAATTCTACATCGGTGCGCGCGTCCGCTTCTAGGACCGGGGCCAGGGGAGGACGCTTGGCGACGGCGTCCTCCCTCTGCTTGACGCTCGTCTGCGCGAGCCCGACGGCGGCGCAGGTTCTCGCCTTCCCGGGCGCGGAAGGGGCCGGGCGCTTCGCCGCGGGCGGGCGCGGCGGAGCCGTGCTTCGTGTCACCACGCTCGCCGACAGCGGCCCGGGCAGCCTGCGCGCGGCCGTCGAGGCGCGAGGGCCGCGCACCGTCATCTTCGACGTCGCAGGGACGATCCGGCTCGCCTCCGACCTCGTCATCGCCGAGTCGCGTGTGACCATCGCCGGGCAGAGCGCGCCGGGCGGCGGCATCGCGCTCGCCGGCGCCACGCTCATCGTCCGCGCCGACGACGTCATCGTCCGCCACCTGCGCGTCCGCCGCGGCGACCTCAATCCCGGCGAGGGCGATTCGATCTGGATCGAGCGCGGGCGGCGGATCATCCTCGACCACGTCTCGGCGAGCTGGTCGGTCGACGAGACGCTCTCCGCTTCGGCGCGCTACGAGGGGGGCAACGGCTATCACGATCTCACCGTGCAATGGTCGATCATCGCCGAATCGCTGCGCCGTTCGCAGCACAGCGAGGGCGCGCACGGCTATGGCAGCCTGATCCGCGGCGGCCGCGGCGCGCGGGTCAGCTTCCACCATAACCTGTGGGCGCACCATGTCGCGCGCATGCCGCGGCCCGGCAATTATCTCGGGCCGGAGGCGGATCCGGAGGGGCCGCTGATGGAGTTCCGCTCGAACGTTTTCTACAATTGGGGGCGGGGCTTTGCCGGTTACAATGAGGACCAGGCGAGCCTGATCCGCTACAGCTTCATCGACAATGACTATCTCGCCGGCCCCGACAGCCAAGGCGCGATCGCCTTTCGCGAGCGCAACCGCCTCGCCCGCGCCTGGTTCGCGGGGAACAGCATGAACAGCGCCATTCCCGCCGATCCCTGGTCGCTCGTGATCGGCACGATGCCGCCGGGCTATCGGCTGTCGGCGGCGCCCGACGTGGCGCCGGTGGCGGCCGATCCGGCGCCGCTCGAGCGCGTGCTTGCCCTTGCGGGTGCCTGGCCGCGCGACGCCGCCGATGCGCGGGTGGTCGAAAGCGTGCGGACGCGCTCGGGCCGCCATATCGACAGCCAAACGGAGGTGGGCGGCTGGCCCGCGCTGGCGGCGGGGTCGCCCGAACCCGATCGCGACCGCGACGGCATGCCCGACGCCTGGGAGCGCGCGCATGGTCTCGACCCAGACCGGGCCGACGGCAGTGGCGACCGTGACGGCGATGGCATGACCAACCTCGAAGACTGGCTTGCCGAGCGGGCGGCGGCGGTGCCGCGA
>JBKJZJ010000004.1:0-8048 GCA_046715355.1 Allosphingosinicella sp. | reverse complement strand
ACCCTGACCGGGCCGCGGGCGGGCGGCGTCGATGCCTTGTTGGAGCGGGTGGGCGCGGCGGCGGCGGTGCGCGGCCGGGCGGCCTGCGTCCGTGCCGGCAGGGCGGCGCGCGGCCGTACCGGGCGCGCCTGCGTCCGGGCGCCCGGCTGCAGCGCTTCGGCGCGCGCCTGAAGGTCGAGCGCGGTCCGGTCGATCTGGGGCAGGGGGCTCGCGCCTGCCAGGAATGCCGTCAGCAAGATGACCATTTCAATTCCCCTCGGGAAGACCTCCCGTGGGACCCGTATTTATGCGCGGATGGTAAACAAGGCGTTAACCTTGTTCGCGGCGTCCGGCTTGTGCCGGAGCCCGGCTGGAGGCATCAGGCGCCATGACCGACGAGGAGCTTGCGGCGCATTTGGCGGAAGGGGCGGGGCGGCTGCTCCTGGAGCAGCGCGGCGGCTCCTTGCTCGAAGGCGCCGCCTTGGGCCAGGTCGGCGACAGGCTCGCCAACGCCTTCATCCTGGCCGGCCTCGCCGAACGGCGGCCGGGCGACGCGATCCTCTCGGAGGAAAGCCCCGACGATCCGGCGCGGCTCGGCGCCAGCCGGGTGTGGATCATCGACCCGCTCGACGGCACCCGCGAATATTCCGAAGGGCGGCCGGATTGGGCGGTCCATGTCGCGCTGGCGGTCGACGGCGCCCCCAGGCTGGGCGCGGTGGCGGTGCCCGCGCGCGGCCAGCTCTTCCGCTCGGACCGGGTGGAGATGCCCGCCGCTGCCGGCCGCGCCCGCCCGATCATGCTGGTCAGCCGGACACGGCCCCCCGCCGAAGCTGAGGAGATCGCCGCTTTGCTCGGTGCCGAGCTGGTGGCGATGGGCTCGGCGGGCGCCAAGGCGATGGCCGTCGTCGCCGGCGAGGCCGATCTCTATTATCATGCCGGCGGCCAGCATGAGTGGGACAATTGCGCCCCGGCCGCGGTCGCGCTCGGGGCGGGGCTGCACGCCAGCCGGCTCGACGGCACGCCGCTCGCCTACAACCGCGCCGACACAAGGGTGCCCGATCTGATCATCGCCCGCCCGGCGCTCGCGGCTCCCATAGTGAGATTCTGCAACTCCCGCTGACCTTGGTCCATTTCGGACGATTCTTCCCTCCTCTCAGTCTCGACTGTAGACAGGATTGGTCCATTTCGGACGAATCGCTGATCTTCAGAGGTATTTCCGGGTCTTAGCGTTCCCTTGGGCGCCGAACTCGGCGCCGTGAGGGGAAAATCATGAGATATGCCGTCCTTGCACTGGTTGCCGCGGCCTTTGCCGCATCGCCCGCTTCCGCCCAGTCCGACGCCCAGATCAGGCAGTCGATCATCCGTCAGTCGATCGCCGCCTATCCCGGCCCCTGCGCCTGTCCCTACAGCGTCATGCGCAACGGCCGCAGCTGTGGCGGGCGCAGCGCCTATAGCCGGCCCGGCGGCCACGCGCCGATCTGCTATCCGCGCGACGTGACCCAGGCTCAGATCCGCGACTGGCGCCGGTCCAACAGATAGGGCGCCAGCCGCATCCAGGCCGCGCGCTTGCTCTCGAAGGAGAGGCTGGCATGAGCCGGGCTGCTCGAGGGCAGGTCGATCAGGTCGAGCCCCGCGACGCCGGCGAGCTGGCGGCGGCCGATCCGCGCCGAAGTGGCGCCGTTGAAGGCGATCGCGCGCAGCTCGGGCAGGGTCGCGGCGAGCGCGGCGAGGTCGCTCGCCGCGTGCAGGCGGATGTCGGCGTCGAGGCTGCCCTCGCGCGTCGCCGCGGCGACCGTGTCCCACAGGCCCACGCGTGCGTCGAGCAGCGCCTCGAGCCGCGCCTCGTAGTCGAGCGCCGCGAGGTCGCGGCCGATGACCGGGCCGATCAGCCGCCAGAAGAGGTTCTGCCGGTGGGCGTAATAGCGGCCCTGCGACAGTGAGACGGCGCCGGGCAGGCTGCCGAGGACGAGCAGGCGTGTGTCGGGCCGGGTGACGGGCGGGAAGCAGTGGTGCATAGATCGCGCTTATGAAAGTCCAGGGCGGCTGCCATTGCAAGAAGGTGCGGTTCGAGGCGGAGGTTCCCCGGGCCGTCCAGGTGCTCGACTGCAATTGCTCGATCTGCGCCGCGCCGGGCTTCCGCCACCTGATCGTTCCGCATGGCGATTTCCGGCTGTTCGCGGGGGAGAACGCGCTCACCTCCTACCGCTTCGGCAGCGGCGCGGCCGAGCATCTGTTCTGCGCCACCTGCGGCGTGAAGAGCTTCTACCAGCCTCGCTCCCACCCCAAGGCGTGGAGCGTCAATTTGAACGCGCTCGACGATGCGCCGGCGCTGTCGATCACGGCAATTGCCTTCGACGGCCGCAATTGGGAGCAGGCGCGGGGCGCTCTCGATTGAGCGGCTTGCCCCGGCGGCTGGCCGCGGCTTAGAACCTTCTCAAAAGGGGAGGGATGAATGGCCAAAGCGGAGCCGGGCACGAAATTGGTGATCGCCGCCTCGTCGGTCGGCACCGTCTTCGAATGGTATGATTTCTTCATCTGGGGGACGCTTACCGCCTCGGGCATCCTGCAGCGCAGCTTCTTTCCACCCGGCGACGAACTGCTCGCCACCCTGCTCGCCTGGGCGACCTTCGCGGTCGGCTTCGCCTTCCGGCCGCTGGGCGCGATCCTGTTCGGCTATTTGGGCGACAAGCTCGGGCGCAAATACACCTTCCTCGTCACCATCACCCTGATGGGCGTGGCCACCGCCGGCATCGGCCTGATCCCGAGCTACGCCACGATCGGAGTCGCGGCGCCGCTGCTGATCATCCTGCTCAGGATCCTGCAAGGGCTGGCGCTCGGGGGCGAATATGGCGGCGCCGCCATCTATGTTGCCGAGCATTCGCCGCCCGGGAAAGCGGGCTTCTACACAAGCTTCATCCAGGCCAGCGTCGTCGGCGGCTTCATCCTCAGCCTGGCCGTCGTCTTGCTGTTCAAATCCCTGGTTTCGGCCGAGGCGTGGAGCGCCTGGGGCTGGCGCATGCCTTTCCTCTTCTCGATCCTGCTGCTGGCCGTCTCCTTGTGGATGCGGCTGAAGCTGTCCGAGAGTCCGGTGTTCAAGGCGCTGAAGGAAGCCGGCGAGACCGCCGCCAATCCGTTCAAGGAGGCGTTCACCTATCCCGGCAATTTGAAGCGGCTGTTCGTCGCCTTGTTCGGGATTGCCGCCGGGCTGACGGTGATCTGGTACACGGCGATGTTCTCGATGCTCGACTTTCTCCAAAGATCGATGCGGATCGAGGCGACCACCTCCCAGCTGATCGTCGGCTACGCCGCCTTGTTCGGGCTGGTTTTCTTCGTCGGCACCGGCGCGCTTTCCGACCGGATCGGCCGCAAGAAGCCGATCGTGATCGGCTATGCGCTGACGCTGGTGCTCCTGTTTCCGCTTTTCTGGCTGATCGGGTGGGCCGCGGGCGACGGCGCGGGCGCGGCGGCCGGCGCGACCTTCGTGCCCGAAGCCTGGCGCATCGCGATCATCGTCGGCGCGATCCTGGTGATGATGTGCCTGTCGGGAATGACCTACGGCTCGGTCGCCGCTTTGCTCTCGGAGATGTTTCCGCCGCGCATCCGCTACAGCTCGATGTCGATCCCCTATCATTTCGGCACCGGCTATTTCGGCGGCTTCCTGCCGCTGATCAGCGCCTATATCGTTTCCAGGACCGGCGACCCCTATTCGGGCCTCTGGTATACCTGGGGCGTGGTCGCGATGGCGCTGGTCGTCACCGTGCTGTGGCTGCCCGAGACGGTAGGCGAGAAATCCATCAGTCATCCCGGCGAAAGCCGGGACCCATGACCACCTGCCTTTGAAAATGATCTCCGGCCTCGCCGCCTGACCGAAACGCGACCGCGTTCATGGGTCCCGGCCTCCGCCGGGATGACTCTGAGGGACGACCGCGCTAGCACCGCTCGATGGTCCATATCCCCCTGCGGCTGAGGCTCGACGGCGCCGCGCTGGTCTCCAACTGGCACTGGCTCGCGCACAGGAGCGGCGCGGCCGCCTGCGGCGCGGCGGTCAAGGCGGACGGCTATGGCCTGGGCGCGCGCGAAGCGGTGAAACGGCTGCAGGACGCCGGCTGCCGCGACTTCTTCGTCGCCACCTGGCGCGAGGCGCGGGCGCTGGCTCCCTGGCCGAGCGATCTCGAGCTAAGCGTGCTGCACGGAGTCCTGCCCGGCGACATGGCGGTGGCGGTGAAGGGGCCGGCCCGACCAGTGCTCAACAGCCCCGAGCAGGTGCGGCGCTGGCGGGAGACCGGGCTGCCCTGCGACGTGATGGTGGACACCGGGATGAACCGGCTCGGGCTGACCCCGCGGGAGGCGCGTTCGGGCCTGCTCGATGGGCTCCATATCCAAACGCTGATGAGCCATCTCGCCTGCGCGGACGAGCCGGACCATCCAATGAACGAACGCCAGCTCGGGCTCTTCCGGACGCTCAGGCAGGACATCAAGGCGGCGCGCTACAGCCTGGCCAATTCGGCGGGCATCTGCCTTGGCCCCAAATATTGCTTCGGGCTGACGCGGCCGGGCCTGGCGCTCTACGGCGGCATACCGGTGGTCGGCGACAGCGCGCAGGAAACGGCGATTCGCCCCGTCGCCAGCATCGAGGCCCAGATCCTCCAGGTCAGGGACGTGCCTGCCGGGGGATCGGTCGGCTATGGAGCGACCTTCGCCGCCCCCTGGGACATGAAAGTCGGCATCCTCAACATCGGCTATGCGGACGGTTATCTGCGGATGCTCGGCGAAGGCGGCTATGCCCTGGCGGGCGACCGGACTTGCCGGATCGTCGGCCGGATCTCGATGGACCTGCTGGCCGTCGAAATCCCGCAGGCCGGGATCGTGAAGCGAATCCACATCCTGCCCGACGACACGACCGAAACGAGCGAGGTGGCGATGCCCGCCGTGGATGTCGGCGAGGGCGATTGGCTGACCATGAACTTCCGGCTGCCCGACCTGGCCGGACCGCTCAGCCAATATGAGCTGCTGACGACGCTCGGCGCGCGGTTCAAGCGCAGCTGGGTCTGAGGATTCTTGCGACTTCGGGGACGGTTACTTTTCCCAAGGTCATATCCTGCATGGGGACCGCCGTGCGGAAAAGTAACTGTCCCCATTCCTCGCCAGCCTGCGCTGGAATGACGAGAGAAGCGCTTAGCCCATCACCTCATATTCGCCGAGCTGGTGCTCGCAGGCGGTCCAGCTTTCCGTGCTGCGGTCGAGCGCTTCGTAATCGTCGCGATGGGCGGCGAGGAAGGCGTCGAAATCGGCGCGCGAGCGCCAGATGTCGAGCGTCAAATAGGAGCCGTCCTCGGCGCGGAACAATTCGGTGCCGCGATAGCCGTCGGCGCGGGCGAAGAGCTGCGCCCAGGCGCCGGTCGGCGCATAGGTCGCCTCGAACGCGGCCCGCGCCTCCTCCAGCACCTCGTAACGCCATACCAGCGCGATCATGCCTTTCGCCCCCTCGAGGGCGGAGAGTTTAGACCCTCGGCCGGTCCCGGACAAAGGCTCGGCGACGCCCGCGCGCGGGCTGTGTCGGAATGGCACGCTCCAGGCAGATCGCCGGCTCACCGGCGCGTCGCCGGCATCTTGCGGTAGACCGCCTCGGTCAGGCTGAAGAGGCCGAACAGGATGACGCCGGCGGCGACGGCGACCTGGACCGAGCGGGGCAGCGAGCCGAGCGCGTCGTCGATGCCGCCCGCCGCCGCCGAGCTGTGCGACCGTGCCGCCTGTGCGAAGAGCCAAGCAATGACGAGGAAGACGATCCCGCGCGCGGCGAAGCCGGTCCGCCCGAGCCAGGGAATCCAGCCGCGTTTCGCCGCCTCGGGCTTCAAATGCTTGAGGAACTTCAGCGACCAGGCCTTGCGGAATTGCTGGATGCCGACGGCGGCGAGGATCGCGGCGCCGATCCACAGCAGCCCCTCGCCGCCGGGCAGGCTCAGCGCCATCGCCGCACCTTCTTCCGGAGCGCCGCCGCCGCCGCCGCGCTTGCCGTGGAGCGCCGCGAGCACGGCGGCGACGCCGAGGCCCAGATGGACCAGGCCCGAGCCGGCGCCGGCGAGGCGGGCGCCGATCGCCTTGCGGTCGTTGCCGCGCCCTTCGGAATCGATCCACGCCTCGAGCAGGCGCCACGCGCCGTAGCTGAAGAATCCGGCCGCCATCGCGGCGACCAGAAAACCGCCTGCGCCGGTCGAGAGATAGTCCATCACCCCGCCGGCATCCTCGGTGCGGCCGCTGCGCAAGGCGAAATAGCCGATCGCGGCGTACATCAATCCGCGCGCCGCGAAGCCGAGCCGTGTGACGATTTCAAATGCTGTCATGCCGGTCGCACCTCGCTCCCTGCGCGGCACAAACCTCGGCGGCGCCGCACCGTTCCGCCGGCGCGCTCATCGCGCCGCGCGCGCCTGGAGAACCTGCTGGCGCGCGAGCGTCCGTACGGTTTCGAGGACGCCCGGCATGATGCGATTGGCCGAAGCCTCGCCGCGATCGCGGACGAGCCTGGCCCGGATCGCATCGGTCTCCGCGCGGCATTGCTCGAGGAGCAGGTCCACCACGGCTTCATCCGCCCCGGGTCGCGCGGCCTCGGCGGGGGCCCGGTTGCGAATGCAGTCGCCGGCCGCCGTCGCCTCGTTGCGCTGACGAGGAACGAGGCCGCGGCGTTCATTCACTGCCCGGAGGAGCTGGAGCCGCAGCGGCCCAATCAGCGTGCTTTTCTCCTCGTCGGTGAGCGGACCGAGGGCGCGGCCGAAGGCATCCCAGAGACGCCGCTCGTGCTCCGCGCAGGAGGCCATGACCGCGTCGACGACCGCTTCGGCCGGTTCCGTTCCGGAGGCGCGGCCCTGCGCCTCGGTAACCGCGCATTGGGCGAGGGCCCTGGACGCCTCGTCGGCGCCTTGCGGCATGTTCGCTTGCGCAGCAGCGGCCAAGGCGAGCAACGGCGCGATCATGCCCGGCTCAGTCCCGCTCGACGCAGAGCGCGATGCCCATGCCGCCGCCGATGCAGAGCGTCGCCAGGCCCTTCTTGGCGTCGCGCTTCTGCATTTCGTAGAGCAGGGTGGTGAGCACGCGCGCGCCCGACGCGCCGATCGGGTGGCCGATGGCGATCGCGCCGCCGTTGACGTTGACCTTGGCGGCGTCCCAGCCGAGCTCCTTGCCGACCGCGAGCGCCTGGGCGGCGAAGGCTTCATTGGCCTCGATCAGGTCGAGGTCGGCGATCGTCCAGCCGGCTTTTTCCAGCGCCTTCTTCGAGGCAGGGACCGGGCCGATGCCCATGATCGACGGGTCGACTCCGGCGCTCGCCCAGCTCGCGACGCGGGCGAGGATCGGAGCGCCGCGGCGCTCGGCTTCCTCGCGGCTCATCAGCACGAGCGCGGCGGCGCCGTCGTTGAGGCCGGACGCATTGGCGGCGGTGACGGTGCCGTCCTTCTTGAAGGCGGGGCGCAGGCCGGCCAGCGCCGATTGCTCGACGCCGTCGCGGATGAACTCGTCGGTGTCGACGATCGTCTCGCCCTTGCGGGTCTTGACGGTGACGGCGGCGATCTCGTCCCTGAAGCGGCCCGAGGCGCGGGCGGCGGAGGCCTTGTTCTGTGATCCGGTGGCGAAGGCGTCCTGGTCGTCGCGGGTGACCTGATATTGCTCGGCGAGATTCTCCGCGGTGATGCCCATATGATAGCCGTTGAAAACGTCGGTGAGGCCGTCCTTGATCATCGTGTCGACGAGGCTGACGTCGCCCATCTTGGTGCCGCCGCGCAATAACTGGGCGTGGGTCGAAAGGCTCATATTCTCCTGGCCGCCGGCGACGACGATGACCGCGTCGCCGGTCTGGATCGCCTGGCTGGCGAGCGCGACGGCGCGCAGCCCCGATCCGCAGACCTGGTTGACGCCCCAGGCGGGCACTTCCTTGGGAATGCCAGCCGCCATCGACGCCTGGCGCGCCGGGTTCTGGCCCTGGCCGGCGGTCAGCACCTGGCCGAGGATCACCTCCGACACGTCCTCCGGCGCCACGCCGGCCTGTTCCAGCGCGGCGGTGATCGCGACCCGCCCCAGTT
>JBKJZJ010000003.1:0-15758 GCA_046715355.1 Allosphingosinicella sp. | reverse complement strand
GCCTATTACGCCGCCAACCCGATCTACCCGCTGGCGCGGACCGCGGGCGGCTTCAACATGGATTCGCTGAACATGGCGGGGCCGGCGCGGGACTTCGTCTCCGTGGGCGGCGGCAAATCCGAGCTCGACGCCTATCTCGCCCGCGCCGCCGCCGCCGCGGGCGTGCGCGTGTCAGCCGAGCCGACGCCGGAGGCCGGCTATTATTTCCGCTACGACCAGTTCAGCCTCGCCAAGCGCGGCGTGCCGATGCTCTACGGCCGCGGCGGCGAGGATCTGGTCAACGGCGGTCCGGCCGCGGGCCGCGCCGCCGCGCAGGATTATCGCGCCAACCGCTATCATGCGGTCAATGACGAATATGATCCCAATTGGGATTGGGCGGGCGCGCTCGGCGACGTCGGCATCTATTACCATGTCGGCCGCGCGCTGGCGACGACGCGCGAGTGGCCCAACTGGCTCCCCGGCGACGAATTCCGCGCCATCCGCGATCGATCGCGGGCGGGGCGGTAAAGCGCAATCAGACCTCGGCCCAAACGAGGCCCAGGCGATCCGCATATTTGGCGAGGCGTTTGTCGCGAGACCATAGCTTCGTCCCGGGGGTGATCCGGCAGGACGCCAGCAGATGCACGTCGACGAAGCCGAGGCCGGTGGCGGAGAGTCGCTCGGCGGAGATCAGGGTTAGGAATTCGACCTCGGACGCGATCCTCGCCTGGAGCAATCGCCTAAGCATGGCGAGCGCGGCGTTCCAGTCGCGCAGATGACCGACTGCGAGCTCGCCAGTGATGAACGGGTGCCCTAGAATATGCTCGCTTTGAGCTAGGTTCTCGAGTGCGGCAATGGGCTGCTTGAAGTGATCTATCCAGACCGAAGTGTCGATCAAAATCAAAGCGAAGGCCTTTCACGTGGCGGAACCTCGATATCCGGCATCGTGCCGCCCATGCGGACGAGCCGCAGGCCCGCCTCGCGCGCGATGAGCCCCCGCAAAGCCTGACGGATCAACAATTCGCGGTCGGCTATCCCGGTCATCTCGCTGGCCTGGCGCAGGAGATCGTCCAGATTGTCCAGCCGAGCATTGTCTTGGCGCGCGGCTATCCTCTCGCCCTCAAAATCCACACGCCTGAATTCGACGCGCTTCGCGGGCAGGTCAACCTTCCAAACCTGCCAACCGGCTTCCTGCCAGCCCTTGGCCTGGCTGTGCCCCCCGCCACGCTGATTTCCCCACCATTCACGATGGTTGCGCGCACTGGGGGGTAACGGAAAGCCGAGCAAAGCCTCGATCTCCTCAAAGGTGGCGACCCAGACATTCCCCAATTCCGCGCCCAGATGGGCAGCAAGAGGCGCATATTTTCCCATGACTCTCCCTCTCCTTCGAAAACTATTACTAAACTATTTTGTAACTTCCGTCGACGTTAAACTTTGGATGCTGCCTTAGACTCGTTATGGGCGCCCTATGATTGCCTCTCCCCGCCAACCCCCCGAATGGGCGCCGCACGCCGCGGTCTGGATCGGCTTTCCGAGCCACGGCGCCTTGTGGGAGGAGGATCTCAGCCCCGCCCAGGCGGAGGTCGCGGCCTTCGCGGCGGCGGTCTGGCAGGAAGGCAAGGGCGAGGAGGTCAGGCTGGTCGCCGCCGACGCGGCCTCGGCGGCTTTGGCCCAGGATGCGGCGCCCTTCGCCACCATCGTCACCCAGAGCTTCGGCGACATCTGGCTGCGCGACACCGGGCCGATCCTGGTCAAGGGGCCGAACGGCCTTTCGGCGGTCAGCTTCGCCTTCAACGGCTGGGGGGGCAAATATGACCTGCCCGGCGACGACACGGTCGGCCGCCGTTTGGGCGAGAGCATCGGCGTCCATGTCCGCCGCGCGGACTGGATATTGGAAGGCGGCGCGATCGACGTCGACGGCACCGGGCTCGCGGTCACCACCGAGCAATGTCTGATGAACCCGAACCGCAATGCCTTCCTCTCGCGCGCCGAGATCGAGGCGAAATTGCGCGCGGACCTCGGGATCGAGCGCCTGCTCTGGCTCGGCAGCGGGCTGATGAACGACCATACGGACGGCCATGTCGACAATCTCGCCCGCTTCGTCGGGGTCGGCAGGATCGCCATCCCCGAACCCGCCGAGCGCGATCCGAACGAGGCCGTCTATCGCGACGCGGCATCCCGCGCGCGCCGTTTCGCCCTGGACGTCGCGTCCCTGCCCTCGCCGGGCCTGGTGCTGCGCGGCGAGGAGATCATCCCCGCCTCCTACATGAACTTCTACATCGGCAACGCCGCCGTGATCGTTCCTCAATATGGCGTGGCGAACGACGAGGCAGCGGTGGCGGCGGTGCAGGCGCTCTTCCCCGAACGGGTGGCGGTGGGGCTCGGGGCGGACCATATCCTCACCGGCGGCGGCAGCTTCCACTGCATCAGCCAGCAGGTGCCGGCATGACCGAACTCAAAGTCGCGGCGCTCCAGCTCGCCTTCACGGACGACATTGACGAGAATATCGCCAACGTCTCCGAGCTGGTCCGCGAGGCGGCGGGCAAGGGCGCCAAGGTCGTGCTTCCGCCGGAGCTGTTCGAGGGCCCCTATTTCTGCCGCACCGAGGACGAGGCCCTGTTCGCCAATGCCCGGCCGGTCGACAAGCACCCGGCGGTGCTGGCGATGCAAAAGCTCGCGGCCGAGCTCTCCGTCTTCATCCCGGCCAGCTTCTTCGAGGCGGACGGGCCGCATCATTATAACAGCCTGGCGATGATCGACGCATCCGGCGCGGTGATGGGCGTCTACCGCAAGAGCCACATTCCGGACGGGCCTGGCTATTCGGAGAAATTCTATTTTCGCCCGGGCAATAGCGGCTTCAAGACCTGGCCGATTCCGGCGGCGACGCTCGGCATCGGCATTTGCTGGGACCAATGGTATCCCGAGACCGCGCGCAGCCTGATGCTGATGGGCGCCGAGATATTGCTCTATCCGACCGCGATCGGCACCGAGCCGCACGACCCCGACCTCGATACGTCGCGGCTGTGGCGCCGGGCGATGATCGTCCATGCGGTGTCGAACGTCGTGCCCGTGGTCGCCGCCAACCGGCTCGGCGACGAAGGCGGCCAGACCTTCTACGGCCACTCCTTCATCTGCGACGAGCGCGGCGACATATTGGCCGAGTTCGGTGCGACCGAAACGGGCGTGCTCGCCGCCACGCTCGACCTCGATGCGGCCAAGCGGCACCGCGCCGCCTTCGGCTTCTTCCGCGACCGCCGGCCGGAGCTTTACGGGCGGCTGACTGAGGATATCTAGCCGAGGCTGCCGATGCGAAGCTGCCAGCGGGCGATCCGCTCGGTGACCAGCAACCCGGAAGCCGTCCACGGGTCGCCCGCGAGCCAGGCCTCCACCGCCTCGACACTGGGCGCCCGCACGATGATCAGCGCGCCCGTGTCGTCAATCGGACCGGCCAGCACGACGAAGCCGTCGCCCGCGCCGGCCATCATGAAGGCCGCATGCTCGGTCCATTGGGCCTGCTCTTCGAGAGGGTGGCCCTCCTCCCAATCGCCGCTGCGGCGGCGCCAGACCGCGTAAAGCTCCATGTTCAGCTCCTCAGCTCCTCAATTCCAGCGCGCGCGCGAAGACCGCCTCGAACATCGCCGCGTTGAGCCGCCCCGTATTCTGGTTGTAGCGCGAACAATGATAGCTATCGATGAGGACGCGGCCGTCGGGAAGCGCATGTTCGGCGAGGTGGCCGAAAACGTGCGCGGCGAGCCGGCCGCCCGCCGTCCGCACCGCCGTGCCGTGCGCGATCCGGCCGAGCGCGACGAGCAGGCGCACATTGGGAAGCCGTGCGAGGGATGCCTCGTAATAGGTTCGGCAGGTTGCGATTTCCCGCGGGCTCGGCTTGTTTTGCGGCGGCAGGCACTTGACCGAATTGAGGATCACGCAGCCGGTCAGGCGAAGGCCGTCCTCGGGCGTCTCGCCATATGCGCCTTCGGCCAGACCGAACTTGAGCAAGGTCGCGTAGAACAAATGCCCGGCATGGTCGCCGGTGAACGGCCGCCCGGTGCGGTTAGCGCCCCACATTCCCGGCGCGAGGCCGACGATGGCGAGCCAGGCCTGGGGGTCGCCGAAGGCCGGCACCGGCGCGTTCCACCAGTCGGGATGCTCGCCCCGCATTTGCTGGCGCAAAGCGACGAGCCGCGGGCAAAGCGGGCAGTCGCGCGGCGCTTCGAGGTCGGGAACCGGGCTTTGCGCGCGCATCGCCAGCGTTTAGGCCGGTGGCGATGGCCAGGACAAGCTATGCGATCGCCTTGGGCTCCAACCGGCGCAGCCGCCACGGCTCCCCCGCGCAGACGTTGCGCGCGGCGCTCGCCGGCCTTGTCGGCGTGCAGCGCGTCTCGACGATCCGCGCCACGCCGGCGCTCGGCCCCGCGGGCCGCGGCTTCGCCAATGCCGTCGCGATCCTGGAGAGCAAGCTGGCGCCCGACGAACTGCTCGCCGCGCTGAAGGCGATGGAGAGCGCTTTCGGCCGCCGCCGCGGCCGCCGCTGGGGGCCGCGCGTGCTCGACCTCGACATCATCTTGTGGTCGGGCGGCGCCTGGGGCGGCCCCGGGCCGATCGTTCCTCATCCGGAATTTCGCCGGCGCGCCTTCGTCCTCCAGCCGCTCGCCGAGCTCGCGCCGCGCTGGCGCGATCCGCTGACCGGCGCCACGATGCGCCAGCTCCTCGCCCGGTTGACCGCGCCGCGCCCGCTGCCTAGGTGCGAAGGCAGGTCGGGCCCATAGCTCAGTTGGTAGAGCAACTGACTTTTAATCAGTAGGTCGCAGGTTCGAATCCTGCTGGGCTCACCATATTGATATATTTGGCTGATTAGGCGCCTGCGAACTGCGGGAAAAGCCAGGCCTTTTCCACGAATGTAAGCACCGGGTGCCGCGCGCTCTAAAGATCGAGAAGGACCGCTTCGTTTGCCGCGTCCATTCCGGCACGGTCGGGGTGGCTGGGATCGTAGGTGTGGGCCGCTTGCGACCCTCTGCGCGAGAGGGCGGTGGAGAAGCTGTTGTTGTAGAGATAGCCGATGGCGCCCAGTTCCAGGACCAAGGGGTTGGCCACGCCGGACACTCGGTTGGTATCGAAATAGGCGGTACGGGGCGTTTCGCCCGTGCCCTGCATGTAGAAGCCGTAGGCCCCGTCCGTGGCCCCATGGGTCTCGTCGCCGAGGTCGTTGCCGACATACCAGGAAAGGTTGGGCACGCCGGCGACCGCGGTGTCGGCATATTCCTGACCAAGGCTCCTGCGCGCGACGCAGGCGACCACGAGGGCGAAGCCGCTGTGGCTGCTGCCCGCCTGCAGGTTGAACGCCTCCGGCGTGCCGAAGGCGGCGAAGTCGCCAACCTCCGTCACGCGCATCCCCGCCGCGACGACCAGCCCCGTCTCATTGAGGAAGTCCACATTATGGCCGTCATAATGTGGCGCGTGAATGCGGCCGGATTCGAGGTAGAGGCTGCCCCCCGTGGCCTGGAACGCATAATCGTAGGCGCAAAAGCTGCTGAAATGGGAGGCCCACAAATGGCCGCGCTCCGCATGGCAGCTCATCCCTTCGACGCTGAGGCCGTGGAGGAAGAGCGAGCCGCCGCCGCCGACGATGATATGGTCCCGCGCCCCGCCTCCAAAGTAAGCCGCCAGCGATGCCGAGGAGTATTTGACGCTGAGGCGGTCGCCCTCGTGGCACCAGCCCGATCCCGCGCCGCGCAGCGCGGCCGCATCGGGATAGCGGCGCAGGCGGGATGGAAAGCCGTCCCGATCCAATCGCGCCCGATCGATCAGGCGGTGCGGAGGCCGGGAAATCCGCGCGACCCGAAGCCCGCCTTCCTCCGCCCATTGGAGTGATTGCAGCGCGGGTCCGGGAACGACGATCCGGGCGCGCCCGGCGTTCCGCGCCCTGACCAGCCTGGCTTCGGTTCCGTAATAGGCGAAAGGCTCGTAATCGCCGTCCTCGAGCAGCACCGTCGAAGCATCGGCCAGCGCGGCGCCGATGGTGCGGAACGGCCGCGCCGCGTCGTCGACCGCGGCCGTGGCATCGTCGCCGCGCGGGCTGACATGGGCGACATTGTCCAGCACCGCGGGAAAGGCGGACACGAACGCGAACAAGAGGCTGTTGCTGATCGTGACATCGCCGGGGCCGTGAACGGCGACGATAGTGAAGGGCATCCCCGCGAACTCGCGCGGGACGGCCCGCTCCAAGTTCGCATTGGCATCGGAATTGACGGCGGGAACCAGCCGCAGGCGCACAGGCGCCCCGCTGACCGGGAACGGGGCTTTGCTGGCGGGCGCCTTGTTGCGCCACAACAAGGCGGTGGCTCCGGCGGCGGTCACGGTAAGGAGCACGGCGCCCCCGGCCAGAAAGCTTCTCCGGCTCAGGCGCCGCCGCCTGCCCGAACGTCGCCGATGCCTCTGGTCCTTCTCTACCGCCACAGGATCAATCTCCGTCACGGACCGAAGAGTGTCAATGTCCGATGGGCTCGCGTCGGTGCCGCGGGACCTGGAGGACTGGCGGGGGCGAAGACCGGCCGGCGGACGGCGTGGAATAGCCCGCCCCCGCTGGAGGCGGTGGCTGGGCTGGCCTAAACCTGGAAGTCGGCTTTCGGGCGGCGTGAGCGGAAAGCGGACGACGTCATGCGGACGACGCCAGTGCCCGACCCATAGTGGACGTACACTGGGCGCCGACCGAGGCGGATAGGGGGCCCCAATCAGCCCCCTATCCGCGATCCCCGGTCAGATCACCACGAAGTCGCTGGCGCTCAGCACCGGTGCGCCCTGCAAGGTCGCGAACAGGATCGCGGCGCCGGCGCCGTTGCCGTCGGCGTCGAAGTAGAGCTGGCCGGTCGCGCCGTTGTAGATGATCCGATCGTCGGCATCGCCGGCCGCGGTGCCGGTGACGAACGCGCCCGCGGGCAGGCTGCCCGGGGTGAGCCCGGTGAACACCGCATCGTCGAGCGCGATCTTGTCGGTGCCGGCGGAGAAGTCGAACAGGTAGTCGACATTGCCGGCGCCCAGCGCGGTGGTGAAGGCGAAGGTGTCCGCCCCGCCAAGACCCACCAGGCCGTCATTGCCACCCTTGCCGTCCAGCACGTTGGCCCCGGCATTGCCGTAGATCGTGTTGGCCAGCTCGTTGCCGGTGAGGTTGATCGCCGCCGTGCCGGCATGGAAGTCGGTGGTCATCAGCTCGACCTCGGCACCTGGCGAGAGCGTGTAGCTCACGCTCGCGAACAACCGGTCATTGCCCCCTCCCGCCGCTTCGAAGATGTAATCGCCGGCATTGTCGACGTAGAACTGGTCATTGCCCGCCCGGCCGACCAGCGTGTCCGCGCCGGCGCCGCCATTGAGGATATTGTCGCCGTCATTGCCGTAGATGATGTTGGCGAGCGCGTTGCCGGTGAGGTTGATCGCCGCCGTGCCGGTATGGAAGTCGGTGGTCATCAGCTCGACCTCGGCGCCGGCCGTGAGCGTGTAGCTCACGCTCGCGAACACCCGGTCACTGCCCTCGCCGACAGCCTCCGCGACGGTATCGCCGGCATTGTCGACGAAGAACCAGTCATTGCCCGTACCGCCGGACATGGCGTCCGTGCCGGCTTCGCCGTTCAGCCTATCGTTGCCGCCCCCGCCGTTCAGCACGTCGTTGCCGCCGCCGCCGAAGATGAAGTCGTCGCCGTTGCCGGTGGTGATCGTGTCGGCGCCATTGGCGGCAACGACGGTGATCCCGAACGCGCTGGCCGTGGCGTAGGTGAGGTTCTGGACCGCATTGGGCTGGGCGATGACCGTCAGGCCGTCGACGCTGTAGTTGACGGTGCCGGTATAGCTGCCCGCTGCCAGCCGGACATTGTCGTCCGTCTCGGCGGCGGTCAGCGCCGCCTGCAGCGTGGCATAACCGGTGGCCCCGACCAGCAAATTGCGCTGCCCGTCCGCCTCGACGACTTCCATCTGCTGGAGGAAGTCGTTGCCTTCGCTCGAGGAAACGAGCCAGCCTATCGCGGTGTCGATATACGTTACGCTTGCAGCGTCGAGCACAGCCGTATCCGTTCCCGCGCCGCCGACCAGCAGGTCGTTATCGGCTCCGCCAGTGAAGGTGTCGTTACCGGAATCCCCATAGATATGGTCGGCGCCACCGCGGCCGTCGAAGCTGAGATCAACGCCGCCAAGGCCGCCCCAGTCTCCGACGAACGCCTCGGCCTCACCCGTGCCGAGCACGTTCGGGGTGAACGTCGACGGATAGATCTGGATCGGCCGCGCCGCCCCGCTGTTGCTGATGATGTTACCGATGAGGATGTCGAGCAGATCGAGCGTATCGGCCGGGCCCTGCGGCAGCGCATAGATCGAGCCGCCGTCAATGCCGTCGAACGTGTTGTTCTCGATCAGCATCAGCGTCGATTCGCTGAGGATGCCGTTCTGCGTGCCGGTGCCCGACCCGGGCCCGTCGCCCCGGAAGACGTTGTCGTGGAACGAGCCGGTCGTGCTGCCGCCCGAAACATAGGCGCCAGCCCCGTAGCCAGTGAACAGGTTGTGGCTGACATCGATATTCTGAGTCACCTGTGTCAGGATACCATAGGCCGTAACCGACCCATCGAGCACCGAATTCTGCAGCGAGAAATCGTTCCCGATCACGTAGATGCCCGAAGGTCCTGAACCAACCGAACCGGTCACCTCGACGCCGTCGATGGTGACGCCGTCCACCGAGATGGTGAACGACTTGACGCTCGTTTCCGCAATGCGCGTGCCGTCGCCTTCGACGCCGACATTGGCGCCCTCGATCGTCAGGTCCTTGGTGACGTTGACGTCTTCCGCATAGGTGCCGGCGCTGGCGAAGATCGTATAGCCGTTTTGCGTGGTGGCGGCGTCGATCGCGGCCTGGATGGTGGAGTGCATGCTCACCAGGGCGCCGTCGCCGTCATACACCGCGACCGTGCCGGCGAGGCTGAGGGTCGCGTCGCCGAAGTCGAGCGACTCGACGCCGTCGAGCGTGTCGGTGCCCTCGTTGGCGACGGTGACCGGGTTGCCCGAATTGGCGGGCGCCGTGGTGTTGTTGTCCTTCACCGTGAAGCCGG
Organism: Allosphingosinicella sp.; assembly: GCA_046715355.1. GTDB lineage: Bacteria > Pseudomonadota > Alphaproteobacteria > Sphingomonadales > Sphingomonadaceae > Allosphingosinicella. The sequence continues at coordinate 6,696 of JBKJZJ010000003.1, read as the reverse complement.
TGATGACGCCATCGGTGATGATCGCGGTGATCGTATAATCGGCGCGGTTGCCGTCATAATAAGCGATGTCGCTGCCGGCGCCGCCGTGGAGGGTGTCGTCGCCGGCGCGGCCGAGCAGATTGTCGTTGCCGCCATTGCCGGTGAGGACGTTGGCCGCGCTGTTGCCGATCAGGTTGTCGTTGCCGCCGCCGCCGGTGGCGTTCTCGATGACGACGCCCTCGGCGATGGTGAAGCCGCCCTTGATCGCCTGGGAGGTGGTCTCGCCGGCGATAGTGCGCACGAACGAGAGCACGCCGCCGCCGGTCGGCGAATAATCGATCGTCGCGGCGGTGAGGTCGATCACCGCGTTTCGGGTGGCGCCGCCGTAAACGATGGTGTCGGTCCCGCCGGTGTCCCAGATCGTGGTGTAGAAGGTGCCTTCGTTATTGACGTCGAGCAGGGTGTAGACGTTGTCCCCGGTCGCATAGGCAGGGGCCACGCCATATCTTTGGTGGAGAGCCGCGACGTCCATGGCGCTGAGCGTCGCCGCCCAGCCAGCGTCGGCGCGCGCCCCGGCGGGCAGGCCGTTGCCGGCGAGCGAGCCGTCCGGATGCGTCTCCCAGCCGTCATTGTAGGACATGACGGTGTAGACGCTCTGGTTGAGATCGAAGATGCCGAGGTCGTCGGGGCCGCCGACGCCCAGCAGCACGCTGGACCCGCCGCCGGTGTCGTGCGGGTGGGCGAGCCCGTGGGCATGGCCGAATTCGTGCAGGATGACGGAGAAGGCGAAGCCGCCCTGAATGAGGCCGCCGGACGAGTTCACGTTGCCGACATCCTCCGGATCCCAGCCCAGATTGTCGACGTTGAAGGCGCCGATCCCCTGCTGGGTGCCGTAGGCCGGATCCTGCGGGTAGAAATAGGCGCCGAATTGGGTCGACGTCGTGGTGATCAGCCGGAAGGTGGCCTGACTGGAATCGGTGGTGATCACGTAATTGACGCCGAGGATATGCTCAAATTCCTCGAGCGCGAGCATCACCTGCTGCTTTTCATAGTCGCTCCATCCGAACGATTCGCGCGGGCCGGTGCCGGCGTCGTTGAGTTCGCCGAAGCTTTCGCCGGCGACCGCGAAATAGACGTAGGCGGTCGGCACGCCGCCGACGTCGACGAAGGGGGCGTTCTCCGCGCTGTCCCAGATGATCGAGTCGAGCGGGTCGAGGGAGGCGTAATCCACGTCCTGGTAATCGATCACATAGCCGCCGGTCTGCGGGGAATAGCCGGTGACGTTGAGATAGAAGGTGCCGGTGGTGGTGGCATAGAAGCCGATGCTCGAGCTGAGGTCGCTCGGGAAGTTGTTGTCGTCATTGAACTCGATGATGTTGCCCGCGGTATCCGTGAGGTAGATAAAGGTGTCGACCGTGCCCGTCGGCAGCGAGAAGGGATTGCCGGCATTGGTGTAATCGGCGCTGGCGGCGACCTTGAACGTGTAGAAATGGCCCGCGACGAGCTCGACCGAATAACGGTCCAGGTCGCCGGCGAGGGCGGGGTCGATCGGCGGCTGTGCCGGGGAGATCGCGCTCGCGTCGCGGAAGCCGAAGGTCGTGCCCAGGGACAGCGGCACCGACGTCGCGTTGGTGTCGCCCACCTGATCGGTTGGGGGGCGCTGGCGGACGTCGACCGTGTAGCCGCCGAGGCCCGGATCGCCGGGATTGGAGAAAGAGGCGACGCGGATCTGGTAATTGCCGGTCACGGTCACGCCCGAGGCGATCGTCATCAGGGAGTTGAGGTCGATGCCGCCGTCATCGTCCTGGGCCTGGCTGCCGGGCAGAAGCGTGCCGCTCGGATTGCGCATCTGCAGGAGCGTGTCGTTCAGCGCATTTGGGCCGGTGCCGCGCACCGAGATGAGGTAGGTCTGGCCCGCGACCAGGAAGACCGTGATATTGTCGGTATCGCCGGTGAAATCGATATTGCCGGAAAAAGAGCCGCCGACGGCGATGGAAACGGCCCCTTCGTCGGCAATCTCGCTGCCGTCGAGCCCGCGCAGGAGGGTGCTCTCGGCGTCAGCCTGGCGACCGCCGCCGAAGCTCAGATAGTGAAGGTACAGCTCCTTGCCGGTCGGGCAGGGCAGGCCGATGTCGCCGGTCTCGCCCTTGGTCAGGGTGATGCCGTCCACGGTAATGCTGAAGGCGTTGAAATCGGCGATGGCGTTCTGGACCTGGAACAAGGGCGTGAACCGCGCCTCCGCGCCGAGCACCGCCACTGCCTCGCGACCGCTGATAAACTCATCCTGGGTGTTAACGGTCTGCGATTTGGCAAACTGACCCTTGAACGCCTTAGCCATGTGATTTTCCCTACCCGATTTGTTTTTGGCGAATCAGCCCCGGACGGAGCCCATCGCGCAAAATAGACCATGGTTAATCGCCCGTGCCTAGCTATAATCGGACAAACTATTGGCTTGAATGTGAAAAACCTGGGGTCCGCGCGATGAGCCCTCCGCTTCCCGTGTTGATTTTGGCTGCGGCGGCGGCGTGTTCCGAGCTGCCCGCCAACGCGGTGAAAGGAGCTGACTTGGATAAGGACGTCAACATGTCGGCAGAAAAGGAAGGCGCCGCCCCGCCGGTCCGGCAACTGCCGGATTCCTTCGGACGGACCTTCGCGAGCCTGGACGAATATCTCGCCCATCTTCGCCGCTATGCCGCGCCGATCGACAAGCCTTGGTATCGCGAGGTCCGGCCGGGCGTCTACGAGCGCGTCACGACGGCGGTTCCGCGCCGCGAGCCGCAAATCTATACCCGCGCGCAGCTCATGCAGCGTTTCGGCTTCACCCGATAGGCGCGCAATTCCGCGCTGCCGGCGCGCTTATTCGCCCGGCGGGCGGCCCGGCACGTGCGCCCGCCCCGCGCGTTCCAGCGCCAAGGCATGAACCTCCTCTTGCGCGCGCCGCTTCAGCGCCGCGCGATCGATCACGCTCCCGTCCGGCGCCTCGATGACGATGTCCCTGACCGGCAGCCGCGTCCGCTCGGCGGATTTCAGGATGGCGAGCACCTTGATCGCTTCCTCGGCGGCGGCGAGCTGGAATTCCGTTCCAGCCGAATCCGTTGCTTTCACTTTATAGCCTGACATCGGGCCAGCATAGAAAGCCTGGCGCCGCAGGCATAGCCGGAACGCGCAGCCGCGCTTCAGCCAGGATCGCGGCGGAAACGTGGCTACCCGTTTCAGCAGGCGCGCCGCTCGCCGCCCTCGAAGCCGCAGCGCACCAGCCCAAGCTCGAACTGCCAGCGCTGCGCCGCCGCCGTGCGGGCGAGGCGGGCGACCGAGGCGCGGTCGCCGCTGCGGCCGATGCGGCGCACCAGATCGAGGTCGATCGGCGCCGACGAGGTCATCAGGATCAGGCCGACATTGCGGGTGTTTCGATTCTCGTCGAAGTAGAAGCTCTCATAGGCCGCGGCCGTGCCGTTGGTGCGCAGCCGGACCTGATCGCGGCGATAGGCCGAAAGGTCGCCGCTGAGCTCGTGCAGGCCGTCGCCGTCCAGGCCCAGCAAGGCGGCGTGGCGCGGCATGTCCCGATAGTCGATCTCGAATTCGAGCCGGCCCCGCCAGCCATGTTCGGTGCGCACGAGCGGGCCGCGTTGCGGAATGACCGTGAGCCGCCGCCGGCCCGCCCAGCGATATTGGCGGAGCAGCTCGAGCTGCTCGCAGGTCTCGCGGGGGCCGGTGGCGACGTCGTCGACCGCGATTTCGGCGATCGGGACGCGCGCCTGCAGCGCCTCGCGCATCAGCCGCCCCTGCACCGCCTGGGGCGCGATCGCGACTCCGTTGAGCGCGATCCGCTCGCCGCCCTGCACCGAGCTCACGCTCGAAATCTCCAGCCAGGAGCAGGCCATCTCGCCCAGCCTCGCATTGACGAAGGCGGTCGGGGTCGGAGGAGACGGTGCCGGCGGGGCGGGCTGCCCCGGCATCAGCCGATAGATCATGAGAGCGGCCGCCACGATCACCAGCGCGCCCAGGCCCAAGGCGAGCCTGCGGGCCGACGGGCGGCGGCGCGGGGCCGCGGCCGGCGGCAGCTCGATCGGCCCGCCTTCGAGCCGCGCACGGACCTGCGCGACGAAATGGTCGAGCAAGGGATGCTTCGCCTTGCCGTTCCATTCGGACAGATCGATCGACTGCCATTCGGCGAAGCCGAAGGGCGGCGGCACCGGATCGATCAGCACGCCCAGATAGGCGCCGCGCCCGGCCGCCCGGTCCGCCTCCTCGCGCACGAAGCGGCCGCGCGGCCCGGTCGATTCGCGCGACCAGGCGCAGACGCAGAGCGTGGCCTCGTCGAGCTGGGCGGCGATCGTCTCGCGCCAGCCGCCGCCGGCCGGGATGTCCTGGTCCCACCAGGTGTCGAGCCCGGCGGCGCGCAACGCCGCGACCAGATGCGCGACCTTGGGCCGGTCCTCCATCTTGTAGGAAACGAATATCGCCGCCATCCGCCGCCCCTTCGTGCCGGGCAGTTTAGGGCATTTCGAGCGAAGGTCACTCGTCCTTCGCTCGGATTCGCGCTATCCTCGCCGGCGGGCCAAGAGAAGGAGTGGGCCTTGGGGCAAGACAGGATCGCCAGCCGCCGTTCGTTCCTGATGCAGGTGGCGGGCGCTGCGCTCGCAGCCGCCGCCCTCGCCGCGCCCGCTCAGGCCCGACGCAGGCGCCGGCGCATGGCCGTCGACGCCGATCCGGCCGATCCCGCCCGGCCGCTGGCCACCCCTACCCGGCCGCGCCGGTGGAGCGGCGGGATGCCGCCGCCCCCGCCCGGTCCCCCCGGTCCCGGCACGCCCGCCCCGGGCCGGTTCGTGATCTGCCCGGGCAACCGGCGCTGCCCAGGGCGCAACCGGTGAGGCTGCCGCTCGCTCTTGCCCTGCTCGCTTTGTGCTGCGGCTGCGGCGACCGGCCGGCGAAATCGGATGCGGGGGGGCCGGACACGAGCCACCCCTCCAACTCCGTGACCAACGATCCGCCCGACAGCGCCCTCCCAGCGCCCGCGCCCGCCGCGCCGCCCGACAGCGCCGCCCCGCCGCAAAGCGACAGGTTCATCGTCTGCCCTGGCGACCAGCGCTGCCCCAAGGGCAAGGACGGCAGGCCGTCCGGCGACCCACACTGAACCGCAGGTCGGGCCCATCGCTCAGTTGGTAGAGCAACTGACTTTTGATCCGTCGGTCGCAGGTACTCTCTCTCGAACCACTTGCTCGGCGCGCAATCTCAGACCCTCCTCGCCGAGCTGGTTTATACTCTTACCGGAGAGCTGAGAGGCCAGTGCGATCTGGGCGTGAACGTTGGGATCGACCCGAAGCATCACCTTGCCTGAGTAGGGTTTTTCGGGAGATTTGCCGAGCTTCTTGCAGGTGGCAACGTAATCCTCGACGGCCTCGCGAAACGCGGCGATGAGCTCTTGAGGGGTCGCGCCGTGAAAGCCGACCACATCGTTTATACCTGCAACCCGGCCGACCAGGATCAGGTCATCGGCGTCGAACTCAACCGTGGCGGCAAAGCCCTTATGGGTTAGAACGTTCATGGCTGCACTCCCAGCTTGATCAGATATTCACGGGCGTCACGGACTTGGTAGCGCTTAGCGTTGGGCTCCGGGTGCGGGCGGTGGAAGCTGGCGATCACGCCATCCTTCACGAACTTGACCCTCGACCCGGTGCCCTCGACGACTTCGCAACCGACCACGATCAGCAAGTTTTCGACCGAGGCCCAGGAGATCGACGCCGATACCGGGTCGGTGAAGATCGCCTTGAGGGTCTTGGCCTGCTTGCTGTTCATGCAATCATATAGTGCTATCACGCGGCGCAATGCAAGCAAAAAGTGATAGCAGAGAGAGTTGTCCGGCGCCGGCAGGCAAGCCCAGTGCGGCTCAGCGCTTCTCAGTGAATGGGGACAGTCACTGTGACTGTCCCCGTCCGTTTCTTGCCTTGCCCCGGGTCAGTCCTCAAATGCACTCTCGGGGATACACATCGACATGCTGCGAAGGTTCGGGCTCGGATAGCGAACTGTCTCGGTCAGCCTCCGACCTTCGGCGTTGCAAGCCGTCTCCGATTGAAAGACGCGGGTTGTTTGATCGACCACGCGCATCCCACCGTTGGAGATGTCGAACACCATTACGAGTAACAGCCACCGCATTGCATTCCCCTATGCCGTCCGGCTCACCGCTCCCGGATCGCCTCGGCGCATTTGTCGATGTTCATCGCGCCATAGTCGAAAATGTGCTTGCTGCCGTCGGAGAGGGTGAGGATCGCCTTCTTGCTGAACATTTTCTTCTGGACCTCGACGTCGCCGATCTCGTCCTTGGCGATCTCCAGATAGCCCTCGCTCCCCCATTTGTAGGTGAGCGCCTCGGCGACCATGCCCTTGAAGCTCGCGTCGAACTTCGCGTCGTAGAGCAGCCGCTGGTTGGTGACGGTAAGCTTGCCGTTATATTTGCCGCCGTTCGGGGGCAGATAGAAGAGCGTCCAGGTGTCGATCACCCGCTCGCCGGGCTGCAGGTTCACGTTCATGTTCGCTGTCTCCTCGATGCCGGGGCTAGGGTCCGGACTCAATTGGATTGGCATCGGTGGGGCGAAAAAGGGAGTCATCCCGGCGAAGGCCGGGACCCATGACCGCGAACCGACGATAGAATGGGGCGGCCCCGTCGCTTCTTCCGGACCTCGGAGTTCATGGGTCCCGGCCTTCGCCGGGATGACTCTG
>JBKJZJ010000002.1:0-2627 GCA_046715355.1 Allosphingosinicella sp. | reverse complement strand
CGGCGGCGGTTCCGGACAAGGTGAGCAAGCAGGCGATGATGAGGATGCGGAGCCAAGTCATGGTCCCAGCATGGCCGCTCCGGCCCGTCTAGGAAATCAAAATCCGGCCCGCGCTCCTCACGCTTCGGATTGGTCCGGAACGGAGGAAAACGACGCTTTCCGAAAGTTCTTGCGCCGCTTTCATTCAAATCGGATGATATTCAGTCCGATTCGGGGGGAGTCATGGGGGGCGCCGAAGCAATTCTTGCGGTGGTCGACTTCGTGATGCGCGAAGCCGCCTTGTTCGCGGCCTGTGGCTTTCTGTTGCTTGGGTTGAGCGATCTCGCGGTCGATCTTCTGTGGATCGGAACCCGGCTGTCCGCTCGGCGCGCGGCACCGGCCGCTCTCCCGGCCGCCGGGCGCCCCGGCCGCCTCGCCGTCTTCGTTCCCGCCTGGGACGAGGAGGCGGTGATCGGCGGGATGCTCGCTTATGCCCAGGCCGCCTTCGGCACCCGCGACTATCTTCTTTATGTCGGCTGCTACCCGAACGATCCGGCGACGATCGCGGCGGTGCGCGCCGTCGCCGGCCCCCGGGTCAGGCTGGTGGTCGGGCCCGCCCCCGGGCCGACCAGCAAGGCCGATTGCCTGAACCGTCTGTGGGAGCGGATGGTCGAGGACGAAGCGGCCGAAGGCGTTAAGGTCAAGGCGGTGGTGCTGCACGATGCCGAGGATGTGGTCCATTCGGCCGAGCTCGGCCTGTTCGACGCGCTGATCGAGCGGGTCGACCTGGTCCAGCTGCCGGTGCTGCCGCTGGCCGATCCGGGCTCCCGCTTCGTCGGCGGCCATTATATCGACGAATTCTGCGAGGCGCATGGCAAGGATTTGGTGGTGCGCGCGGCGATCGGCGCCAGCCTGCCCGCGGCAGGGGTCGGCTGCGCGGTGTCGCGCGCCGCGCTGGCCGCGCTGGCGGACGCGCGCGGCGCGCCCTTCGACCCGGACAGCCTCACCGAGGATTATGAGCTCGGCCTCAGGCTCAAGGCGATGGGCCGCTCGGCCGCCTTCGTCCGGCTGCCGGCGGGCCGCGGCAGGCCGGTGGTGGCGACGCGCGAATATTTCCCGGCGACGCTGGAGGCGGCGGTGGCGCAGAAAGCCCGCTGGATCGCCGGGATCGCGCTCGCCGGATGGGACCGGCTCGGTTGGCGCGGCGGCCTCGCCGAACGCTGGATGCGGCTCCGGGACCGGCAGTCGCTGCTCGCCGCCCTGGTGCTCGCCGCCGCCTATCTGGCGCTGCTGCTCTGGGCGCTGCTGCTCGCGGCGCAGCTCGTCACCGGCTGGGCGATGCCGCCGTTCAGCGCCGCCTTGTCGCTGCTGATCGCGGTCAATTCGGCGCTGCTGCTGTGGCGCCTTGCCATGCGCTTCGGCTTCGTCGCCAGCTCTTATGGGTGGCGCGAGGGGATCAGGGCCCTGCCGCGCGCGGTCACCGGCAACATCGTCGCGATGATGGCGGCGCGACGCGCGCTCGGCCGCTACCGCGCTGGACGCCGCAACGGAGGCGCGGCCTGGGACAAGACCGCCCACGCCTTCCCGCGCCATCTCCCCGCCGAATGAGCAGCCGTCCGCTCCGCTTCCTGCTGCTGGCGATCGGCCTGTGGATCGGGGCGCGCGCCGCGATCCTGGCGCCGGGCTGGTGGCCGGGGCAGAGCGCGCCGAACGAGACGCCGCCGGCGATGGCGACGACGAGGGCCGGAACGGCGGCGATCCCCGTGGCCGCTCCCCTCCGCGCCGCTCCCCTCCCCACCGCTTCACCCGCGGCGGTGCCATACCCAGCCGTTCGGCGGATGCGTCCGGTCGATCAGTCCCTTATAAGGGAAGCGCCTTATAAGGGACTGGAGGGGGATGGGATCGTTGTCGGAGGCAGGGAGCCCATTTTCGCGGCTCCCCCCGACCCTGTTTCGTCTGGCGCCATGCAGAGCCGGACGGCCAGTGTCGCAGCGCGCGAGCCCGGCACCGCAACGCCGCTGCTCGCCGGCCTCGGCATCCCATCGAATGGCCCCTCGGCGCTCTCGTCCGACCGCTGGTCGGCTTCGGCCTGGCTGCTGGTGCGGCGCGACCGGGGTGGGACGGCGCTGGCGCCGGGCGGGACCCTGGGCGGCAGCCAGGCCGGGGCGCGGATCGCCTACCGGCTCGGCGGCGGGCTGTCGGCCGGCCTGCGCGTATATGCGCCGCTGCGGCGCACCCAGGGTGCCGAGCTCGCCCCCGGCCTAGACTGGCAGCCGGTCGCGGCAATTCCCCTCCAGCTCCGCGCCGAACGGCGCCAGGCGCTCGGGGGCGAGGGCCGTTCGGCCTTCGCTTTGTCCCTCCACGGCGGCGCCAGCCGGGCGCTGCCGCGCCGCCTGCGCCTCGACCTATACGGCCAGGCAGGCATGGTCGGACTTCGCGCGCGCGACCTGTTCATCGACGGCGCGGTTCGCGTCTCGGCGCCGGTCGGCCCGGTCGAAATCGGCGCCGGCGCCTGGGGCGCCGCGCAGCCGGGCGCGGCGCGGCTCGATGCGGGGCCCGGCATTTCCTACCGGCTTCCCGTGCGCGGCGCCGCGCTCCGGCTCGAGGCTGGCTGGCGCTTCCGCGTCGCCGGCGATGCCGCGCCGCGC
>JBKJZJ010000001.1:0-23312 GCA_046715355.1 Allosphingosinicella sp. | reverse complement strand
GAGCGCATGTTCGCGCGCCTGCTCGCCGGCACGATCGGGCTGGCCGGCGCGGGCGAGACGATCGCGGTACGGCTCGCCATGGCGCCGGCGGGGGCGCCGCGCGCGCTGCTCCTCGCGCTCGACCGGCCCAAGGCGATCGAAGGGCTCGACGAGACGGCATTGCTCGATCCGGGTTACAGCCCCGACGGCGACTGGCCGGGGGCGCCGGCGCTCGGGCTCGGCTTCGCATTGCGGCTGGTCCGCAACCTCGCCGAAGCGGTGGGCGGCCGGCTCGAAATGGGCGCGGACCGCTTTCTGCTGACTCTGCCCGCCGAGGAGATGGCGGCGCCGCCGGCGAGCCGGAGCGAAGGCTCCGCCTGAGCCTTTCGGCATTGCCGCCGGCTTTACCCCATGGCATGGCGTCGCCTGGGCCTGTAGCTCAATGGTAGAGCCGGCCGCTCATAACGGCTTGGTTGCAGGTTCGAATCCTGCCGGGCCCACGGATTTCGATCAAAGTGGTACTTTGACCGAGGAAGAAAGCGGAGCATTCCTCCTTTCTTCCTGCCCCGGGTCAAAGTACCACTTTGACCCGATTTCGGGGAGTAGCGCAGCCTGGTAGCGCAGGTGCTTTGGGAGCATCAGGTCGCAGGTTCGAATCCTGTCTCCCCGACCATCAACAGGGGGGCAGTGCCCCGCACCGCCCAGCCGCGTCCGGGGGACGCGGCGACCTGTTGATTTCGCTAAAGCTTCGGCTGGCGAGCCATGCGGGCGCGGCGGGCGCTTGCGCGCAATAGCCCGTCAGGGCGGCGGCGCGAGCGCCTGCTCGATCGCCGCCGCCAGCGTCTCGGGACGGTAGGGTTTGAGGATGATTGGTCGCCCGCCGGCGCCGGAACGGGCGATCTCGTCGCTATAGCCCGTGGTCAGGATGACGGGCAGATCGGCGCGCCGCTCGGCCAGCAGGCCGGCCAGGTCGAGCCCGCTCATGCCGGGCATGACGACGTCGGTGAAGACGAGGTCGAACGGCTCGGCCAGCGCGCGGTCGAGCGCTTCCTCGCCCGTCCGGACTCGGACGACCTCGTGGCCGAGCTCATCCAGCAGATGCTCGGCGAACTCGCCGACCTCGTCATTGTCCTCGACGAGCAGGACCCGGCCGGTGCGGCCGCGCCGCAGTTGCGGGCTTTCCTCCGCGGCGCGGACGGTCTCGGACGCGTCGCTGCACGGGAGCAGCAGGGTGACGATTGTGCCGCTCCCGGGCCGGCTGGCGATGCGCACGTCGCCGCCCGACTGGGTGGCGAAGCCGTAGACCTGGCTCAGCCCCAGGCCGGTGCCCTTGCCCGTCAACTTGGTCGTGAAGAAGGGCTCGAAGGCGCGGCTCACCGTATCCTCGTCCATGCCGCTGCCGGTGTCGCTGACCGACAGGGCGATCATCGCGCGGCCTTCGTCATCTTCCACGTCCTCCGCGATCGCGGTCCGAATCTCGAGCCGGCCGCCGTCGGGCATGGCGTCGCGCGCGTTAACCGCGATGTTGAGCACGGCGGATTCGAGCTGTGCGCGGTCGGCCTCGACGGTGCAGGCGATCTCGCCGAGCTCGGTCGTCACCGTGATCCGTTCGCCCAGGGTCCGGTCGAGCAGGTCGGTCATGCCACGGATCAGCGCGTTGATGTCGATCGCCTCGGGCTGGAGCGGCTGGCGGCGGGCGAAGGCGAGCAATTGCCCGGTGAGCGCCGCCGCCCGGCTCGACGCCTGCACCACCGCCTCGGCGAAGCGGACGCGCTTGTTCTCGCTGATTCCGGGGCGGCGCAGCATATCGGCCGATCCCTGAATGACGGTCAGCAAATTGTTGAAATCGTGCGCGATGCCGCCGGTGAGCTGGCCGAGCGCCTGCATCTTATGGGCCTGGCGGAGCTGCTCTTCGGCCTTGCTCCGTTCGCTGACCTGGACCTTCAATTCCGCATTGGCGCCGGCGAGCGCGTCGGCGCGCTCCTCCAATTCCCGATTGACCCGCTTCAGCGCCGCCTGGGCGACGCCGAGCACCGTCACCACCAAAGCCGCCATCAGGATCAGGAGCCCGATCACCAGATAGCGGGTGAGGCGGCGCGACACCGGCTCGGGGTCGGAGGCGAGGACGACCGTCCCGATCCGCTCGCCGCGGCTCGTCACCGGCACCGAGGAGGAGACCGCGTTGCCGGCGGCGGCCGCCGACTCCTCGAGGCGGGGCGGCGGCCCGGCGCCCTCGCGCCCAAAGCCCGCGACCAGCATGCCGCGCCCATTATAGACTCCGACGCTGCGCACCTGCGGGTTGACCCGGATCGCGGCGACCGCCTCGCGCGCGGCGACGTCGTCGCCGAAGTCGAGCGCCGCGGCGACGCTGGCGGCGAGGATGTCGGCCTGCACCCGCGTCTCCTGCTGCTGCAGGTCGCGATAGGCGGCCTCGCTCTGCACGATCACGCCGATGCCCGCCAGCAGCAGCACCGCCACCACGGCGACGATCGCCACCGGCGCGGCGCTCCACCTGCGGGAGAGGCGCGAGGGCAGCCGCATCAGCGCCGCTGCCTGACGCCGGCGGCGAGCGCGAGCAGCCGCGAGCTGATCGACAGGCCGCGCGCCGCCGCTTCCGCCTCGTCGATGAAGAAGCGGACGCGTCCGGAGACCATGGTGAAGTGGATCATCCCCCGCTGCGGGCCGGCGCGCGCGTCGGTAATGGTGAGGACGGGCCGGCCGCGCAAGGCGAGCAGCAGCCTGCCGGTGTCGGCAGGCGCCGCGCCCTGGACGAAAGCGAGATGGCAGGCGCTGGCGCCGGCGGCGGTGGGCAGGCGGCGCACGGTCACGCCATGGCCGTCGATCTGCTCGGTCGCCGCGGCAGAATCGAGCATGCGGCCGAACGGGTCGCGGCCGATCACGCAGAGCTGGAACGGCGCGCCGGGGCCGAGCTGAACGCGCTGCGGCCAGCCGACATAGCGCGCGAACTTGGGCAGGAAGGCCGCCTTCACAGCTTCCTCGGTGGGTTGCTGCGCGCGCGCGGGGGGCGCCGCCGCCAGGCCAAGGCAGAGCGTCACCACAAGGCAGAGGCGCAAGGCTGCCCTCAAAATCTGAGCCTCGTGCCGAACGCGAGGCTGCGCTGGGCGAGATGGGCGCGGTTGGCGTCGTTGCTCTCGAGATGGCTGCCGTGCAGCAGGTTGCGCCCGGCGACGTAGAGCTCGACCTGATCGTTGAGCCGATAGGAGAGGCTCGCGTCCGCCTCGATGTAGGAATTGATCGGCGGGGCGCTGTCGATCTCGTCGACGTAGCGCAGTCCGGCATGGAGCTGCAGCCGGTCGGTCAGGTTCATCTGGGTGCGCGCGAACAGCTGGAAATCGGGATCGTGGCCGAGCGAGCCGCGCCCCGAAAGGTCGATATGGCCCGGCTTCTCGCGAAAGTGCCTGAAGATGGCGCTGACGCCCAGATTGAGCCGCCACCAGGGGGCGAGCTGGGTGGTGCTCCACGCCTCCACGCCGTAGCTGTGGCCTTCGAGGCCGTTGGCGAGGCGGACCTGGAGCGGAGCGGGATTCACCAGGTCGGCTGTGCGGATGTCGTCATAGAGATTGTAGAAGACCGAGATGGAGAGCGTCGTCCGCTCGGTCGGCTGGCCGCGATAGCCGGCCTCCAAGGCGATCAGTTTCTCCGAGACGAAGCCGGGGGCGGGGAGCAGCAGGGGCTGGAATTCGAGCTGCCGGTCGATCCGCGACGGCGTCCGCACCGCCCGCGAGACGGCCGCCCAGAGCAGGGTCCGCTCGTCGGGCTGCCAGGCGAGGCGCACATTGGGCAGCACTTCGATCCCGGTGAAGCTGGTCTCCTCGGCCTTGATGCCGAGCGTCAGCGACAAAGTGGGGGTGAGCCTGATCCGGTCCTGCACGAAGGCATTGTAGATCCACAGGCGCTGGCTTTGAGGAACAAGCGCGAAGCCGTTGCGATTGTTAATGAAGCGGTCGCGCGTCGTCCGCACGCCGCCGCCCAGGACAAGGTCGTGCGGGCCGCTGGTCGCGTTGAACTGGGCGTCGAGATCGAAGGTCTGCAGCGAATCGAAGGCGAGCTGGAATTGCCGCTCGAAATAATCGTAATAGCCCTGGATGCGGAAGGACGCGGTCTCGCCCAGGCCGTGAGACCAGCGGGCGAGAATATTGTGGCCCTGGTGGCCGTCGCCGGGCAGCGAATCGACGTCATTGTCGAAAGCGTCGCCCTGGATGGTGAAATGCGAGGCGCCCGCTTCGATATCGGCGCGGATCCCGGCCTGCCAGCCGCTGAAGGCGTCGCCGAGCGCCGGGCCGAGCGGCCCTTGCGCCAGCGCTTCGCGATCGAACCAATTGCCGTAGAAGCGGATCGCGCCGGTCGATCCGAGCGCGGCGCCATAGCGTCCGCCGAGCGTCCGCTCGAAGGCGCCGGCGGTGCCGCGCACCAGCCCGCCGATCGTCTCGCGGGCATCGCGGCTGGCGATGCTGATCACGCCGTTGACCGCATTGGGGCCGTAGAGCGTGCCGCCCGGCCCGCTGATCACCTCGATCTGCCGGATATCCTCGAGCAGGGGCGAATGGAGCTGCCAGAACACCCCGGAATGCAACGTCGAATAGACGCTGCGGCCGTCGATCAGCACCAGCAATTTGTTCGACGATTCGACACTGTTGAAGCCGCGCGCGGTGATCGCATATTCGAAGCCGGTGACCTGCTGGACCTGCAAATTGGGCGCCAGCCGCAGCGCCTCGGGCAGCGAGGTCGCTCCCAATCCGACGATGTCGTCGCCGGTGATGACGAAGAGCGCCGTGGGCGCGGCGGAGAGCGGCTCCTCGCGCTTCGAGGCGGAGCGCACCGGCAGCTGCGCAAGCTCCTCGATCGAGAGGATCGATAGATCCTGGCTCGCCTGCTGGACGGTCGGCGCGGGCGCCTCCTGCGCGGACGCGGCCGTGGCGTGGACCGCCAGGCACGCCGGGCCGAACAGATAGGGGGTAAAAAGCCGCCGTTTCACGACCCTCGCCTCGCATCTCGCCCCCCGGCGTCCGGCGCTTCTTTATTGTGCAGGGGTAAAGGTCAAGCTGCGCTTGCGGCTAACGCACGGCGGGGGGCGGGGCTGTGGGCTCGGCGGCGTAGATGAACCCCGGCGCATCCGCCACGGCCGCGAGCATCGCCGTCCAGGCGGCGACATTCTGGCGGAGCTGGGCGGGGTCGATCTTGTCGAGCGTGTCGTCGGGCGAGTGGTGATAGGCGAAATAGCGGGTGCCGTCCTGGCCGAGGTCGATCGCGGCCCGACCCGCTCCGACCCAGTCGCTCAGATCTGCGCCCGCGCCGGCCGGATTGGCGCTGCGGACGATGCCGAGCGGGGCCAGCAGGGCCGCGACCCGATCGGCAAGCGCTGCATTGCTCGGGGCGAGCTTGAACTCGACCCGCCAGACGCGGTCAGCGCCGAAATCGGATTCGCCGACGAGGACGATGTTCCCGCTCTCGCGATGGAGCCGGAAGTGGGTTTCGCCGCCGCCGCCGCCGACCTCCTCGGCGCCGAACAGGACGATTCGGATGGTCCGCCGCGGCCGGCCCGCCTGCATGATCCGGTGCGCGGCCGCGACCGTGATCGCGACGCCGGCGGCATTGTCGACCGCGCCGGTGCCCAGATCCCAGCTGTCGAGATGGCCGCCGATCAGGATCACGCCGGCTTCGGGATCGCTGCCCGGCACTTCGGCGACGACGTTGCCCGATTGGCGGCGGCCGATATTGCGCGGCGTCAGCGTGAGCCGCATCCGCACCGGGCGGCCCCGGTTCAGGATGCGCTGCAGCTGCTCGGCGTCGGGCACGGTGAGCGCGCCAGCCGGAATCGGCCGCGCGCCCTCGCCGAAGCTCTGCACGCCGGTATGGGGATTGCGGTGGTAATCGGTGCCGATCGAGCGGATGACGATGGCCACGGCACCCTTGCGGCTGGCGAGCGTCGGGCCCTGGCGGCGGGGCGCGCCGAACTGGCCGTAGCCGGAGCCGTCCTGAGTCGGCGCCATCGCGTGGTTTATGAAGACGATGCGGCCGCGCACGGCTGCGTCGGGCGCCGCCTGGAGCGCGGCGACGCTGTCGAAGCCGGCCACCTCCGCCTCGATGCCGGCCGCCGGCGTCGCGCCGCTATTGCCGAGCGCGGTCACCACCAGCGGTTGGGGGAAGGGGGAGACGATCTCGGCCCGCTCCTCGCCGCGCATCCAGACCGGCATCTCGAACGGCTCGACATGCACGTTGGCAAAGCCCAATTCAGTCAGCCGCCGCACCGCCCAGGCCCGGGCCCGCGCCTCGGCCTCGGTGCCCGCCTGGCGGGGGCCGACCTCGGTGGTCAGCCCCTCGACGATCTCCCAGGCAAGCGTGTCGCCGTGGAGCGCTGCGTCGCGAAGGGCGGCGGCCTGGTCGCCGACCGGCGGCTGGGCGAAAGCGAGAGAGGGGAGGGCGAACGCGAACAGGATCAGCTTTTTCATAGGGAGGCGGCCTAGCGGTCGTTGGGCGGTTTGCCAATAACGGCGGCCCGCTCTAGGGAGGCTGCGGCTTCGGCCAACGTCCCCGGTTTTTCGATGAAAGCGAGCGCCCTGATGGCCGCCCAGTATAGTTTCGTGATGAAGGGCATGAGCAAGACCTTCCCCGGCGCGCCCAAGCCGATCCTCAACAACATCCACCTGCAATTCTATCCCGACGCCAAGATCGGCATCGTCGGCCCGAACGGCTCGGGCAAGTCGACGCTGATGAAGATCATGGCGGGGCGCGACAAGGAGTTCACCGGCGAGGCCTGGCCGGGCGAATATGTCACGGTCGGCTATCTCGAGCAGGAGCCGCAGCTCGATCCGACCAAGACGGTCAAGGAGAACGTCATGGACGGCGTCCGCCAGGTCGCCGACCTGGTCGAGCGGTTCAACGCCGTCTCGGCGCAAATGGCCGACCCCGACGCCGATTTCGACGCGCTCGGCACCGAGATGGGCGAATTGCAGGAAAAGATCGACGCGGTCGACGGCTGGACGCTCGATAACCAGCTCGAAATCGCGATGGACGCATTGCGCTGCCCGCCCGGCGACGCCTCGGTCGAGAACCTCTCCGGCGGCGAGAAGCGCCGGGTGGCGCTGACCCGGCTGCTGCTCGAAAAGCCCGGCATATTGCTGCTCGACGAGCCCACCAACCACCTCGATGCCGAAAGCGTGCAATGGCTCGAAAAGCACCTGGTCGACTATCCCGGCAACGTCATCCTCGTCACCCACGACCGCTACTTCCTCGACAATGTGGTGAACTGGGTGCTGGAGCTCGATCGCGGCCGCTACTACGTCTACGAAGCCAATTATTCCGGTTACTTGGAGAAGAAATCTAAGAGGCTGGAACAGGAGGAGCGCGAGGAGCAGGGCAAGCAGAAGGCGATCAACGACGAGCTGGAATGGATCCGCCGGTCGCCCAAGGCCAGGCAGGCCAAATCGAAGGCCCGCATCCGCGCCTTCGACGAATTGGTCCAGGCGCAGGAGAACCGCACACCGGGCAAGGCGGCGATCCTGATCCAGGTGCCCGAGCGGCTCGGCGGCAATGTGATCGATCTCAACAACGTCTCCAAAGCCTATGGCGACAAGCTGCTTTTCGAGGATCTGAGCTTCTCGCTGCCGCCCGGCGGCATTGTTGGCGTGATCGGCCCCAACGGCGCCGGCAAGACCACGTTGTTCAAGCTGATCACCGGTGTCGAGCGGCCCGACGGCGGCGAGATCAAGATCGGCCCGACCGTGAAGCTGGGCTATGTCGACCAGTCGCGCGACCATCTCAGCCCGGACAAGAATGTCTGGGAGGAGATTTCAGGCGGCTCGGACGTGTTCCATTTCGGCAAGCACGAGATCGGCACCCGCGCTTATGTCGGCGCCTTCAACTTCAAGGGCCAGGACCAGCAGAAGAAGGTCGGCCAGCTCTCGGGCGGCGAGCGCAACCGCGTCCATATCGCCAAGATGCTGAAGGAGGGCGGCAACGTCCTGCTACTCGACGAGCCGACCAACGACCTCGACGTCGAGACCCTGCGCGCCCTGGAAGAGGCCCTGGAGAATTTCGCGGGCTGCGCGGTGATCATCAGCCACGACCGCTTCTTCCTCGACCGCCTCGCCACCCACATCCTCGCCTTCGAAGGCGACAGCCACGTCGAATGGTTCGAGGGCAATTTCGAAAGCTATGAGGAGGACAAGCGCCGCCGCCTGGGCCCGGAGGCGGATCGGCCGCACCGGATGAGCTACAAGAAGCTGACGCGCTAGCCATGTTGGAGGGCTTCCTCATCCAGGCCGGCGCGGCGCTGCGCTGGGACCAGCTCGGCATTTCGCCGGTCGCGCTCGATCTCGGCTTCTTCCAGCTCAAATGGTATCCCTTGAGCTACCTCGCGATGATCCTGCTGGGGTGGTGGTACATGGCGAGGCTGGTCGCCCAGCCCGGCGCGCCGCTGGCCAGGCGCCACCTCGAAGCCTTCGCGCTCACCATCACCGCGGGCGTGATCGTGGGCGGGCGGCTCGGCTATTGCATCTTTTACCGCCCGGAGATCTGGGCGACGCCGCTCGAGGTGCTCAAGCCCTGGAACGGCGGCATGTCGCTGCATGGCGGCTTCATCGGCGTCATCCTGGCGATCTGGCTGTTCTGCCGCATCCAAAAGCTCGATATGCTGCGCGTGTGCGACTACGTCGCCTGCGCGTCGCCGTTCGGCCTGTTCCTGGTCCGGCTCGCCAATTTCGCCAATGGCGAGCTCTGGGGCCGGCCGACCGACCTCCCCTGGGGCATGATCTTCCCCGGCGCGCACGACAATCTCCCCCGCCACCCGAGCCAGCTCTACGAGGCGGTGCTCGAAGGCCTGCTGATGATGGCGGTGCTGGTCTATCTGTTCTGGCGCACCGGCGCCCGCTACCGCCCGGGCCGCCTGCTTGGCACCGGCCTCGTCATCTACGGCGCCGCGCGCTTCCTGATCGAATTCGTCCGTCAGCCCGATGCGGGCCTCGAACATCTGCCCTGGGGCCTGACCATGGGCCAGACGCTGAGCGCGCCGATGCTGATCGCCGGCCTCTATTTCCTGGTCCGGTCGGGCCGGCGGGAGCCCGTTACAGCGGAAAATCGTAGCGCAGACATCCCGTGAATCGGGCGATACGGTCATAGAGCGCGCGGGCCTGGAGATTGTCCTCGTTGGTCAGCCAATAATATCTCAGAGCCCCGCGCTGCCGCCCTGCGTCGGCGACCGCGCCGCTCCGTTCATGGCCGGGCAACGCCCGCCTGGAGCAGGTCGGCTATGGCTTCGGCGATCGGCTGGTCGGTGGCATCTTCGTAGAAGGTGAAGCCCGGCGACGGATTGACCTCGAAGCAAACCCACTTCCCCTCGGGGGTCACGCGCAGGTCGATTCCGGAAACGATCAGCCCCAGATCCTTCGTCAGCGTCACCAGCCGCTCGCCGAGCGCGACCGGGATGTCGAGCGCGGTCAGCTGCGGCTCGGCGCCGTCGCGCGCACCGTAGCGGTAGTCGTCCGCAGGGGATTCGATCGCGGTCGCGAACCATGTCTCGCCAACGACGTGGACGCGAACGTCCCTGCCGCGGATCCATTGCTGCAGCTGGACTGGCCCGGTCGCCACCCCGTCCAGGCGATCGCTGTCGCCTGGGCCCAGAGTAGCGACAATGCTGCGTATCCCGCTGATCGACTTGTAGACGATGCGCTCATGCCCGGCGAGGAAGCTGCGCGCCGCCGACGGATCGGTCGTCACCAAGGTGTCTGGCACGGCGATGCCGGCGGCCGCTATCAGCTGCGACTGGAACGGCTTGGACCAGTTCGATCGGCCCGCGGAGGGGCGGTTGACGACCGCCGCCGGCGCGCACGACGCGATCAGGTCCAGGGCCGCGGCCGGCAGCCGTCCCTGGGGCAAGTCGCCGGGACGAACATAGATGCCGCTCAGAGAGTCGATCGGCACCTTGCGCCCACCGACCTCGAACCATCCCGCGACCGAAGCGCCGACCGTCACCTCGTAGGTGAGCGTCGTCAGGTTGTCCGCGTGGACGTGCACCAGATCGGCCGCGCGTGCCGCGAGGATCGAGACGATGCGCTCGACCGGCGGATCGTCGGCGGGGCCCCAGACCAGGATCACGCGGGCACGGCGGTGGCGAGCATGCGGCCGAGGGCTGCGACCGCCGCCGCGGTGGGCGGCTGCGTGCTGGTCACGGCGAGCACGCGATGATGCCCGTCGAAAACGATGGTCGCCCACTTCATGCCCAGGCAATCGGCCATCGCTATGCAAGCGGCCCTGAGCCGTTCGGAGGGAGCGCCGAAAGCCTCGTCGCCGACCACTTCCACCGCGTAGGGATGAAGCCGGCGGGGTCGGGCGCGGCGGCTCGTCAAACGGAGCGGCGAAACCGCGAAGCCGCTTTCGAGGGCCGCGGGAATCCACCGTTCGGGGCGGACCGCTTCGTCGCCGAGGGCGCCGTCGGTGACCGGGCTTGCCACGGTCGCGCGCGTTGCGCCGAGCACGAAAACCAGAAAGGCGTGCGCCTCCGCCGCCAGATAGGCACGGTCGTCGGCGTGGGTGGACGTGAACTCCTCGGGATAGAAGCAGGACCGGCGCACGAAGACCCCGGTGACCTCGTCGTCAGCCACGGGCCTGTTGCCGATCACCCACCGCGACGGGACCGTCGCATCGGTCCGCCAGATCCATCCCGGCTGTGCAATGTCCTCGGCGGAGCACAGCTCCGCGCCGGGCCAGGCGCCGACCAGGGCAGCCGCCACCCCATCGTGCCGGCTGCCGACGACGACGATCATTTCTTTTTGCGCCGTCCCGTCTTCTTGGCCGCGGCGGTCGCTGAACCTTTCGCGACCCGCTGGTTGCCGGTGCGGGCGAATGCCGCTTCCATCTTGCCGCCCGACTTGGAAAGCGAATGGATCATCTCGTGGAACTTCTCGGCTTCCGCCGTCACGGCGACCTCTTTGCTTCCGTCATTGAACGCGCGCTTTTCCTGACCGATACGGGCCTGCGCGGCGGAGATACGCGGCACATTCAGCTCCTCTATCTCCGGTGGGGGCGCACGTCCGACCGTCGGCCGTTCTTGCGGCGAGATGAAGGTCCGGCCCAGCTCCTCATTGGTTTGATCGATGTGCTCGGTGAGGGTCCTGACGGTCTTCACCCACTCCTCCTGAATCCTCTCGAAAATGTTGATCTCCAGATCCTCCCGTCCCAGCTTGACCTCCTCCCGCACCAGCTTGAGGTCGTCGATATCGGGCAGCCGCTTCGTCTTGACGTCGATAATCGGTTTGAGGTCCTCGATGATCTCGAACTTCTCCTTAATCTCGTACTTGATCTCCTTGAACGACTTGTTGGTCACGCCGATCGTGCGACAGGCCGAGGCGATGCCATTGGCAATGACGCGCAGGCAATATGTCCCCAGCGGAACGCTCGTCGGCACCGTGAAGTTCAGGGTGTGGACGATGGTACCTGTTTGCAGGCCCATCGTCGAGTAGCCGAACGTCCGGCAATAATAGACGGCCGATCCACTCTCGAGCCGCACGATCGGGTAGTTGGTGGCCTGCGTGGCGTCGTTCCCATAATAGACGCACTGGCTGAGCCCGTTCATCTGGCGGCCCGACAGCGTGTAGGTCGGGCCACGCTTGACCGCGCTGGGGCAGGCGGTGATCGTTGGCACCCACACCGGATCCGGCGCGCCGCCCGGCGTGTAGAGCGACACCGTGGTCTTGCCGGCGGTGTAGAGGACCTGTCCGTTGGGGAGCATGAGCATGCGTCCCCAATAGGCCTCGTCGTCGTCGGTCACCGCCGCCGGCACGTTGGAAATCGCGTTGGTGATCGGATCGTATTCGAAGAAGAATGTCGGCGTCTTGAAGGTCGCCGGCACGGTGATCGGGCTCGCCGTGAACAGCACCTTGCCGTTCGGCAGCAGGCAGGCCGGCGCATCGACGGTGCCGAGCGGCTGATTGGGATTGACCTGCGGGATGGTCGGCCCCTGCACCCAGGTGCCGACCTGATTGGCGATCGGCGGCGGCGTGTAGAGGCAGGTGAACCCGGTCGCGCCAATTACGAACAGCCGGCCGTCCGGCAGCAGGACCGAGGCGCCGATTTCCGAGATGCTGTCGACCAGCACCTTCGGCGTCTGGCCGGCGCTCACCCACTGGTTCGAGGCGATGATGTACTTTTCGGCGTTGGGCGGGTTGGAGCAGTCGACCGCGTGGATCGTGCCGTCGGGGAGCAACGACCAGCTTTCCTCGCCGACCGAATTGATCTTGTTCGCCGTCGCGGTCCAGGCGTTGGTGGCGGGATCGTAGATGGCGGTCTTCTTGGAGCCGACCTGGCCCACGAAGAACCGGCCGTCGGGAAGCACGCAGCCGGGGGCATCGCCGATCTGGGTCCAGCCGGCGGGCACGGGCAGGGTCGTCCAGCTGTTGGCAACCGGGTTGTACATCTCGGCGCCGAGCAGCCAGATCATGGCGCCGCCGTCATATTCGCCGCCGACGACGATCAGCCGCCCATCGCGCAGAACGCCGGACGCATAATAAAGCGGCGCGTGGACGCTGTTGGCCATCGTCGTCCAGGTGCCGTTGGCGTAGCTGCCATTGGCATCGGGCTTGAGCCGGTACCATTTGTTGGTGCTGACCCCCTGGGCCAGGACTGAGCCGTCGGTCAGCAAAAACGTCGTGCAGACTGTTGCTGGCGGCGAATTCGTCAATACGCTCCAAGTCCCGGCCATGATGCGCTCCCTGTCCTAATTATCCAAATCGAACTAAAGAAACGACTCGGAGACTCAATGGGACGAAGGTCGTCTTATATACGAACTAAGCCCGACGACAATGCGAACTAGCCACGCCAAAGCGGACAGCAGCCGAATGGGAGGCGGGCGACGTCCGCGATTTTGCGCCGAGCGGGAAAGCTACAGCGGGTAATCGTATCGCAGGAAACCCTTCCAGCGGGCAATGCGCGCGTAAAGGGCGCGGGCCGGCTCATTGTCTTCCTTGGTCAGCCAGTAATATTTCGCGGCGCCCCGGCCGCGGGCCGCGTCCGCGACGGCGTGGATCAGGGCGGTCGCGACGCCCTTGCCGCGCGCGTCCTCGGCGGTGAACAGATCCTGCAGATAGCAGACTTCGCCCAGCCAGCTGTGCGGGTGGAAGAGATAATGGGCGAAGCCGGCCAGGCGGCCGTCGATGCGGGCGCCGAGCCCATGCACCGCCTCGCCCGCCAGGACGAGGCGCCAGGTCCGCGCATAATCCTCGTCGGGGACCGCATCCTGGTAAAAGGCCTTGTAGCCGCGGGCGAGCGTCTCCCATTCGGCGCGGTCGGCCGGGGCGAGCGGGGCGATCGCAATCATCGCCGTCACGGCGTTCAGCGCACCCGCTTGACGAAGACCGCGCCGCCGTCGCGCCTCTCGACCTGGAAATTGGGGATTTCCTCGATCAATTCGCTCAACCGCGAATAGCCGTAATTGCGGGCGTCGAACGAGGAACGGTTGCCTGCTAATTTGCCGACTTCCTGCAGGCTCGCATAGCCGCGCTCGTCGCGCCTGGACGCCTTGATCGCGTCGCCGAGCAGCTTGACCACCGCTTCGTCGACGCCCGATTCCGCCGCTTCGGCCTGCGGCGCGGCCCGCGTACCGACTTCGGCCGCGTCCGACTTGGCGAGTGCGCCGACGTCGATGAAGCGGGTGCAGGCCTCGCGGAAGGCTTCGGGCGTCTTGGCGGTGCCGAAGCCGTAGACGGGCAGGCCGTCCTGCTTGATCCTGACCGCCAGCGGCATGAAGTCGCTGTCCGACGACATGATGCCGAAGCCGTGGACGTGACCGCGATAGAGCAGGTCCATTGCATCGATCGTCATCTTCATGTCGGTCGCGCTCTTGCCCTTGGCGACGTCGAACTGCTGCTGCGGCTCGATCGCGTGGCGGTGGATGATCTTGGCCCAGCCGGAGAGGCTCGATTTCTGCCAATTGCCATAAGCGCGGCGGATGTTGACCGTGCCGAGTTCGGCGAGCACGGTCAGCACCGGATCGAGCGATCCGGCCGAGGCATTGTCGGCGTCGATCAGCAGGCAGACGTTGCGGCTGTGGCGGTTGGGGTCGTCGGTCATGCGCCGTCTTAGCGCGGGGGAGGGCGGCGCGACAGGGCTTAGTCGGGACGCAGGCTCCGCGCCTTCGCATCATATTCCGACGCCATCAGCAGCAAAGTGTCGACGGCGCGCTCGTCGGTCACCGAATGCGCGAGGCGGCGGCAGCGCATCGCCTGCGCGCGCAGCTCGCCGGCCTGGCGGGCGTCGGTGACGTCGATGAGGATGTTGACCGCGCCGGCGATTTCGCCGTCCGCGTCGAGCAGGGGAGTCGGATAGGGAGTGAACATCACCCGCGTCCCGTCCGGCCTCTCCGCCAGGGCGACGGCGCCGCGCACTTCGCGCTTCTCCTTGATCGCCACCGCCATCGGGCAATCTTCATGGGCGAGGAAAACGCCGTCCTCGCCGTAGAGCTTCCAGGTCACGCACCAGCGGTCCTTGCCGATCGCGGGCGTGCGCCCGGCAAAGCCGATGCAGGCGTCATTGAAGAAGGTGACGACGCCGCCCGCGTCGGTCGTATAGATCGGGGCCGGCAGCGTGCTGAGCACGGCGTGGAGCTCGGAATCGCCGTGGCGCGCCGCGGCGAGGACCATATCCAGCATCTGTTCGGGCGTGGTGGCGACTGACGTCATGAGGGCACCCCCACCGGCGGCGTTGAAATGTGCGGGGTCCCCCATAGCGGCCCTATTA
The DNA here is from genome assembly GCA_046715355.1 of Allosphingosinicella sp. Lineage (GTDB taxonomy): Bacteria > Pseudomonadota > Alphaproteobacteria > Sphingomonadales > Sphingomonadaceae > Allosphingosinicella. Next base: position 8,585 of record JBKJZJ010000001.1, on the reverse strand, counting down.
ACCCAAATCAAAACGGAAAGTTCCCTCGCGTTCTTCATGAAGTCACTTTCCGGCTTGTCGCGCCGCCGCAAAGCGGGCCAGGATCGTACGGCCGGAAAAAGGGGAAAGCGCGATGGCATCCTGGAACGCGAAAAAGACCATCATCCCGCGCGAGGAGATGCCCGAGGAGCACCGGCTGAAGCCGACCCTCTCCTGGCCGCACCTGATCGCGCTCGGCGTCGGCGCGATCGTCGGTACGGGCATCCTGACCCTGACCGGCGTCGGCGCCGCCAAGGCGGGGCCGGCGGTGATCCTTTCCTTCGCCATAGCCGGCCTGATCTGCATCGCCGCGGCGCTCGCTTATGCCGAGATGGCGACGATGATCCCGGCCTCGGGCAGCGCCTACACCTACACCTATGTCGTGCTGGGCGAGGGGCTCGCCTGGGTGGTGGGCTGGAGCCTGATCCTCGAATATTCTCTGGTGGTGAGCGCGGTCGCGGTGGGCTGGTCGGGCTATGCCTCCCCTTTGCTTGAAGCCTATATCCAGTTTCCTCATGCATTGACCCAGAGCCCGGAGCTGGGCGGGATCGTCAACCTGCCGGCGATCGCGATCATCGCAGTCGTCGCGGGCCTCCTCATCTACGGCACCCGCGAGAGCGCGACGCTGAACGCGGTGCTGGTCGCGGTCAAGGTACTCGCCCTGATCGTCTTCGTCGCGGTGACCTTGCCCTATTTCAACGCGGCGAATTTCGAGCCCTTCATGCCGTTCGGCTTTCCCAAGACCGGCGCGCCGGGGGCGGAGGTCGGCGTGATGGCGGCCGCGGCGATCATCTTCTTCGCCTTTTACGGCTTCGACGCGATCGCGACTGCTGCGGAGGAGACCAAGAATCCCGGCCGCGACCTCAAGATCGGCATCGTCGGCTCGATGCTGATCTGCGTCGCCATCTACATGGCGGTCGCGGCCGCCGCGATCGGCGCGCTGGCCTATTCGCGATTCGCCAACAGCCCGGAGCCGCTCGCGCTGGTCCTGCGAGAGATCGGCCAACCGCTCGCCGCCAAGCTCCTCGCCGTCTCGGCGGTGGTCGCGCTACCGACGGTGATCCTCGCTTTCTTCTACGGCCAGAGCCGTATCTTCTTCGTGATGGCGCGCGACGGCATGCTGCCGCCCGTGCTGGCGCGGGTATCCCGCCGCGGCTCTCCGATCCGGATCACCATCTTCACCGCGATCGTGGTCGCGGTGCTCGCCGGCCTGGTCCCGCTCGCCCAGCTCGCCGCTCTGGCCAATGCCGGCACGCTGACCGCCTTCATCGCGGTCGCGGTCTGCATGCTGGTGATGCGCCGGCGCGCGCCCGATGCGGAGCGCAGGTTCAGGATGCCCTGGGCCTGGCCGGTCGGCATCTTCGGAATCCTTGGTTGCCTCTATCTGCTCTACAGCCTGCCGGTCAGGACCCAGCTCTGGTTCCTCGGCGCGCATGTCGTCGGGATAGCCATCTATCTGCTCTACGGCATGAGGCGGAGCGTGGCGGGGCGAGCCGCCTAAGCCGGCGCGAATTCGCCGCCGGCCTCGTCGCAGACGTGGAGGACGCCGTCGAGAATCGCGAAATAGGCGCCGTGCAGCTTGAGCCGGCCCGCCTCGACGCGCTCGCGTACCCAGGGGAAGGTCATCAGGTTGCGGAGCGAGATACGGACGCCCTCCAGCTCCATTTCCAGGAAGGCCTGGCGGTCGAGGACCGGGTGGCGCGCCCGGATGCTGGCGCGGGCGTCGGCGAGCATGTCGATCCAATGGGCGATGAAATGGCCCTCGCCATGTTCGGCATTGTCGAACTGGCCGGTCAGCGCCGCCGCGCAGCCGCCGCAAAAACCGTGGCCCATCACGACCAGTTCGTCGACCTCGAGCTGGGTCACCGCGAATTCGAGCGCCGCCGAGACGCCGTGATAGTGATTGTCGCGCTCGAAGGGGGGCACCAGATTGGCGACGTTGCGGACGACGAACATCTCGCCCGGCCGCGCGTCGAAGATCTGGCTGGGGTCGACGCGGCTGTCCGAGCAGGCGATCACCATCACCTTCGGGCTCTGCCCCTCGGCGAGCCCGGCCCAGCGTTCGCGCTGCGCGCCCCAGCCATGGTCGCGGAACCGGCGATAGCCTTCGATGAGCGCGCTGAAGTCAGCCAAAATGTCGTTCTCCGGGCCGAGTGATGCGCGTGACTAACTTTCCTGCCCGGGGGTGGCAAGTTTCGCTGACTGTGGCTATTTGCGCGCCATGAGCGAAGCCGATCCCATGGCCGTCCCCAGGCAGCGCAAGCCCGACTGGATCCGGGTGAAGGCGCCGGTCGGCGCCGGCTTCATGGAGACCAAGGCGTTGATGCGCCGGCTCGGCCTCGCCACCGTCTGCGAGGAGGCGGCCTGTCCCAATATCGGCGAATGCTGGACCAAGAAGCACGCGACGGTGATGATCCTGGGCGACACCTGCACGCGGGCCTGCGCCTTCTGCAACGTCAAGACCGGCATGCCCAAAGCGGTCGACCCGCTCGAGCCCGAGCATGTCGCCGTCGCCGCTGCGGAATTGGGTTTGACTCATATCGTGGTGACCTCGGTCGACCGCGACGACCTTGCGGACGGCGGCGCCTCGCAATTCGTCAAGGTGATCGAGGCGCTCAGGCGCAACACGCCGGCGACCACGATCGAGATCCTGACGCCCGATTTCCGCAACAAGGCGCAGGCGGCGGTCGAGCGGATCATCGAAGCGCGCCCCGACGTCTACAATCACAATCTGGAGACGGTGCCGCGCCTTTATCCGACGATCCGGCCCGGCGCGCGTTACTACGCCTCGCTGCGCCTGCTCGAGAGCGTGAAGCGCCACGATCCCTCGATCTTCACCAAATCCGGAGTCATGGTCGGCCTGGGCGAGCAGCGCCTCGAGGTCCACCAGGTGATGGACGACATGCGCTCGGCCGAGGTCGATTTCCTGACCATGGGCCAGTATCTCCAGCCGACTCCGCGCCATGCCAGGGTCGAGGAGTTCGTCACGCCCCAGGCGTTCAATGCCTATGCCGCGATCGCGCGGGCCAAAGGCTTCCTCCTCGTCGCCGCCTCGCCCTTGACCCGGTCGAGCTACCATGCCGGCGACGATTTCGAGAAGATGCGGGCCGCGCGGGAAGCGAAGCTCGCGGCGGCGCGCACCGCCTGATGCCCCGCCACACCGAAAAGCGCATCCTCCCCTACACGCAAGAGCAGCTCTTCGACCTCGTCGCCGACGTCGGCAGCTACCAGCATTTCCTGCCCTGGGTCGCGGCCACGCGCGTCCGCTCGGAGAGCGAGACCGAGATGGTCGCCGACCTCATCGTCGGCTTCAAGGCATTGAAGGAGACCTTCACCTCGAAGGTGCGCAAGCGCCGGCCCGAGGAGATCGAGATCGACTATGTCGAGGGTCCGCTCAAGTATCTCCACAACAATTGGACCTTCCGCACGGTGGGGAAGGGGGCGACCGAGGTCGATTTCTGCGTCGATTTCGCCTTCCGCAACCGCCTGTTCGAGGCGATCGCCGGGCAGATGTTCGACCGCGCGCTGAGAAGGATGATCGGCGCCTTCGAGGAGCGGGCGCGCGCGCTCTACGGTGAGCCGGGCTCGGGCAGCAGCAAATTGAGCGCGCACAGCGCCGCCTGAAGGCGGACCCCGCCGCGGCCCAGATCGCCGAAGCATTGCGTGTCGGCGACGATGTCCTTGGGATCGGCGCCGCGCTCCGCCCGCGCGAAGACGACGGTGCCGACCGGCTTGCGGTCCGAGCCGCCGGCCGGGCCGGCAATGCCGGTCAGCGCGACCGCGACGTCGGCGCCCGAGCTCCTGAGCGCGCCTTGCGCCATCGCCCAGGCCACCGCCACCGAGACCGAGCCGAACGTCTCGATCAGCTCCTCGCTGACATGGAGCAGCTTGGCCTTGGCCTCGTTCGAATAAGTGACGAAGCCCGCCTCGAGCACGTCCGAGCTGCCGGCGATCTCGGTCAGAGCGGCGGCGACCAGCCCGCCGGTGCAGCTTTCCGCCACCGCGACCCGCCGCCCGGCGGCGCGATTCGCCTCGACCACCCGCCCGGCGAGATCGACCAGCTCCCCGGGGAGGACGAAGTCGCGCGAGTCGGTCATTCGGGGCAAAGGATGCGCAGGGGCGGGCGTTGCGCTTCGGGCGCGGCGGCGGCCGCTTCCTCTTCGGGCTCCCCCGAGGGGGCCGCCGATTCGGCTTCCGGCGCGGCCTCCGCCGCGGGTGGGAAACGGGCTTCCAATTGCTGAGCGAGCGAGATGAACGCCGCCGTCATCCGGCCTAACTGGTCGGGCGACATGGGCGCCATGGCCTCGATTATTTCGTTCATCTCGCGGCACAAGCCGGCGTCTCCCGGTCCGAAGGCCTGCGCGGCGGCGCCCGGCGTCATCATCCCTTCGATCAGCGTGCCGATTACCTCGGGCGGCATCTCGCCGCCGCCGAAGGCCCGGGCAATGCCCTGCGCCGCCGAAGCCGAACGCCGCTGGGCCTCCGCGCGCAGGCGTGCGGCATAATCTGACCCGGCCGGCTGCGCTATGAAGGCGTTGGCGGGGAGATGCGGCCGGCAGGCTTCGCGCGTGCCGTCCAGCATGACCGAGAACGCGACCACGGTGACGTCGCCGATCTGCTGGCGGGTCAGGCATTGCGCCGGCGCGGGCGCCTGAGTCGCGGCCTGTCCGCTCAGCATCGCGGACGCGGCAAGCAATTTGATCATCCCGGGTCCCCCACCAGCAACGTCGCCACCGCCTGGGCCGCCATGCCCTCGCCGCGGCCGGCGAATCCGAGCCGCTCGGTGGTGGTCGCCTTGATGCTAACCCTCGCCACCTCCAGCCGCAACAAGCCCGCGATCCGCGCCCGCATCGCGTCCCGATAAGGGCCGATCCGCGGCGCCTCGCAGATGATGGTGACGTCGACATGGGCGATCCGGCCGCCGGCCCGCGCGACGAGCTCGCGGGCATGTTCGACGAACAGGCCCGATTCCGCGCCCCGCCAGCGCGCGTCGGAGGGCGGGAAATGGTCGCCGATGTCGCCGGCGGCGAGCGCGCCCAATATGGCGTCGGTCAGCGCGTGCAGGACGACGTCGGCGTCGCTGTGGCCGACGAGGCCGCGGTCGTGGGGGATGAGCACGCCGCCGAGCCACAAATCCCGGCCGGACCCGAACGCGTGCACGTCGAAACCGAAGCCCACGCGCGTGGTCAGCAACGCCGCCTCGACGCGCAGGAAATCCGCCTCGTAAGTGAGCTTGTCGAGCGCCGGATCGCCCGCGACGATCGCCACCCTGAGGCCGGCGGCATGCGCGATCTGGGCATCGTCGGTCGCCTCCCCGCCGGTCCAGGCGGCGTGGGCACGGCGGATCGCCTCGAAGCGGAAGGCCTGCGGAGTCTGGATGCGGATCAGCCCGTCGCGCGCGACCATCTCGTCGAGCGTGTCGCGGCCGCGCGCCGTCGTGTCGACCTCGGGGAGGGCGGGGACGGCGGCATCCGCATCTTCCAGCGCTTCGACGAGCCGATCCCAGACCTCCAGATAGAGGAAGGGGCGGGCCGCGTCGTGAATCAGCACGCGCGCGACATTGCCCTGGGCGGCGAGCGCCTCCAGTCCCTTCGCCACCGATTGCCGCCTGCTGGCGCCGCCGATGATCGGAGCGGGGAGGGGGCGGTCGCCGATCGCCTCCCGATAGGCCGCCTGCTGACCCTCGCCGATCACGATCTGGATATCGTCGGCTCCCGCGCGCCGGAGATGGTCGACGGCATGGGCGAGGACGGCCTTGCCCGCGACCCTGCGATATTGCTTGGGCAGGCCGCCGCCCGCGCGGCTGCCGCTCCCCGCCGCCATCACCAACGCGACCGTTCTGCCCATAGCCTCGCCCTAGCCGAGCCCAAACTTGCCCGCCAGCGCATTCCATCCTATCTCGCGCCTCCCATGAGCCGGCTCAAGCCCATCAGCGTCGGACCCGTCCGCATCGACACGCCGGTTATCCTGGCGCCGATGACGGGCGTCACCGACATGCCGTTCCGGCGGATCGTCAAGCGCTACGGCGCGGGGCTGACGGTGACCGAGATGATCGCCAGCCAGGCCGCGATCCGGGAGACCCGCCAGTCGCTGCAAAAGATGGCCTGGGATCCGTCGGAGGAGCCCGTCTCGATGCAGCTCGCCGGTTGCTCGCCCAGGGAGATGGCGGAGGCGGCGAAGCTCAACGAGGATCGCGGCGCCGCGATCATCGACATCAACATGGGCTGCCCGGTCAAGAAGGTCGTGAACGGAGAGGCCGGCTCCGCTTTGATGCGCGATTTGAAGCTCGCCGCTTCGATCGTGGATGCGACCGTCAAGGCGGTCGGCCTCCCGGTCACGCTGAAGATGCGGATGGGCTGGGATCATGCCAGCCTCAACGCGCCCGAGCTCGCCCGCATCGCGCAGGATCTCGGCGTCCGGATGATCAGCGTCCACGGCCGCACCCGCTGCCAGATGTACAAGGGCGAGGCCGACTGGCGCTTCATCCGCAAGGTCAAGGAGGCGGTCTCGGTCCCGGTCATCGCCAATGGCGACATCAACACGATCGAGGATGTCGGCGCGGCGCTCGACCAGTCCGGCGCCGACGGCGTGATGATCGGGCGCGGCGCTTATGGCCGGCCCTGGCTGCTCAAGCAGGCGATGCACTGGCTGAAGACCGGTGAGCGCCTCGCCGATCCAAGCTTCGACGAGCAATATCAGGTGATCGTCGAGCAGTATGAAGCGATGCTCGCACTCTATGGCAGCGAGGTCGGCGTCAATTGCGCGCGCAAGCATATCGGTTGGTACACCAAGGGGCTGCACGGCTCGGCCGAATTCCGCAACGCCTTCAACAAGGAAGCGGACGCGAAACGGGCGCTGGCGATGCTGCGCGATTTCTACGCGCCCTGGCTGAGCCGGGCGGCCGCTTGAGACAAAGAGCGCGCCGGCTGCGGCGGGCTCCCCCATTCACTGTGTTCTTTATGCCACATTGTTGTGCTAGAGCCGCAGTGTGAACGCCGAAATAGCGATCCCTGTCGAGTCCCCCTCCCGGCCCCGCTGGCGCCGGCGCCTGGCGGTGATGATGCGCCGACGGGGGTTGATGCCGCTGGTCGAGCTCGGCGTCGTGCTGTCGCTGATCGCGGCGGTCAGCATTTCCTACTTCCTCGTCGCCGGGCGCACGACGCCGGCCTCGCTGCTGACGCCGCCCGTGGCCGCGGCGATGCTGGTGGCGAACCTCATCCCCGCCATGGCGCTGATGGTGCTGGTCGCGCGGCGGCTCGCCATGCGCCGCGCCGCGCGATCGCCGATCGGTGGGAGGGGACGGCTGCACGTCCGCTTCGTCGCGCTCTTCTCGATCATCGCGACTGTGCCGACTCTCCTCGTCGTATTCTTCGCTTCGATGCTGTTCCAGGGCGGCGTCCAATTCTGGTATTCGGACCGCGCCCGCACCGTGCTCGACAGCGCCCAGGTGGTCTCGCAATCCTATGTCGGCGAGCATCAGGAGCGGATCGGCCGCGAGCTTCCGATCATGCGCGGCGACGTCGTCGCCAACATCAACGATTTCGGCCTCGACACGCCGACCTTCGCGGAGAGCATGCTCGGGCAGGTGGTCAATCGGGACCTGACCGAGGCGGCGATCTTCCGGGTCAGCCCGCGCGGCGACATCCAGACCTTCGCCATGGTCAATTTCGATCAGCGTCCGGTCGACCAGCGGCTGCCGCGCGGCGCCTTGCCCGCGCTGCGCACGGGCCAGCCGCGCATCGTCACCGACGCCGGCGACCGCATCGAGGCGCTGATCAAGCTCGATCCCACCCAGGACCTATATCTCTATATCTCGCGGCGGATGGACGTCCGCGCGCTCGGCCAGTGGCGCGAGGCGCAGAGCGCGGTCAGCGACTATCGGATCACCCTCAACCGGTCCCGCGACCTGCAATTGCGCTTCAACGCGATCCTGCTGGCCGTCGCGCTGCTGATCGTGGCGATCGTGATTTTCATCGCGCTCAAGCTCGCCGACCGGCTTGTCCGGCCCGTGGCCGAATTGGTCGGCGCCGCGCGGCTCGCCACCACCGGCGATCTTTCGGCGCGCGTTCCCGAGTCGCGCGCGCGCGACGAGGTCGCGACGCTCGGCAATGCGTTCAACCGGATGACCAGCCGGCTGGAGGCGCAGACCGGCGCCCTCGTCGCCGCCAATGCCCAGCTCGACAGCCGGCGCGCCTTCACCGAGGCGGTGCTCTCAGGCGTTACCGCGGGCGTGGTTTCGGTCGACGACGGGCATGTCATCCAGCTGATCAACAGCTCGGCCGAGGCCCTCCTCAAGACGGGCGGCCAGAGCCCGGTCGGCCAGAAGCTCGCCGACCTCGCGCCCGAACTCGACCGCCAATTGGCCAGCGAGGAGCGCGAGGACGTCGTCCAGCTCGCCTCGCGCGGCGAGCCAAGGACGCTGGCGGTCAAGACGGTGCGTGTGAAGGGCGGCCATGTCCTCACCTTCGACGACATTACCGAGCAATTGCTCGACCAGCGCCGCGCCGCCTGGTCGGACGTGGCGCAGCGGATCGCGCACGAGATCAAGAACCCGCTCACCCCGATCC